>RFXC01000169.1 GCA_009921765.1 Betaproteobacteria bacterium | reverse complement strand
GCCTTGCTGATCGCAATGCTGGTCTTCCGCCCCACGGGTCTCCTGGGTCGAAAAGGCTATGAGTAATCCCGCCATGGCCGCGCTCGATACCGCCGCCCGCCGCGATTTGGGCCTTGCATGCCTGCTGTTCGCACTCATGGCGCTGCCCCCCTTTCTGGCTGACACCTACGTCCTGCGTCTGGGCACCACCATGCTCATGTATGCGGTGTTGGCGCTGTCCTGGAACTTCATCGGTGGCATGGCGGGTTATCCGTCGTTTGCCACCGCGGCGTTTTTCGGGCTGGGCGCCTATGCGGGTGGCGTGGCGCAAAAATTCGGGATCGGGATGTGGCTGGCATGGGGGTTCGCGGGCCTGCTTGCGCTGCTGTTTGCCGCTGCGCTCGGCCTCGCACTGCTGCGTCTTCGCGGTCACTATTTCGCGATCGCGAGCCTGGTGGTGGCGGAAGTGCTGCGCGAAATCATCAACTCGGCAACCGATCTGACAGGCGGCGGCATGGGCCTCAATCTGCCGCTTCGCACCGGGCAGTCGGTCGAGCAGCAGGCAGATTTTTTTTACTGGACCATGCTGGGGCTCGCCGCGGTCGCCATGGCCGCCACCCTCGCGGTTCAGCACGGCCGTCTTGGTTTCGGCCTGCGCTGCATCCAGCAAAACGAATCGGCTGCCGACATGCTGGGTGTGAACACCACCGCCACCAAGACATCCGCCTTCGCGCTGTCGGCTGTGTTCACCGGCATTGCCGGGGCAATCTATGCCTCCTGGGTCAATTACATCGAACCGCCCGATGTGTTCGATGTGCTCTATTCGGTCAAGCCTATCGTCATGGTCCTGCTGGGTGGCGCAGGATCGGCATTTGGTCCGATCATCGGCGCCGGCGTGTTCCTGGGCCTGGAAGAAATCGTCTGGAGACGCTTTCTCGAAGTCCACTCGGGCGTACTCGGGCTGCTCATTGTTCTGCTGGTGCTGTTTCTGCCTCGCGGCTTGGCAGGCATCGCGCGGCGGCGGGCGCGGGATCACACACCATGACCCCGCTTCTCGAATTGCGCGCGTTGTCGCGCCGCTTTGGTGGACTGGCTGCGGTCAACAACGTGAGCCTGTCGGTGAAGGCCGGCGAAATCATCGGGCTGATCGGACCCAACGGTGCGGGGAAAACCACCCTGGTGAATGTCATCACCGGTGTGCACCCCGCCTCCAGCGGATCGGTCCTCTTCAACGGGCGCGATGTCACGCGCTTTGCACCGTGGCAGGCCGCCCGCGCAGGCATCGGCCGAACCTTCCAGATCGTTCAACCCTTTCCCGAACTGACCGTGGTCGAGAACGTCGCCGCGGCAGCGCTCTTTGCGGGCGGCGCATCCTCCATACGCAACGCGCGAATGCAGGCGCTCGAGCACCTTGAATTCGTGGGGCTCGGCGATTTCGCCGAACGCAGCGCCTCGGCGCTGACGCTCGCCATGCGCAAGCGCCTCGAGCTTGCCAAGGGGCTTGCGATGCGCCCCCGGCTTCTGTTGCTCGACGAAGTCAACGCCGGACTCAATTCGTCCGAGATCAACCAGGCGCTGGCGCTGATCCAGGCGATCGCCGCCCGCGGCATCACCATCCTGATCATCGAGCACCTCATGAAGGTGGTCACATCGCTCTGTTCCCGGGTGGTCGTGCTTCATCATGGCGAGCTCATCGCCGAGGGCGAGCCGCAGTCGGTCATGCGCGACCCCAAGGTGATCCAGGCCTATCTCGGCAAACGCTATGCCGCGCAAACCGCTGGAGCCCCACATGGCTGAGACACTGCTCAGCATCCAGGGACTGCAGTCGGGCTATGGCGACGTGCAGGTGCTGTGGGACGCCACCCTCGAGGTTCAAACCGGCAGCATCGCCTGCCTGGTAGGCTCCAACGGCGCGGGCAAAACCACCCTCATGCGTACCTTGTCCGGTTTGGTGCCCACTCGAGGCGGAAGCATCCGCTTCAACGGCGCCAACCTCACCGGCGCAACCCCCGAAGCGGTGCTCTCAGCGGGCATCGCCCATGTGCCGGAGGGGCGGCGGCTGTTCTCCGCCATGCCGGTTCGAGACAACCTGCTGATGGGTGCTTATCTCCGGCGCGACGGCGATGCCGCCATTCGCCGTGATCTTGAACGCATGTACGAGCTGTTTCCGATTCTTGCCTCGCGTGCGGGGCAAAATGCCGGCACCTTGTCGGGCGGCGAACAGCAGATGTGCGCCATTGCCCGCGGCCTCATGGGGTTGCCCCGGTTATTGCTCATTGACGAACTGTCCCTCGGCCTTGCGCCCGCGGTGGTGGAGTCGCTCTGCGAAGCCCTGCGCGGGCTGAACGCCCAGGGGCTCTCCATGCTTGTGGTTGAGCAGGACGTTGCCACCGCGCTCGAACTCGCCGACCGGGCCTTCGTGATGGACACCGGACGTATCACCCGTTCCGGATCCAGTGCGGAACTGCGAGACGACCCTGCTATCCGCGAGGCGTATCTGGGCGTGGTCTAGAGCGGGCGCGTCAGAGCACAAGCTCCCGGCTGACGCCCCGCATGTCCATCTCAAACTCAAGATCAACCACCGGCGGCCGGCAGTACTGCCAGCTCACGCCCGACTCACCCGCCCCGCGGCGCACCAGTTCCGACGCCATCAGTGGGTGAATATCGTGCACCGTGTAGACATGCACACCGGTGGTGTCGGCCCACTTCATGCCCAGTTCGCCCATCCGGCGTTCATGCTCGCCCAGTACCCACTGCGCCTTGGCGAGCAGCCCCGCGGGCGAGGTATCTCCCAGCCGGATGATGTGGTCGCGATAATTGCTCTTGCCCTCAGGCGCCTCAGCGGAGCCGGCAATCACAAAGGCCCCGCGCCCTTCGGGCGCAGCACCGGGAACCGTGTAGGAAAACGCATAAAACGATGGCTCGGCAGGGGCGTTCATCTCGGGACACACATTCGAGCGCGCTACCGGATTGATGCCGTTCCGATACAAGCCCCAGCGCTCGAGGGTGCCCACATAGACCTCGTTGAACGCTCGAAAACCAGCTTCGGAAAATGGCTCTGGTGAGCGCAGTTCGCATCCGCAGAACGCCGTCATCGGCCGCCCCAGTGCGCGCAGATGCGCCTCAATTGCAGCAAAGCCCTGGGCAAGGGGAACCGGGCGAAAGAAGCGTGCCCGCTCAATGGTGAAACCCGGGAGCGCCGCGACACCGCAGGAATATTGAAAAACACCGTTCACATAGCGGTAGCCGCCAGGTGCGAACTCGGTCACGTTGGACATTCGAAAACTCCACAACCAGGGTGATGAAATCGACCGGCCCGCGCGCCGGCGGGCAGCTGGTCAGAACTCGAGAAGATTATCCCGAAACCGCGGATACGAGTAAGCGGCGCGGATCAGTCCGCGCCGCCGCAGTGCGGGTGCAAGCCCGTCCGTGAACTCGGCGATGGTCCGTCGGTTGAGCGTGTGGCTGACCAGGAAACCGTCGCCACCGATTGCAGACATGGTCTCACCCATCTGCGCGGCTACGGTGTCGGGTGCGCCCACATAATCAAAGCCCCCGGATGCCGTTTCCATGGCAATTTCGCGAAGCGTCTTCTGCGCGCCCGCGGCGCGCGTGAGCGCAGCGGTAGACGCCTGCGCAGCATTGGTCTTGATCTCGGGAACCGGCTGATCGAGATCGAACTTGGAGAAATCCTTGCCGCTCGCGTAGGACATGAACGCGAGCTTGTATTCCGCCTGCCTTGCAGCGCCCTTCTTGATGGTCTCAAGACGGTTCATCGCGCCTTCGTCGGTTTCATCGATCACGGCCGACATCATGTAGAGAATCTTGATCCGCGAAGGGTCTCGCCCATGCCCAAGCGCAAGCCGGTGGATGTCTTCTCGAAACGCCCTGGCTGCATCGATGGATCGAAAGCGCGCAAGGATCGTGTCGGCATGTTTGGCTGCGAAACTTCGTCCGGCAGGCGACCCACCCGCCTGGCAGATCACCGGCCTGCCTTGCGGTCCAGCATGCGTGTTGAGTGGCCCGCGAGATTTGAAAAATCGTCCGACGTGATCAATCGGGTTGACCTTGGTGAAATCGGCAAACGCCCCGCTTACCTCGTCCCGCAGCACCGCACCTTCAGCCCATGAGCCCCAGAGCTTGTAGGCCACATCCATCCATTCATCGGCAATTTCGTAGCGCAGATCATGCTCATGGTGCTGATCAAGGCCGAAGTTTTGCGCCGCCCGATCGTTGTGGGCGGTGACGATATTGAGTCCCACCCGGCCCTCTGTCAGGTGATCAAGCGTTGCCGCCAATCGTGCACCAATGAAGGGGGGATAAAACGACGTGGTCATGGTGGCCACAATGCCCAGATGGCGCGTGGCCTGGCCAATCAGCGGCACCAGCGGCATCGGATCATTCTTGGGAACCATCCAGGCGTTCCGCATGAACCACTCGGGCGAGCTGCCATACGAGTCTGGCACCAGCGAGCCGTCCTCCAGCATGAGGTAGTCAAAGCCAGCGCGCTCAATGGCGCGGGCAAGATCGATGTATAGGTCAGGCTTGGTCCATTCCGTTCCGATGGATCCCGACCAGGGCTGATTCCAACCGTGAACGCCAAATCCCTGCGCGATAAACCAACCCATGTGAAACATGCCGGCTCCCCGTTAGCGGACCGAAGATAGCCGCTCCCACCGGATTTGGCTAATACTGGAGGCCTCCAGAGAAACGCTCGATGAGGAAGCACTCAACATGGTTCGTATCGGCATTGATGTGGGCGGCACCTTTACCGATGTGGTGCTCGTCAACGAGTCCACCGGCGCCGTCCATGTGGCCAAGGTGCTGAACGAGCCGGGCCGGCGCCACGCCACTGTGGAGCGAGGCATTGGTCTTGTCATGGAGCAGGCGGGTATCGGCGCAGGCGATGTCAGTTTCATCGGCCACGGCACCACCATTACCACCAATGCCGTGATCGAGCGGAAAGGTGCTCGGATCGCGCTCATTACCAACCGGGGCTTTCGCGATGTGATCGAAATCGGACGGTTCAGCCGTCCTGCCGACCTCATTTATCGCGTGCAAGTCGACAAACCCAGCCCGCTCGTCCCTCGACACTTGCGCTTCGAAGCCGACTGCCGGATCAACGCCCAGGGTCAGGTACTCAAAGACCTGACCGAAGCCGACATCGATCGCCTCATCGACGAGGTCCGGGCAAGCGAAGTCAGCGCGGTGGCGATCTGTCTGCTGTTTTCCTTTCTCGATCCGCGTCACGAACAAAGGCTTCGCGATGCGTTGCGCATTGCCCTCCCCCACCTGAGGGTTCTGATTTCCTCTGACGTCTTGCCCGAATTTCGAGAGTTCCCCAGAACCAGCACCACATTGTTTGCCGCTTATGTGGCGCCGGTCCTGGGTACCTACATCGACCGCCTGATGGAGCGACTGAAGGAAAGGGGGATCGACGACCGGCTCTTCATTTTCCAGTCGAATGGCGGCGTGGGTCGACCCGATCTCGTGATGCGCAACCCCGCCACCACGCTTCTATCGGGGCCTGCCGGCGCGGTCGTGGGTGCAGCCAATCTTGCCCGCACAACCGGGCACACTCATCTGATCACGATGGACATGGGTGGCACCAGCCTGGACGTCTGTCTGTTGAAGGACGGAAAAGCCGAAGCAACGACAGCGCGCGAAATCGACTACTTCCCCATCGTCACGCCCATGCTTGACGTACACACCGTCGGTGCCGGCGGTGGCAGCATCGTGACGATCGATGACGTGGGCCGATTGAAGGTCGGCCCGGAGAGCGCATCATCCGACCCTGGCCCCGCCTGCTACGGGCTGGGTGGCGATCATGTCACCCTCACCGACGTCAATCTGGTGCTGGGCTACATCGATCCCAATGACTTCGCCAACGGTGCGGTCAAGCTCGACACGGAGCGCGCGCGGGCCGTGATCGAGCGTGACATCGCAGGTCCCCTGGGCACCACGCTGCAACAGGCTGCCGCCGGGATTTTTCAGGTGGCGGCCAGCCAGATGGCCGAGGCGATCCGCTTTGTGTCGGTGCAGCGGGGCGCAGATCCACGAGACTTCAAGCTGTGCCCGCTAGGCGGCGGCGGCCCAATCCATGCCTTCGCCATCGCGGCAGAGCTCGGCATGCGACAGATCCTCGTTCCGAGTAATCCCGGCCTGTTTTCTGCTGGCGGAATCGCTGCTGCCGACTTCACGCATGATTACTCGCGCTCGGTTCTGCAACGCCTGGATGCCACAGACGCAGCCTCCCTTGAAAAGGAATTTGAGTCGCTCCGCCATCGCGCGCAAGCCGATTTCGATTCGGAAGGAGTCTCCGCCACAGCCCGTCGCTTCGAACGCAGCATGGACTTGCGCTATGTGGGCCAGACCACCGAGATCAATGTTCGGGTCGCGCACGACCGTGGCGAGGGCACACCCGACATCACAGCCTTCACCAACGAATTCCACCGTCAACATGAGGCGGTCTACACCTATGCGGTGCCGGGCGAGCCAGTGGAACTGGTCAACATCCGGCTCCGTGCCATTGGCGAAACCCAAACTCCCCAAAGCGCGACCGCCGACTCAAGGTCCAGCACATTGCATGCCGAATCTCTCCGCCCGGCCTGGTTCAACGGGGCCATGGTACCCACCCGTGTGATCCGTCGTGAAAGCCTGGAGCCAGGCGATCAACTCGCGGGGCCGGTCATCATCCAGGAATTGTCATCGGCCACGGTGCTTCCACCCGGCGCTCTTCTGCAGGTCGACCTTCACGGCAATCTCCTCATCAGCCTCAACCCGGAGCGCTAACCGATGGCAATCGATGCTTTTACGCTGGCGGTCATCCAGAACGCCCTCATCGGGGTGTCCCATGAAATGAAGCTCATGACCATGCGTGCCGCCTACACCCAACTCTGGAAGGAACAGGGTGATCTCTCGTGCTGCGTGATGGACGCGAGCGGCGAGATCGTGGCGCAGGACCCCACCGGATTTCCGATTCATGTCACCACCATGCCGTTTCAACTGCGTGGCCTGATCGATGGAATCGGCGCAGACAACATCCGGCCGGGCGACGTTCTCATGACCAACGACCCGTTTCTTGGCGGCACGCATCTGCCCGATGTGCTGCTTGCTCGACCGCTCTTCTGGAAGGGCGAGCCCTATGGTTACCTCTGCAACCGCGGTCACTGGGCCGACATTGGCGGAATGGGACCAGGCAGCTACTCGCCTGCAACGCGCGAACTCATTCAGGAAGGCATCGTCATTCCGCCTGTGAAACTCTTCGAAAATGATCAGTTGCAGCAGCCCCTGGTGAACCTGGTCGTTCGCAATGTTCGCAATGCTTCGGTAGCACTGGGCGACATGCGCGCCCAGTACGCTTCGTGTTTCAGTGGCGAGCGTCGGCTCAATGAACTTGTCGGCCGGTACGGTCTTGATACCGTTCGCGAAGCGATGCGGGAAGTGCTGGCACGATCCGAACAACTCACACGATCGCGGATCGCAAGCTTTCGGAGCGGCGTTTATCACGCGCGCGATTGCATCGACGGGGATGGCTTTTCCAGCGACCCGCAGTGGATAGCCGCAACCGTCACTGTGAGCGGATCCGACATCACGGTTGATCTGAGCTCCTCATCCAATCAGTCGCGCGGCGGCATGAACTGCTCGCGCGCGTCGGCGATTTCTGGCGTGCAATACGCGATCAAGTCCATCACCGACCCCGAGAACCCGCCCAACGCCGGCAGCTACCGCCCTGTCACCGTCATCACCCGCCCCGGCACACTATGCGACGCGCAGCCGCCTGGATCCATGGTCGGCTATGGCGAAGTCACCTATCGGGTGCTTGACACGGTGATGCGGGCGCTGGCGGAAGCCGCGCCAAGCGCGGTGCTTGCAAGCGGATCGGGCTCCACGGGCACTGCCGTGATTGGCGGCTCCGATTCCCGCCCGGAGGCGAAAAAGCGCCAGTTCCTCACGCTCGAGCTTTCATCGGGTGCCTACGGCGCACGGGCCAGCCGTGACGGTATCAACGCGATTCGCTACGGCGCCGGCAACGCCGGACATGTGCCCATTGAAGCCGATGAAATGGAAAATCCACTCCTCTTCGAGCGCTACGAAGTGGTTGCCGACACGGGTGGTGCGGGAACATTCCGCGGTGGCAACGGCTTCTGCCGCGTCTTTCGCGTGCTCGCCGACGGTGCGTCCATCTGCCTCTGCGCCGACCGACATCAATCACAGCCACCAGGCTTGTTCGGTGGCGCACCCGGCACCACAGCCCGCTATGTGCTCGACCCGGGAACGCCCGACGAGCGCGTGCTCTCCAGCAAAACACCTTACCTGCCGGTGAAGCAGGGCACGCTGGTCTGGCTTCAATCCGCGGGCGGTGGCGGATACGGCAGTCCCGCGAAACGCGACCGCACGCTGATCGAACGCGACCTACGCGATGGTTACATCAGCCTTGAGCAGGCGCGCTTGATGTACGGGTTCGAGCCGGGCCCTGGATAGACTCGTCCTCGGGCAGGGTGGCGGAGAGTGTGAGATTCGAACTCACGGACGCCTTGCGACGTCGCCGGTTTTCAAGACCGGTGCATTAAACCGCTCTGCCAACTCTCCTTCACCGCACGCATTTTATCAGTGACCGGTACGATTCGGGTGACGAGTGCCGGCCTGCAGCCCTTATCCGAATGCTTTCTTCAAGCCCTTCTGCCCTGTCCACGTTTCTTGAACGCTCCACTCGCCTGTTCGTCATCACGGGCGCCGGCTGCAGCACCGAGTCCGGTATCCCCGCCTACCGCGATGCGAGCGGCGAATGGGCCCGCAAGCAACCCGTCACCTGGCAGGCCTTCAGCGTCGATCCCTTCATGCGCAAGCGCTACTGGGCGCGCTCCATGGTGGGCTGGCGCGCATTCGGCCGCGCGCAGCCCAACGCGGCGCATGTTGCACTCGCGAAGCTCGAGCAGCAGGGGCGGCTTGCGGGCCTGGTCACACAGAACGTGGACGGTCTGCACCAGTCGGCCGGGCACCAGGCGGTGGTCGACCTTCACGGACGCCTCGATACCGTCGTGTGCCTAGACTGTCAGGTCCGCGTGCTTCGCAGCCACCATCAGCGGCGCCTGGAAGACATCAACCCCGACTGGATTGACCTTGCCGCCGCCCGCGCACCCGACGGCGACGCCGAACTCGAATCGGATGAATTCGATCGCTTCCATGTGCCGCCTTGCCGGCACTGCGGCGGCACCCTGAAACCCGATGTTGTCTTTTTCGGCGAGTCCGTACCCGGCGAGCGCGTGAAAACTGCGATGAATTGGCTGGACGGGGCCGACGCGATGCTGATCGTTGGCTCCTCGCTGATGGTGTATTCGGGCTTCCGCTACGCGCGGCACGCAGCCGAACGCGGCATTCCGATCGCTGCGCTCAACCTCGGCAAAACACGCGCCGAGAAGATAGTCGGAGTCACCGGTCATCAGGTAGCACTCCATCACCTCAGGCCACCCCGCAATGGCCGCCTCGAACGTCTTGAGCGCACGCTCAACCTGCTGCTCCAGCCGAACCTGAATGAAAACGCTCACTGCCTGCCCCAGCCTGATGGGGTCGAGCAGGGTGACATAACGGCTGATCACCCCCGACTTTTCAAGCGCTCGAACCCGCGCAAGACAGGGCGATGGCGACAGATGGACCCGCGCGGCAAGCTCGACATTGGTGAGCTTTGCATCGCGTTGCAGCTCCTGAAGG
>RFXC01000168.1 GCA_009921765.1 Betaproteobacteria bacterium | reverse complement strand
ATCGAACTGGCGGCGCGCGGCATGGACACGACCACCCCCAATCCGCGGGTCGGTTGCGTGGTGGTGCGCGACGGTGAAATGGTGGGAGAGGGGTGGCATGTTCGAGCCGGTGAACCCCATGCCGAGGTGATTGCACTCGCGCATGCGGGCGCGCGCGCCCGGGGGGCCACCGTCTACCTTACGCTTGAGCCCTGCAGTCACCATGGCCGCACGCCGCCCTGCACCGATGCGCTGATCGAGGCGAAGGTGGCACGGGTGATCGCCGCGATGGAAGACCCGAATCCGCTGGTGAACGGCGAGGGGCTCACGCGGTTGCGCGCCGCCGGCATCGACGTGCGGTGCGGGCTGCTCGGCGCGCAGGCGGCCGATCTCAATCCGGGCTTTGTGTCACGCATGACACGTGGCTTGCCTTGGGTGAGGATGAAGGTGGCTGCGAGTCTTGACGGATTCACCGCGCTGCCTGACGGGCGCAGCCAGTGGATCACCGGTGAGGCGGCGCGCGAGGACGGTCATCGCTGGCGGGCGCGTGCCTGCGCCATCCTGACCGGAATCGGGACCGTTCGCGAGGACAACCCGCAACTTACCGCGCGGCTTGAGGGCGTGCGGCGTCAGCCCATCAAGGTGCTGGTGGATTCGCGGCTGGAAGTCGACCTCCAGGCGCGGGTGCTGAAGGGCGGCGACGTGCTGGTCGTCTGCTCTCAGGAGCGTGCGGATAAGGCCGCCGAACTGCGGGATCGTGGCTGTGAGGTGCTGGTGCTCCCCAATCCGTCGGGCAAGGTCGATTTGCCTGCGCTCATGCGAACACTCGCGGGCCGCGGGATCAACGAGGTCCATGTCGAGGCGGGGTACAAACTCAATGCGTCGCTTCTGCGCGAGCGCTGTGTGGACGAACTGCTCGCGTATCTGTCTGCATCGCTTCTGGGCAGCGGACGCCCGATGTTTGAACTGGAGGCGGTGGCCTCACTCGATGAGCGGATCGCGCTCGACTTGCAGTCGGTGGAACGCTTGGGCAACGACGTCCGGCTGCTCGCCCGCGTGGCGCGCGCCGGCTGACTTTTTGGGAATCAGTCAATGTTTACCGGAATCGTCGCGGCGGTCGGCCGTATCGAGCGATGCGAGCCGCTGGGTACCACCGGCGTGCGGCTTGTGGTTGAAGCGGGTGCGTTGGGACTGGATGATGTCGCCATCGGCGATTCAATCGCCATTCAGGGCGCCTGTATGACGGTGGTGGCGATCGAGGGCAGCCGCCTGTCGTTTGATGTCTCGGCCGAGAGCCTTGCGCGCACAGTGGGGCTCGCGCAGCCGGGTGAGGTCAACCTTGAAAAATCGCTTCGGCTCGCCGACCGGCTGGGCGGGCATCTGGTGTCGGGTCATGTCGATGGGCTGGGCGAGGTGCGCCGCTTTGAGGCGGTCGGGGAGTCGTGGCTTCTGGTGGTGCGGGCACCGGTCGGGCTGGGTCGTTATCTGGCCTACAAGGGGTCGATCACAGTGAACGGCGTGAGCCTGACCGTGAACCAGGTCGATGATTCGCCTGCGGGCACCGATTTCGCCATCAACCTGATTCCGCACACTATCGCGGTCACCACCTTGAAGCATCTGAAGCCGGGCGTGAAGGTGAACCTAGAGATCGACCTGATCGCGCGCTACTGCGAGCGCCTGCTCACCGCGGGCGAGCGCGCGCCAGCCAGTGCATCCCACCCCGCGGCGTAGAATCCGACCATGGCGCTTTCAAGCATTTCAGAGATCATTGCCGACATTCGTGCCGGTCGAATGGTGATTCTGGTCGACGAGGAAGATCGCGAGAACGAAGGCGATCTGGTACTGGCGGCCGAGTTCGTCACGCCCGAAGCGGTCAACTTCATGGCGCGCTTTGGCCGTGGGCTCATCTGCCTCACGCTCACCGAAGACCGGTGCCGACAGCTCGATCTTCCCCTGATGGTGACCCGCAACGGCACCCGCCACGGCACCAAGTTCACCGTATCGATCGAGGCAGCCGAAGGGGTGAGCACCGGCATCTCGGCGGCCGACCGGGCGCGCACCATTCAGGCGGCCATTGCGCGCGAGGCGCGCCCCGCCGATCTGGTTCAGCCCGGCCATGTGTTTCCTCTGCGGGCCGAGAGGGGAGGCGTACTGGTACGGGCCGGCCATACCGAGGCGGGTTGCGATCTGGCGGCGCTTGCGGGCCTGCAGCCGGCATCAGTCATCTGCGAGATCATGAACGACGACGGCACGATGGCACGACTGCCTGACCTCGTTGAATTCGGTCGTACGCATGGCCTGAAAATCGGCACCATCGCCGATCTGATCGGCTACCGCAGCGCAAACGAGTCGCTGGTCGAACGGATCGGCGTATCGTCGGTGCAAACCGTGCACGGCGAATTCCGAATGCTCACGTATCGCGATCGTGCGGCGGGCGGCGCGCATCTGGCGCTGGTCTGCGGCGAGCCCGGACCCGCCAACGACGCCCTGGTGCGGGTACAGGAGCTCGCCTCGCCCATCGATCTCATCGACACCAAGCGTGGCAGCCACTCCTGGTCGGTGCACAAGGCGCTGGCGGCGATTGCCGCATCGGGCTGCGGGGCGCTGGTGCTGCTCAACTGTTCAAACGCTGGTATCCCACTGGCCAGTCCAGGGGATGCCGCCCCTGCATCGGCCCGTCGCCCGAAAATGGATCTGCGCTCATACGGCATTGGCGCGCAGATCCTGCGGGACATCGGTGTCGGGCGCATGCGACTGCTGTCGCGGCCCGTCAAGCTGCCCAGCATGGGTGGGTTTTCACTCGAAGTCACGGGTTTTGCACACGAGGCCGAGCCGGAGTTTGAGGCTGCGGCCCTTCAGGGAGAAGCAAATGTCGGTTGAACTCTTCCAGGCGGAGCCCGAAGGCGAGGGCCTGCGAATCGGCATCGTTCAATCCCGTTTCAACGAACCTGTCTGCACGGCGTTGCGCGAGGCGTGTCTGGCCGAGCTCGCAAGGCTGGGGGTGAGCGATGACGACGTTGTGCTCTGCTCGGTGCCGGGCGCGCTTGAAATCCCCTTTGTGCTCCACCGTATGGCGGCTACTGGTTCGTTCGACGCGCTGATCGCGCTCGGCGCAGTCATTCGCGGCGAAACCTACCACTTCGAGCTGGTCGCCAATGAATCCGGACGCGGTATTCAGGACGTTGCCACGGAGTTCGGTGTGCCGGTGGCTAACGCGGTACTCACCACCAACACCGACGAGCAGGCAGTGGTCCGCGCACCGGTCAAGGGTGCCGAGGCCGCGCGCGTGGCCGTTGAAATGGCACGGCTTTCCGACTGGCTCGATGACCTCGATCCCACCGACGATATCGGCTGGACGTTCGAGAACGGGGCGCGCGATTGAATCAGCCCGCTAGCCGAGGTACGCCCGCGAAGAGCGCGCGACGGCGTTCGCGCGAGCTCGCGCTTCAGGGGCTTTATGAGTGGCTGCTGAACGGTAGTGAAGCCGGCGCCATTGAAGCGCATCTGCAGTTCGACAACCCCGGTTTTGCCAAAGCGGACCGGGAGCATTTTCAGGCGCTCCTTCATGGGGTGATGGGTTCATCAGCGCTCCTCCATGAGGCCATCACGCCTGCGCTCGACCGGCCGGTTGCCGAGCTGAGCCCGGTTGAACATGCGGTGCTGCTGGTTGCTGCCTTCGAACTGCTGCATCACCCGGAAATTCCGTATCGGGTGGTCATCAACGAGGCGGTTGAGCTGGCCAAGACGTTTGGCGGCACGGATGGGTACAAGTACGTAAACGGCGTTCTCGATCGGGTGGCGCTCAAGATCCGCGCCGTTGAAGCCGCTGCCAACGCTCCCAATGGCGCTCGGTGAATTTGAGCTGATCAAGCGGTTCTTCGATCGACCCGCGCGTCGGGCGCTTCTGGGCGTGGGCGACGATTGCGCCTTGCTTGCCGCGCCGGCTGGTGGTCGAGCACTCGCTGTCACCACCGACATGCTGGTGTGCGGTCGTCACTTTCTGGCCGATGCACCGGCGGACACCGTGGGTCACAAGGCGCTCGCTGTCAATCTGTCGGATCTGGCGGCAATGGGTGCGGCGCCAGTGGGCTTTACGCTTGCGCTGGCCTTGCCCGAGGTCGATGAACAATGGCTGGCGGGTTTCGCGGCGGGGATGTTCGCCCTCGCCGACGAATCCGGCTGCGAGCTTCTGGGCGGTGACACCACGCGCGGGCCGCTGACCCTCAGTATCACCGCCTTCGGTGAGGTGCCGCCAGACCGGGCGCTTCGCCGCGACCGGGCGGTCGCAGAGGACGATCTGTGGGTGAGCGGCGCGCTGGGCGGCGCGGCGCTCGCAGTCCGTGAGGCGCTCGCCGGTCGGATGCTGCCCATCGGGCACCCGGCCCGCGTGCGGATGGAGCGGCCTCAGCCGCGCGTTTCGCTGGGGCTTGCGCTGCGCCCGCTCGCCCGTGCCGCGATCGACGTCTCCGACGGGCTGCTTGCCGACCTGGGTCACCTTTGCGAACGATCGGGACTGGGCGCCGACATCGACTGGCCTTCGGTTCCGGTTGATGCCACGCTTGCGGGATGCACCGATGCCGAGCGGCAGCGGCTGGCACTCTCGGGTGGCGACGACTATGAGCTCCTTTTTACCGCGCGGGCCTCGCAGCGCCACGCAATCGAAGCGCTCCCCGGTCGGCTCGGCGTTCCCGTCACCCGGATCGGCAGGATGTCTGCGCAGGCGGGCCTTCGGGTCATGGATGGAGCGGGGCGGCTGCTTGAGCAGGGCGAACAGGGGTTTGATCATTTCCGCTGATCGGCCCGATGAAGGCGGGCAACCCGCGGGCGGGGCCGCTCCGGTCAGCGCCGACCAAATTGCCCGCGCTCGTGCGAAGGCTGCGGCCCTCGCCCGATTCCGCCTCGCCTCGCCCGCGCATCTGCTCGCGCTCGGGTTTGGCAGCGGCCTCCTTCCGCGGGCCCCCGGCACAGTCGGAACGCTGTGGGCCTGGTGCGTGTTCGTCGCGCTGGAAGACTGGCTGGCCCCCCAGGATTGGCTGCTGCTGATTGCCGCGTCATTTCTGATCGGAATCTGGGCCTGTGGCCGTACGGCGCGCGATGTCGGGGTGAGCGATCATTCGGCAATCGTCTGGGACGAGGTTGTCGCGTTCTGGCTGGTGCTTGCCTTTCTGCCCACCGACTGGCTCACACAGCTGGTGGCGTTTGCGCTCTTTCGCTTCTTCGATATCGCCAAACCCCCACCGATCGGGGTTGTCGACGCCCGATTGAAGGGCGGATTTGGCATCATGTTCGACGATCTGCTGGCGGCCTTTTTCACCCTGTTTCTCTTTGCAATCTGGCGGGCGGCGGGCCTCTGACCGCCACGCCGGATGAGCTTTGTCCCATGACGTCCGTTGTCGTTCTGCCCTCTGATCTCCTTGATGCTGCGCGGCAGTTGGGTGCCCGGCTGATGGCGCATCGCGCACTGGTGTCGACCGCCGAGTCGTGTACCGGGGGATTGATTGCCGCCACCCTTACCGAGCTGGCCGGCTCGAGCCAATGGTTTGAGCGCGGGTTTGTCACCTACAGCAATGCATCGAAACATGAGATCCTGGGGGTGCCCAGTGACACGCTCGATGCGCATGGCGCGGTGAGCGAGCCCGTTGCCAGGGCGATGGCCGAGGGTGCACTCCTTCGCAGCCGCGCCCAGCTTGCGCTTGCCGTGACGGGGATAGCGGGGCCAGGCGGCGGCAGTGCCGAGAAACCGGTTGGCACCGTGTGCTTCGGATGGGCGGTCGGGCTGGGTGGGGCGCTGGAGCGGGTTGTCGTTGAGACGCGACACTTCGATGGCGCGCGAGATGCTGTGCGCGCTCAGACCGCGCGTCATGCCCTGTTGCGCGCCCTGGCAATTTTTTCAGCCACCTCTGCGGGCGCGGCGCAAGCGCCCGGATGACCCGACCGCCTAACCGAAAAGAACTGATTGTTTATACAGTAGTTGCGTGCAATAATCCTCGTCACTCGCGCTTCTCACCCCACTCCCAGACGAGGTCAACATGGACAAAGTCATCAACATGGACGACGCAAAATCCCGTACCGAACGCGGCAAGGCCTTGAGCGCCGCACTGGCCCAGATCGAAAAGCAGTTTGGCAAGGGCTCCATCATGCGGCTGGCCGATGCCGGCGTCGAACACGACATCCAGGTGGTCTCCACCGGCTCGCTCGGGCTTGACATCGCCCTGGGCGTGGGTGGCCTGCCGCGTGGCCGCGTCATCGAAATCTTCGGCCCCGAGTCATCAGGCAAAACCACGCTCACCCTGCAGGTCATCGCCGAAATGCAGAAGCTGGGCGGCACCTGCGCCTTCATCGACGCCGAGCACGCGCTCGATGTTCAGTACGCGGCCAAGCTGGGGGTTACGCTCAACGACCTCCTCGTCTCCCAGCCCGACACCGGGGAACAGGCGCTCGAAATCGCCGATGCCCTGGTCCGTAGCGGCTCGGTCGATCTCATCGTCATCGACTCCGTTGCGGCGCTTACGCCCAAGGCCGAAATCGAAGGTGAAATGGGTGACTCCCTGCCGGGCTTGCAGGCGCGCCTCATGTCGCAGGCGTTGCGCAAGCTCACGGCCACCATCAAGCGCACCAACTCCATGGTCATCTTCATCAACCAGATCCGCATGAAGATTGGCGTCATGTTTGGCAATCCCGAAACCACCACCGGTGGCAATGCGCTCAAGTTTTACTCCTCGGTGCGTCTGGACATCCGTCGCACAGGGGCGATCAAGAAGGGCGACGAAGTCATTGGCAGTGAAACTCGCGTGAAGGTCGTCAAGAACAAGGTCGCCCCCCCGTTCAAGGCGGCTGACTTTGACATCCTCTACGGCGAAGGCATCTCTCGCGAGGGAGAAATCCTCGACCTGGGGGCCAACTGCGGCGTGGTCGAGAAGAGCGGCGCCTGGTACAGCTACGGCGGTGATCGCATCGGCCAGGGCAAGGACAACGCGCGCGAATACTTGCGCGATCACCCCGAGATGGCTCACGAAATGGAGAACAAGGTCCGTGTGCATTTCGGTGTGGTCGAGCGCCCCTTGGGTGAGGCGGGCGCGGCGGCAGCCTGATCGGTTCGGTATTCGGGGCCGGTCCATTGAGCCGTTCACCTGTTTCCCTTGAAGCACGGGCGCTGGGGTTTCTTGCGCGGCGCGAATACAGCCGAGCCGAACTTCGGGCACGGCTGGCTTCGCACGCGTCCGACCCTGACGCACTCGATGCCGTGCTCGACCAGCTCGCCGCGAAAAAGCTCCTGTCGGATCAGCGCTTTATCGATAGCCTGGTTCGACGGCGGGCCGGGCGGTTCGGCGCTGCAAGAATCCAACACGAACTGCGCACGCATCAGCTGCCGGCTGAGCAGCTCGCGCCAGCGCTCGAGGCGTTGAAGGCGTCCGAGCTGGCACGCGCGAGAGAGGTCTGGCAGAAGCGTTTCGGCGAGGCGCCTGCCAGTCGCGAGGATCGGCTGCGCCAGATGCGTTTTCTGGCGGGGCGCGGCTTTGCTGGCGAGGTGATCCGGAAGGTGGTGGGCCCGGTGGGCGGATCGTCCGGCGTTGAGCAAGAGCCCGACGACCTCTGACCTTGCCATCGGGCGGCGCGCGTGTCCTGCTTTCACGACACGCTGCAATACGCTTCTCGCTCGAGGGCTGCGTGATACACTCCGGCGCCATTCCGGCAGGCAATGCGATCGCCGGTCAGCAGAGTAGCTGGTCCGTGCGGCTGCGCGTTTCGGGAGGTCCCGACCCGGTGCCGGCCTGACCACCCCAAGTGGCCGCGGGACCTAACCGGGGAGCCATCCAGTGAAAATCCACGAGTATCAGGGCAAAGAACTGCTCAAGCGCTACGGCGTGGCGGTACCACGCGGTATCCCATGTTTTTCGGTTGACGAAGCCGTGTCGGCTGCGAAAACGCTTGGCGGCCCGGTCTGGGTGGTCAAGGCGCAGATTCATGCGGGCGGTCGCGGCAAGGGCGGCGGCGTGAAGCTCGCGCGCTCGGTTGACGAAGTCCGGCAACGCGCGAGCGAAATTCTCGGCATGCAGCTCATTACGCATCAAACCAGCCCGCAGGGCCAGAAGGTGCGACGCCTGCTGATCGAAGAAGGCGCCGACATCAGGAAGGAGCTCTACATCGGGCTGGTGGTCGACCGCGTCACGCAGCGAATCACCATGATGGCCTCGAGCGAGGGCGGCATGGATATCGAGGAAGTGGCCGCGCACACGCCCGAAAAGATCCACAAGGTGGCGGTCGATCCGGCAGCTGGGCTCGCCGATGCCGACGCTGACAGCCTGTCCCGCCAGATCGGCATTCCCGAGGCATCCCTGGCCCAGGCGCGCACGATTCTGAAAGGCCTGTATCAGGCCTTCTGGGATACCGATGCGTCACTGGCCGAAATCAATCCGCTGATTCTCACCGGTGATGGCCGCGTGGTGGCGCTCGACGCCAAACTCAATTTCGATTCGAACGCCCTGTTCCGGCATCCCGAGATCGTCGCGCTGCGCGACCTCGACGAAGAGGATCCCGCTGAAATCGAGGCCTCGAAGTTTGATCTCGCCTACATTCAGCTGGACGGCAATATTGGCTGCCTCGTAAATGGTGCGGGCCTTGCCATGGCCACCATGGACACCATCAAGCTGTTTGGGGGCGAACCTGCCAACTTCCTTGACGTGGGCGGCGGCGCTACCACCGAGAAGGTGACCGAGGCCTTCAAGATCATGCTGCGTAACCCCGAGCTGAAGGCCATCCTGGTCAATATCTTCGGCGGCATCATGAAGTGCGACACCATTGCCGAGGGCGTCATCGCAGCGAGCAAGGCGGTGGGTCTCAAGGTTCCACTGGTCGTACGCATGAAGGGCACCAACGAGGATCTGGGCAAGAAAATGCTGGCCGAGTCGGGCCTGCCCATTATTTCGGCCGACACCATGGCCGAGGCCGCGCAGAAGGTGGTTGCCGCTGCGTCGGCCGCCTGAACCCGAATTCCCGAGGGATACCCCATGAGCATCCTGATCAACCGCAACACCAAGGTGATGACCCAGGGCATCACCGGCAAAACCGGCCAGTTCCATACCCGAACCAGCCGCGACTATGCCAACGGCCGCAACTGCTATGTGGCTGGCGTCAATCCCAAGAAGGCGGGTGAAGATTTCGAGGGCATTCCCATTTACGCCTCCGTGCGTGAGGCCAAGCAGGCAACGGGCGCGAGCGTGTCGGTCATTTATGTGCCCCCTGCGGGCGCGGCCGATGCGATCTGGGAGGCCGTGGAGGCCGACCTCGATCTCGCCATCTGCATTACCGAGGGCATTCCCGTGCGCGACATGATTCGGGTACGCGACCGGATGCGCAAGGAAAACCGCAAGACGCTGCTGCTGGGCCCCAATTGCCCCGGTGTCATCACGCCTGAGGAACTCAAGATCGGCATCATGCCGGGCCACATTCACCGCAAGGGACGAATCGGTGTGGTGTCGCGTTCGGGCACGCTCACCTATGAGGCGGTCGGCCAACTCACCGCGCTCGGACTGGGGCAGTCGTCGGCAGTGGGAATCGGCGGCGATCCGGTAAACGGCCTCAAGCACATCGATGTCATGCGCATGTTCAACGACGACCCCGAGACCGATGCAGTGGTCATGATCGGTGAAATCGGTGGGTCTGATGAGGAAACCGCAGCCGAATGGATTCGTGACAACATGAAAAAGCCGGTGGTTGGTTTCATTGCCGGTGT
>RFXC01000167.1 GCA_009921765.1 Betaproteobacteria bacterium | reverse complement strand
CGAGACACCCCCTCGCTTGCCGGTCAGCCGGTGGTTTTCCTTGAAAATCAGATGGTGCTGATTCGTGAGGGCATCCGCGAGATTGCGCTGATGAAGGGTGCGCTCGATGGCATCACCGATACAGACATCGCAGCACTCGCCCGTCACTACGCACGCCAGCCGCTCAAGCCACCGGCGGCTGAGCGCGACGTAGCGTTGTTTGCAAAGGGTGAACAGCTCGCCCAGCAAAATCGCTGCGGAAGCTGTCATCTTCCCAGTTACGCAGGGCGGGAGCAGATGCCCAGGCTTGCCGCGCAGCGGGAAGATTTTCTGCTTCACTCGATGCGCCAGTTCGCCAGCAACCAGGCAGTGGGGCGCGATACCTTGATGGCAGCGTCGCTCCACGGACTGAGCGATTCTGATCTGATCGCGATCGCGCATTACCTCTCCCGTATCGGGCCCTGAGCGCAATGCCTCAGTCACGCGTGCGGCCCTGTATCGCCGCCGGGTTGTGCCGCGCGGCGGTGGGTGCTGCGGCGTGTCTGGTCGCATTCGGTGGCTCGGCGCAGACGCTTGAATCGGTCACCGTGCAGAGCGGCCGGCTTGAACAGCAACAGTTCGATGCGCCGGCGTCGGTACAGCTCATCGATGAGGCGGCCTTGCGTCGAGCGGGCCCGGCGGTCAACTTGTCCGAAGCCCTCGCGCAGGCGCCCGGTGTGGTGGCGCTCAACCGCAACAACTACGCGCAGGATGTACAGATTTCAATTCGCGGATTCGGCGCCCGAGCCGCATTCGGGTTGCGTGGCATTCGCCTGCTGACCGATGGAATTCCCGCTTCCACTCCCGATGGGCAGGGGCAGGCGTCCACCGTCCATTTGCCCTCCGCGGGCCGCATCGAAGTGCTGAGCGGGCCACTGGCCCAGATTTACGGTAACGCCTCGGGCGGCGTCATCCAGACCTTCACGCGCGACCCCGATACGGTGCCGACGGTGTCGGCGGAGACGCTGGCTGGCTCCTTCGGGCTTCTGCGCAGCAATGTTCAGCTTGCCGGGCGCGCCGGCACGGCGGGGCTGGTGGCCGATTACGGCGAGTTTTCGACCGATGGCTGGCGCGAGCACAGCGCGGCCAGGCGTCGACACTTCAATGGCGTGCTTGGCGTACAGCTCGCCGCCGATACGCGGCTGCGCGTGGTGCTCAATGCGTTCGATATGCCGTATGCCCGCGATCCGCTCGGGCTCACGTGGGCGCAGCTTGCCAATCCCCGTGCGGCGGGCACGAACGCTGTGGCCGCAAATACCCGCAAGTCGGTCCGCCAGGACCAGGGCGGCTTGGTTCTGGAACACCGCTTTGACCGAGACCTGCGGTTGCAGGCGCGGACTTACGCCGGCACGCGTGAAAACCTGCAGTTCCAGGCCTCGAACACCTGGGTGGGGTTGGATCGTCAATTTGATGGCGCCGGGCTGCAGCTCACTGGGTTCGGGACGCTTGGTAAGGCGATGACCCTCGACTGGGTGGTTGGCATCGACCACGACAGCTCGGCCGAACGGCGGCAGGGTGGTGCTGCGCTTGCGGGTGAAAAGCTTGGTTTGAACCGCAACGAAATGAATGACGCCGGCAACCGTGATGCGTTCGCGCAGGCCAATCTGCATCTGGGCGAGTCGTGGACCATCACCACCGGCGTGCGCCAGAGCGAGGTCCGCCTGGAAAGTCGCGACGACTACCTGACGGATGGCAACGGCTCGGGGGCCGTGCGTTACCGCGCAACCAGTCCGGTGCTGGGGGCAACCTGGCACGCTTCGGAAACGCTCAATGTGTATCTGAATCAGGGCCGGGGCTTTGAGACGCCCACGCTTGCCGAGGCCGCGTATTCCATGCCGAGCGCGGGTGGCACGCCGGTTGGCCGGTTCAACCCGCTGCTGGCGGCACCGGTGAGCCATCACCTGGAAACCGGCCTCAAATGGCTGCCGGACCGTGCCACGCGGGTGCAGGCTGCGCTGTTCCGGATTCGTACCGACAACGAACTGGTGGCAGCGCTTTCCTCAGGGGGGAGAACGGTGTTCGCAAACGCCACCAGCACATTGCGCGAAGGGGCTGAGGTGTCGGCAGATCGGCTCTGGGGGGCGTCGTTGCGAACCCGATTTTCCTGGACCTGGATTGATGCGGTGTATGACCAGCCGTTTGGCCAGGTTGCCGCAGGGAATGCAATGCCCGCCATTCCTTCCCAGATCGCGTTTGCGTCGATCTTCTGGGCGCAGGCCGGCTGGGCGCCCGCCGGGGTGGCCCCCCGTCCGGGCCTGGAGGCCGGGGTCGAGTGGCATGCCCGATCGCGCCTGTGGGCCGATGATGGCAATACCGCGCCTGCGCCGGGATACGGCGTTTTCAACGCGCGGGCGCGACACCGGCTGCAGGCGGGACCGGTGATGATGGAAATTTTTGCCGGGATCGACAATCTGGCCGACCGCCGGACAATCGGGTCGGTGATCGTCAATCAGGCACAGCGCCAGTATTACGAGCCGGGGCTGCCGAGGAGTGCGCTGCTGGGGCTGAGCGCGAGGCTGCCACTCTGACCGGTTGTGCAGCGGTGGGCTGCGACAATGCCGGCTGAAGCATTTTGTTCAACTCCCCCGAGTTGTCCGCCGCCCTCAACCACGACGCCGTCACGAAGGCATCCTTCTGCCCCGCGCTCAACGCAGCCACCGGCACAAGCCCTGGCCACATCGCCGGCCGTACCTCGACCAATGCCAACTTTCCAGCCGGGATCTCCCAGCCGTCAAACGGCCAGGCATGAAGCCGCTCGGCAGTCATTGCCCGGCACCAGCACCGACGGTGGCATCTGATATCCATCATTGACATATTTGGATATCATGAGCCCCAGCACGAACAAGGAGATTGTCGGTGGGCATGAACGTCAACCTCACGCCGCAACTCGAGGAGATGGTCCGGTCGAAAGTAGCCTCGGGCCTGTACACCTCGGCCAGCGAGGTCGTGCGCGAGGCACTGCGCTTGATGGACGAGCAGGACCGGTTGCGCGCTGCCCGGCTTCAGCAGCTGCGCGAAGACATCCGCCAGGGCCTTGGTAGCGGACCGAGCCAGGCCTGGGGCGCAGAGGAGGTCAAGCGCGAAGGCCGAGCCCGGCGCGCTCGCAAGAGCGCATAGCCGGCGATGGCACGCGTGATCCGTCGACCGCTTGCAGCGGCCGACATCCTCGACATCTGGGACTACATCGCCGAAGACAGCCTGGATCAGGCTGATCGGTGGATCGATAAGCTCGACGAGAAGTTCAAGCTCATCTCAGCACAGCCGTTGCTGGGCCGGGCGAGGGACGAACTGTCGACCGATCTGCGCAGCTTCCCTTTCGGCCGGTACGTGATCTTCTACACACCGGTCGATGACGGCATCGATGTTGTGCGAGTGCTGCACAGCGCTCGGGATGCCGATGCGCTCTTCGACGACGCGTCGTAGGCGGCGCGTCGCTGCCTTAATCTCAGCCTCCGGGCACCGCCTTACGCCGAGCCCGCCAGCAGCATCCGCTTTGCTGCGTCGATAGCAACGGGAAGCGGGTCGAAACCACTTCGACGTCTACAGTCATCGGCCTCACTGCGCGAACCCGCCCTCCACGAACGGGTTCAGGGCCTTCACACCAGTACCGGCTGACGAGCGCTGGATCGACACCTCGGATAGGCAGGTCAGTCATGACGGCACCTACAGCATTTGATATCGGGTGCTATTCGCCTAGCACAGCGTGAGCAGCGGGGGGCGCCTGTTTCCGTGAGCATCTGATCACGCTGCGACGGGGTGAAATACGCGGATTCGCGGGGAAAGCCTGGCCTGCAGTTCCCGATTCGCGACCCGGATGTCGCACTCGGACTGCAGGCCCAGAAAGACAAACGCCCAGAGCGTTCTGGGCGGTGTCAATTGGTGCTGGTGAGAAGACTCGAACTTCCGACCTACTGATTACGAATCAGTTGCTCTACCAACTGAGCTACACCAGCGCCGAACCAGAAATTATAGCAAAGCGAGCAGTGCGTGGACATCAGCGACCCGGAGACGAAGCCGAAGTTCGCGCTTCATTCGGGTATTCGAAATTCGCCGTGAGTCGCGCATGAACGAAAGCATCATGGGGCTTACCCGGGCCGCCACCTCGGCGCGGCTCATGCGGGGCGGCCGCGGGAGGCCGGTTGCATCGGCGACCACATCGAAGTAGTCGCCCATCAGGAGATCGGTGTCGTCGCAGACATTGAAGCTGCGGCCTCCTCGAGCCCGAAACAGTGCGAGCCAGGCCGCGTGGGCCAGATCGTCGGCGTGAATGTGATTGGTGTAGACGTCGTCAGCCGGGACCAGCGCTGGTTGCCCCTGCCGCAAGCGTTCCAGTGGCAGCCGGTCCTGGGCGTAAATGCCCGGTGCCCGCAAGAGGGTCACCCGGGTGCCGGTGCGGCGGCCGAACGCGCGCAGGGTTTGCTCTGCAGCCACGCGGCGCGCCGCGCGGGGGTTCGAGGGCTGAAGCGGGCGGGTTTCGTTGATGTGTTTTCCCGCACAGTCGCCGTAGACGCCGGTGGTGCTTACATACGAAAGGCGCGCCAAAGCCCCGACTGTCGTTCCGCTCGCGCACGCGGCGGTCAGCCAGCGGCTGCGGCGATCGCCCGTGCCTTCGGCGGGCGGCGGCGCGAGGTGAACCATCCAGCGCGACAGACCTGAAAGGCGCGAGACGCTGCGGCGATCATCCAGGTCGCAGGCCAGGGCAATGGCGCCCGCCGCGCGAATTGCGGCAAGCTGCTCCGGTCGACGTGCGGTGGCGATGATCCGAAGCCGGTTGGGTTGGCCGGCGCGCTGCGCGATCAGTCGAAGCCCAACATCGCCACAGCCCACCACCAAGAGCGTAGGGCGGCGCAGACGCCTGGGCAGGGCGCGCAAGACCGGTGCGGAGCGCACCGATGCTGCGTTGGCTGCCACCCGCCTTGCCCGCGCCGACCGGTAGTCGGGCGATAATGCGGGCCGCGCGTTCAGGCGAACGATCCGAATCGAGTCAGAGACCATGAGCTTTAAAGTCAGCGTTCAACCCAGTGGCAAACAGTTTGAGGTGCAACCCGGCGAAGCCATTCTTGCGGCGGCCCTGCGCCAGGATGTGATCCTTCCCTATGGCTGTCGCAATGGCGCATGCGGCTCGTGCAAGGCGCTGGTGCTGGACGGTGTCGTCGAACAGGGGCCCCATTCTAGCGGGGCGATGAAGCCTGAGGAGGCCGAGCGAGGGCACGCGCTGCTTTGTTGCGCCACGGCTGCGAGCGATCTGACGCTCCAGTGCCGGGTCATTGCCGCAGCGGGCGACATCCCGATCCGCAAGATGCCTTGCCGGATTGCGTCGATCGCCGAAGCAGCCCCCGATGTCCGTATCCTGCGCCTGCAGCTGCCAGCCAATGAGCGCCTGCAGTATCTGGCGGGTCAGTATGTGGAGCTGCTGTTGCGGGACGGCTCGCGACGCAGCTACTCCATGGCGAGCGCGCCGCACATCGCCGAGCAGGTTGAACTGCATATCCGCCATATGCCAGGCGGCAAGTTCACCGATGCGTTGTTTGGTGTCACCCAGCCAAGCTTCAAGGAACGCGACATCCTCCGCTTCGAAGGTCCGATGGGCACGTTCTTTCTGCGTGAAGACAGCGATGCGCCTATCGTGTTCGTGGCGAGCGGCACCGGTTTTGCGCCCATCAAGGCCATCGTCGAACACGCCATTCACAAGAGCACCCGCCGGCCCATGACGCTCTACTGGGGCGGTCGCCGGCCAAGCGATCTGTACATGAACGCACTGTGCGAGCAGTGGGCGGCCGAGTTGCCCGACTTTCGGTATGTGCCGGTGGTGTCGGACGCGCTTCCTGAAGATCAGTGGGCGGGCCGGACCGGCTTCGTTCATCACGCTGTCATGGCGGATCTTCCAGATCTTGCCGCATACCAGGCCTATGTTTGCGGCGCACCGGTCGTGGTGGATTCCGCCAGGCGGGACTTCGTCGCCCAGTGCGGCCTGCCCGAAGACCAGTTCTTCGCCGACTCGTTCACCTCCGAAGCCGATCTGGCAGCAGCGAAGTAATCACCCGCAAAAAAATGCCCCGGTTTTCGGGCCGGGGCGAACCAGCCACCGGACAGGAAACCAGCGCTGGATGGGGAACTCGTCCGCGCTGCCTGGGGCATGCGGGAATCCAGCTTCGAGCGTATCGATCGAGGCGTGCGGGAAGGGCGCGAGCGGACCGGAGGTATGTCCGCTCAGACCGGTGGTGCACCCGCCGGGTGGGCGTGGAGCGGCTCGCGGCAGCCAGCCGCGATGTCGGACCGCGGGGATCTGCCACCGTCGCGCCGGGCTTGATCGCACACGCGGATTCGCACAAAACAAACGGGGCGTCTGTGCGCCCCGTTTGCGTGAGGGTGCCGGCGAGATTCCGGCACGGATCAGACCGGTTTTACTTGGTGGTCATGATCCATTTGGCCAGCGTTTCGGCATCGGCCTGAGTGACCTGCGGATTGGCGGGCATGGGGATCTGCCCCCAGTTCCCGACACCACCCTTGATGATCTTGGCGCTCAGCTTGGCAACGGCCTCGCCATCGGAGGCGTATTTGGCTGCGACGTCTTTGTAAGCGGGGCCCACCAGCTTCTTGTCGACCGCGTGGCACGCGGTGCAGTTCTTTGCCTTGGCGAGATCCATGCTGGCCAGGGCGGGCGAGGATGACACCGCGATGATCGATGCACCGAAAATCACAGACAGAAATTTCATGACATCTCCGAGAGAAAAGGTGACGCTTTGGAACATGCTTGCGTGAGGTTACCGCGGCAGCGGGTCAGGCCGCGCCGAGACCAAGGCTTCAGTGGGGGAATCAGAAATCGTCGAGGACAGCCCCCTTGCTCGCCGAGCCCGCAAGCTTGTGAAACTTGGCGAGTACGCCCCGGTTGTAGCGCAAAGCGGGAGGCTGCCAGCGAGCGCGGCGCGCGGCAATTTCGGCATCACTGACCTCGAGTTGCAGAAGCAGCTGGTGCGCGTCGATGGTGACCCGATCCCCTTCGTGGATGAGCGCAAGCGGCCCGCCTACGGCAGCCTCTGGTGCCACATGACCGACCACCATGCCCCAGGTGCCGCCCGAGAAACGGCCATCGGTGATGAGACCGACCGATTCGCCAAGGCCCGCGCCGATCAGCGCAGAGGTGGGGGCCAGCATTTCGGGCATGCCGGGCGCGCCCTTGGGCCCGAGGTAGCGAAGCACCATGACATCGCCCGCCTTGATCTTGCCCTCCAGGATGGCTGCAAGCGCCGACTGCTCGTCATCGAACACCCGGGCCGGGCCGGTGATGACCGGATTCTTGAGGCCGGTGATCTTGGCCACGCAGCCCTCGGGCGACAGGTTGCCCTTGAGGATGGCCAGGTGCCCTTGTGCATACATGGGCTTGTCGATCGGCAGGATCACGTCCTGGTCGGCGCGTGGCGCATCGGGCACCGAGGCGAGTTCCTCGGCCATGGTGCGGCCCGTGATGGTCATGCAGTCGCCGTGCAGCAGGCCCGCCTTCAGGAGAATTTTCAAGACCTGAGGAATGCCGCCTGCGCGGTGCAGGTCGGTGGCGAGATAGCGGCCTGAGGGCTTCAGGTCGCAGATGACGGGCACACGCTTGCGGATCCGTTCGAAATCATCAATCGTCCACTCGATGCCACCGGCATGTGCGATCGCGAGAAAGTGCAGCACGGCGTTGGTCGAGCCGCCCGTTGCCATGATGAGCGTGACCGCGTTTTCGATCGACTTGCGCGTGACGATGTCGCGCGGCTTCAGATTGCGTTTAACCGCTTCGATCAGCACGCGAGCCGACTCGGCGGTGGAGTCGCGCTTCTCTGAGTCGGGGTTGGCCATGGTGGAGGAGCCGAGCAGGCTCATGCCCAGCGCCTCAAACGACGACGACATGGTGTTGGCGGTATACATGCCGCCGCATGAACCGGTGCCGGGGATGGCGTTCTGTTCGATGCCGTCGAAGTCTTCCTTGGACAACCGGCCAGCGGAGAACTCGCCCACCGCCTCGAAGACCGACACGATGTTGAGATCCTTGCCCTTCCAGCGGCCTGGCTTGATGGTGCCGCCATAAACGTAGATGGCCGGCACATTGCAGCGCAGGATGCCCATCATGCCGCCTGGCATGTTCTTGTCGCAGCCACCGATCACCACCACGCCATCCATCCACTGGCCCTGCACTGCGGTTTCGATGCAGTCGCAGATGACTTCACGCGAGATCAGCGAATACTTCATGCCTTCTGTGCCCATCGACATCCCGTCCGAGATGGTGGGCGTACCGAAAATCTGCGGGTTGCCGCCTGCGGTGCGAACGGCCTCGACCGCTGCATCGGCAAGCGTCTGGAGTCCCGAGTTGCAGGGGGTGATGGTGGAGTGACCGTTGGCAATGCCGATCATCGGCTTGTCGAAGTCGCTCTTCACATAGCCCATCGCGTAGTACATCGAGCGGTTGGGCGCACGGGCTACCCCCTCGGTGATGTTGGATGAGCGGCGTTTTTCGGACATGGATTGTCTCCGGAGGCTGGTTTCGGGCTGAAGTATATTGCGAGCCATGATTGTTCACCCACAGTTCGACCCGATTGCCCTCAGCCTTGGCCCGATTGCCATCCGCTGGTATGGCTTGATGTACCTGATCGCCTTCCTGGGCTTCTTTCTGCTCGGCCGCTGGCGGCTCCGTCGCCCGCGGTTTGCGCAGGCCTCCGGGCTTCATCCGTCGCAGATGGAAGATCTGCTGTTTTTCGGGGTGGTGGGGGTGGTGCTGGGCGGGCGGCTTGGCTATGTGTTTTTTTACAAGCCCGGCTACTACCTGCAACGGCCACTTGAGGCGCTGGCCGTCTGGGAGGGCGGCATGTCGTTTCATGGCGGCCTGATTGGTGTGCTGCTCGCCATGGCCGTGTTCTGTCGCTGGCGCGGCCTGCGGTTTCTGTCGGTCATGGATTTCATCGCGCCTCTGGTGCCGCTGGGCCTGGCCGCCGGACGCATGGGCAACTTCATCAATGGCGAACTGTGGGGCCGGGTCACCGATCTGAGCTGGGCGATGGTGTTTCCGCAGGCGGGCAACGCGCTGCCCCGGCATCCCTCGCAGCTCTATCAGTTCGCAGGCGAGGGCGTGGCCCTGTTCCTGTTGCTCTGGTGGTGGTCGGCGCGGCCGCGACCGGTGGGGGCGGTGTCAGGCGCGTTCCTGCTGGGGTATGCCGCGTTCCGGTTTGCCGCAGAGTTTGCGCGTGAGCCCGACGCCTTCCTGGGCTTTCCGCTCCCCGGCATCACGATGGGCCAGATTCTTTGCCTGCCGATGGCTGCCGCTGGCGTTTGGCTCATTGCCCGCAGCCGGCGCGCCTGACCAGCGTTTACAGTCCGAAGCGCCAGGCTCGCCACAGCATGTAGGCGGCGAGCGCGTAGAGCATCAGCCCGAAGAAACGTTTGAGCCTGCCCGACGGCAGCGCGTGTGCAATGCGAACGCCAAGTGGCGCGGTGAGCATGCTGGCGATCGAGACAAACACCAGACCCGGCAGGTAGATGTAGCCCACCATCAGATTGGTTTGCGCGGCAGACCACCCCGCGATCACATAGCCAATCGTGCCAGCAACCGCAATCGGAAAACCACAGGCCGCGCTGGTGCCCACGGCGGCGTGAATCGGCAGGCCCCGGCGGACCAGAAACGGGGTGGTGATGAAGGCGCCACCCGCGCCCACGACCGATGAGGCCACCCCGATCAGCGAACCCGCGCCGAACAGGCCGCCCGC
>RFXC01000166.1 GCA_009921765.1 Betaproteobacteria bacterium | reverse complement strand
TTACAGTTGTAATGGAAATGATCTTTGAATGGCCTTCTGCATCAGCAATCAGTTGACGCGCCAAACTATCTGCAACCTTAGTTACCGCAATCTGCAAATCACTCTCTGAAAGCGTGACGCCTGAGGCGCCCCCGCCCGCACTTGCCGTGCGCGAGGTGGTGCTGTTTGCAGATACCTTCAACAACCATTTCGAGGCCGAGACGCTGTCGGCCGCGCGACGCGTGCTGAATGCCTCGGGGTGGCGCGTGCATGTGGCGATGCCCGCGGCGGGCGATGCAACACCGCAACGCGCGCTCTGCTGTGGTCGGACCTGGTTGTCGGCGGGACTGCTGGATGAGGCGCGCGCCGAGCTGCGGCGCACGCTCGCGGCGCTCGCCCCCTTTGTCGAACGGGGCATACCGGTGATTGGCCTTGAGCCCTCCTGCCTTCTCACGCTGCGCGATGAGGCACTGGTCCTTGGGCTGGGGGACCTCGCACAGAAGGTGGCGGCATCCGCGCAACTCTTTGAGGAGTTCCTGGCCGCGCAGATGGCGGCGGGTGCGCTTGACTTGCCCGTGGCGCCGCAGCCTGGCCTCAAGCTCCTGGTGCACGGCCACTGTCACCAGAAGGCGTTCGATCTGATGTCGCCTGTGCACGCTGTGCTCAAGCGGATTCCAGGTGCAAGCGTTGAGACGATTGAGTCATCCTGCTGTGGCATGGCCGGAGCGTTTGGCTATGAGGCCGAGCATTTTGATACCTCTGTCAGGATGGCTGAATTGTCGCTTCTGCCCGCGGTGCGCGCCGCCGACGACGGCACACTCATCGTCGCAGATGGCACAAGTTGCCGGCATCAGATCCTCGATGGCGCCGGGCGCGAAGCCTTGCATGTTGCCCGTGTGCTGGAACGTTGCCTGTATGATCGATAAGACCTGTTCGCCAGACTGGAGCCCGTGCTCCGGGGAGTCATAAAATGGATCCGCAACTGCGTAAGGCGGCACTCGAGTATCACGAACTCGGTCGCCCCGGAAAAATCTCGGTCACTGCCACCAAGCAGCTCACCAATCAGCGTGATCTCGCGCTCGCCTATTCGCCCGGTGTGGCGGCGGCATGCGAAGAAATCGTCAAGGATCCGGTCAACGCGTCGCGCTACACCAGTCGCGGCAATCTGGTGGCGGTGATCACCAACGGCACGGCAGTGCTGGGCCTGGGCAACATCGGGCCGCTTGCCGCCAAACCGGTGATGGAAGGCAAGGCGGTGCTGTTCAAGAAGTTTGCCGGCATCGATGTGTTCGACATCGAGGTGGCCGAGAACAACGTCGACCGCCTGGTCGAAGTGGTGGCCGCGCTCGAGCCCACCTTCGGCGGCATCAACCTTGAAGACATCAAGGCGCCCGACTGCTTCGAGGTCGAGCGGAAGCTTCGCGCCCGGATGAAGATTCCGGTGTTTCACGACGACCAGCACGGCACCGCCATCGTGGTGGGTGCAGCGCTCAGCAACGCGCTTCGGGTGGTGAACAAGCCCATCACCGGAATCAAGGTGGTGTGCAGCGGCGCAGGCGCGGCGGCGCTCGCATGCCTGGAGTTGCTGGTTGACCTCGGGCTGCCGCGCGAAAACGTCTGGGTGTCCGATCTGGCGGGCGTGGTCTACGAGGGCCGGGTCGAGCTCATGGATCCGCTCAAGGCGCAATTTGCCCGCAAGACCGAGGCGCGTACGCTGGGTGAAATCATTCAGGACGCCGATGTGTTCCTGGGGTTGTCAGCGGGCGGGGTGCTGAAGCCCGAGATGGTGGCGCGGATGGCCCCCAATCCGCTCATCTTTGCGCTTGCCAACCCCACGCCGGAGATCATGCCCGAGGAGGTGAAGTCGGTGCGCGATGACGCGATCATCGCAACCGGCCGCACCGACTACGCCAATCAGGTCAACAACGTCCTGTGCTTTCCGTTCATTTTTCGCGGCGCACTGGATGTCGGCGCCACCTCCATCACGCGCGAGATGGAAATCGCGGCGGTGCAGGCGCTGGCCGAGCTTGCGCGGGCGGAGATGTCCGATATCGTTGCCGCTGCCTATGGCGTGCCGGGTGGCGGCTTCGGCCGCGAATACCTCATTCCCAAGCCGTTTGATCCCCGGTTGATTGTCATGATCGCGCCAGCGGTCGCGAAGGCCGCGATGGACAGCGGTGTGGCCACCCGCCCGATCACCGATTTCGATGCCTACCGGTCGCAGCTCGAGCAGTTCGTCTATCACTCGGGCAACTTCATGAAGCCGATCTTCAGCAGCGCCCGTCGGGCGCGTGCGCGGCGGATTGCCTATGCCGAGGGCGAAGATGAACGCGTGCTGCGCGCGGTGCAGGTGGTGGTCGACGAAAAGCTCGCGCGGCCGGTGGTGATCGGTCGGCCCATGGTGGTGGAGCAGCGGATCGAGCGGCTGGGCCTGCGGGTGCGGCCCGGTGCCGATTTCGATCTGATCAATCCCGACCAGGACGACCGCTATCGCGAATACTGGAGCGAGTATCTTCGTCTCACCGCCCGTAAAGGCGTCTCCGAGGCTTATGCCAAGCTCGAGATGCGCCGCCGCCCCACACTGATTGGCGCAATGATGGTGCGGTTGGGCGCAGCCGACGGCATGATCTGCGGCACCGGCGGGCCCTACCCGGAGCATCTGCGCTACATCGATCAGGTGATCGGCAAGAAGCCGGGCAGCCGCGTGTATGCAGCGATGAACACGCTGATGCTTCCCGGGCGGCAGCTCACGCTGGTCGATACCCACGTCAACATCGATCCGGATGCCGCGCAGCTTGCCGAGATCACCGTTGCAGCGGCCGATGAACTGCGTCGCTTCGGCATCCTGCCCAAGGTGGCACTGCTGTCCCACTCGAACTTCGGCTCTTCGGATCACCCCTCCGCGCTCAAGATGCGCGAGGCCCTCGCGCTGCTGCGCAAGCTCGCACCCGCCCTCGAGGTCGACGGCGAAATGCACGGTGATGCAGCGCTTGACCCGTCAATTCGCGGGGCTGCAGTGGCCGATTGCGCGCTGTCTGGCGGCGCGAACCTTCTGGTGATGCCGGGGATCGACGCGGCCAACATCGCCTACAACCTGTTGAAGACGGCGGCCGGCAACAATGTCGCAATCGGCCCGGTGCTGCTGGGGGCGGCGCGCCCGGTTCACATCCTCACGCCGTCGGCGACGGTGCGGCGGATCGTGAACATGACTGCCTGGACCGTGGTGGACGCCAACAGCGATCGCTAGGCGCGGGCCCTGTTTCGCAAGACCGGTCCGGGCTCTTGCCTTTCCGGCATGGCCTGATCAATACTTCGGCGCATGAACCGGATCCAAAAAGAGTCCGGACAGGGGGAGCACAAGGGGATCCGGATCGGGGGAGCGGGTGTTGCCACAGATCCGGGGCGGGACACGCAGCGTCTGCGCGCGTGGCTCGACGAGCTTGGTCTGCTTGCCCATGTCCGGGTCCAGGCGAACCACTCGTCGCTGTGCGCGGGCCTCGCGCCCGAGTCCAGCGTGACCTGGGCGCCGCAGCTCGACACCACTGCCTTGGGCGAGGTGCTTGCCGATCAGTGTGGGCGCGACGAACGCCATACCGAACGAGAGGTGCTCACCAGCCTGCTCTTGTCACCGCTCGAGCTCGATTTCCCGGATTTTGAAGAGTTTGAGTCGGCGGTGCGGATTCGTGTCGATACGGCCCAGGCCGGCGCTGCCACCGCGCTCCGGTTCGATATCGACCAGTACCGTCCCGAGGCGTATTGGGAACGACTGGAAACCGGCAGCTTCAGCCTGCGTCCAGGCTGCAGCCTGGTCGGTGCGCTTGCCGCCGCCACGCAGCCCGGTCCGGGCGAGGACCCTTACGGCTTTGGGTGCTATCGCGCCTCCGAATATGTGATGCTGCTCGCGATTGCGCGTGAAGCCGCGCGCAGTCACCCTGAACTCAAGCAGCGCCTGCGTGAGCGCTCGACGCGTCGGCCGATCGAGTCGCGCGAATTCCACGAGGTGCTGCTGCGCGAGCTGGGAACCTTTGAAGAGCCCGTGCCCGCTTGCTGGTTTGTTCCCGGTGATCGCATCTGGTTTCGCAATCCCGATGCCCATTCGGCCGATGCCGAGGGTTTCGAAGGCTCCTGGGTGATTTATATCGGCGACGGGCTGTTCTCCAATTTCTGGAAGCGCAATGCGCCCTTCACCCTCGAGAGGAAATGTGTCGAGATCTACCACTGGCGCCATGCCACCTACCGCGGTGAAGATGGCAGCCTCCGGGTGGATGAAGACGAAGTCGCGCGCCGGGTGGCTTTGACTGAAGCCGACCCCGCGGAGCATGCGCGTGTGCTCGCGCGTATGCAGCGCTGGCGCGACCCGCGTGGGGTGTACGAGCACGGCGGTTGCCTGGACCGCACCCGTGAGTGCGCACGCTGGGTTCAGCCCAACAGCTGCGATATCGTTTTCTCGCCGGCCTGACCGACCAGGCTGGCGCTTGCCAAACCGCTTGCGCTGTGGCCTAGTACGGAAATGATTACACAACGACTGTCAGTTTGGATTTGCACCGGCCTGTTGGTTCTGGCCGGTTGGCTGGGCGGTGGCATGGCGCCCGCACAGGCACAGCGCGCGTCGCCCGAAGCGGCTTCGGGCATTGCCTGGGTCGATCTTGCCGAGCTTCCGCCGGAAGCGCATGAAACGCTGCGCCTGATCAAGGCGGGCGGGCCCTTTCCATACGACAAAGACGGTACGCGTTTCGGTAACCGCGAGCGGGTGTTGCCGCAGCGGCCGCCGGATCACTACACCGAGTACACCGTCCGCACCCCAGGCGAGCGCACGCGGGGTGCGCGCCGGATCGTGGCGGGTGGCGACCCGCGAACCTCGGGTGAGTACTTCTACACCGATGATCACTACAAGAGTTTTCGGCGCATCCGTGAAGCCCCAACCGGGAGGCAGGAACGATGACTGCACTCAGCAATATGCCGGCTCAGGCGATGCTGCCGCTGGCAGCATACGATCTGGATGAACTGCTGCGAAACGCCAAGCGAAGCAGCCAAACGGTGCTGCGGGCCGACTTCGATGGCGTCGACGACAAAGCGGGCGTGATGAGTCGAATCGCCGAGGGCTTCACGCTGCCTGGGCATTTTGGCGGCAACCTCGATGCCCTTTACGACTGCATGACTGATCTCAAGCCGGCGGCCGATGCCGACCAACCTGGCTTTGTCGTGGTGCTTCAGCGCCTGCCTGCGGGCGCGCATTTCGATCGCGACCAGCGCGACGCGCTGCTCGATGTGTTTCGCGATACCGCCGATTTCTTTTTCGACAAGGGCATCGCATTTCGCGTGTTTTACTCGGTGGCCGACGCGCGGGCCTCGCGCCCGGCTGCCTGACCCGCTACCGGGCTCAAAAATCGCCGGCCAGCGCCTGCAGTGCAGCGATTGCGGCGAGCCCTGCGGTTTCGGTGCGAAGCACCCGCGGGCCCAGGCTGACAGCCTGAAAGCCCGCTGAACGCGCCGCTGCCAGTTCCTCCCCATCCAGACCCGATTCGGGCCCCGCCAGCAGACAGATCGGGGTGCGACCGGGCGTGTTGGCGCGGACGCACGCCGACAGCGAGGTGGCTGCCTGCGGGTCGAGTACCAGCCGCAGGGAATCGGCCGCCTGCTCGATCCAGCGTGCGATTGGGCTCGGTTCGGCTACGTCCGGGAGCACATCGCGCCCGCTCTGCATGCAGGCGGCCTCGGCGACTGCGCGCCAGTGCGCGAGCTTGCGCTGTGCGCGGTCCTCATCGAGACGGACCTGGCTGCGGTTGGAAAAAAGTGGGGTGATGGTTGTGGCACCCAACTCAACGGCCTTCTCGATGGTCCAGTCCATTTTGTCTGCGCTGGACAGGCACTGACCCAGATGGATGGCGAGCGGGCTTTCCGGGGTGGCACGCAAGGCAGCATGAATGACCAGACAGGCGCTCCCGGCAGCGTCGTCCAGGCGCGCTGCCCAGCGAGCCCCGCGACCGTCGAAAAGCTCGACCTCGGCGCCCTGTACTAGCCTCAACACCCGCGTGAGGTAGTGTCGCTGTCGGGTGTCGAGCGCAACCCGGACGCCGCTCGCAAACGGCAGAGCGGGGTTGGCTGCACGGACCAGCACGCGCGGGATCAAGGCTGTAGCGCCCGATAAAAATTGGGCAAGGCAAAGAGCCCGCCGTGCACCTGTTCGTTGTAGTAGCGCAGATGCTGAAGGCCACGGGCCGCGATTCGTTGAGCGGCTTCTGCCGCATCGAGGGTCAGAGGATCGAGGTGATCGGACGCCACCGCCATGCCCCAGTAGGCCCCATAGAGCGGTACATGCACACCCAGTGGTCGGACGATCGCAAACACGGCCCGCAGGTCGGCGAGAAGTGTGCGAACCCGCTCCGGACGATAGGCGGGTGCGCCAACATGAAGCGAAAGCGCGCCGCCCGGGTTCAGGACGCTTTTCGCGAGCGCGAAGTAGTCGCGCGTGTAGAGCCGGTGCGCGGGCGTGTCGGGGTCGGTGAGATCGAGAATCACCAGGTCGAAACGTTTTCCCGAGCGGGCCAGCGCCTCGGTTGTGTCCCAGCCATCGCCGATACTGATCGTGACCCGGGAATCATCGAGCGCACCCTGATGCACCGCCTGCAGGTGCGTGCGGGACATCCGGATCACCTCGGCATCCAGCTCCGCAATGACGATCTCGCGCATGCTGGGGTGCTTGAGAAGCTCTTCGGCCGAGCCACCGTCGCCGCCGCCCACGATCAGCGCGGCGGCGGGTGCCGGGTGGGCGGTTGCCGCAGGATGAATGATGGGCTCGTGGTAGTAGAACTCATCGCGCTCCGAGGTCATGAAGCAGCCATCGAGGCGGAACAGCCGCCCCCATTGCAGCGTGTCGAACACCTCGAGCTTTTGCCAGGGAGTTCGTACCGATTCCAGCCGCTGCGAGGCGCGAAACCCGTATGCGCTGTCGCTATTGAGCCATTCGAGCAGCAGCCCCTGGCCGTTGGGAAGCGCTTTGGGAGCGGTGCGGTCGGCCGGCGTGCCGGCGAGCGAGGCAGCAGGCTGCGCGAACGGATCGTCAATGCCTCGCAGCAGGCGCTCAATCACCCGCGAACCAGGATCGAATGCCTCGAGGAGCAGATCAAGCGCCTGCTCGGCCTTGGCCGAGTTGTCGGTTGAAAAATTGCAGACATAGACATCCAGCGTGACGCTGCGGCGCTCTGGCCATGAGTGAATCGCCAGATGCGATTCTGCGAGCAGTACCGCGCCGGTCACCCCGCCCGGCTCGCCGTCATGGTCGGGAAACTGCACGTATTTTTCATCGACCAGGGTAAGGGCAGACTGTTCAACCGCCCGTCGGCAGAGCGCCGCCAGACGATCCGCGCTGGTAAGAAGTGACGGGTCGCAGCGGCAGTCGTAGAGGTCGGCGGTAAGGTGAAGTCCCTGCATTCGAACCCCGCGGACCGGAATCCGCAAAGCCTTCGAGTATAGCAACGGGGGGCTGCCGGCCCCCGGGTTCGCCCCGCCGCTTTGTTAGAATTTCGGGTTTTCTCCAGCCGTCAAACGACGCCGATCAATCGCATCGGCCGCAAGGCTTGAGTCCGGGGAGTTTTCCGCATGGGCGAAACGCGCGATCCAGTCACTGCAGCACCAGCCGCTGTCTCCTCCGGGCCGTTGTCGGCGCGCATGGCCGCAGCGATCCGTGCGCTCGCCATGGATGCTGTGCAGCAGGCAAACTCGGGCCACCCTGGCATGCCGATGGGCATGGCTGAAATTGCGGTGGCGTTGTGGTCGGGCGTGCTCTCGCACAACCCCGCCAACCCGCGCTGGTCCGACCGTGACCGCTTTGTGCTCTCGAACGGGCACGGCTCCATGCTGCTCTATGCGCTCCTCCATCTCACCGGCTACGATCTCCCGGTCAGTGAGCTGCGCAATTTCCGTCAGCTTCATTCGCGTACACCTGGTCATCCCGAGGTGGGCATCACCCCTGGCATCGAAACCACCACCGGCCCGCTGGGCCAGGGGCTCGCCAATGCCGTGGGTATGGCGCTTGCGGAAAAACTGCTGGCCGCGGAATTTAATCGCGACGGTCACACGATCGTCGATCACCTCACCTGGGTGTTCGCAGGCGATGGCTGCCTGATGGAAGGCATTTCGCACGAAGCGTGTTCACTTGCGGGCACGCATCGGCTGTCGCGCCTCATCGTGCTTTATGACGACAATGGCATTTCCATCGACGGTGAAGTGCGCCACTGGTTCAGCGACGACACCGCGGCCCGGTTCCGCGCCTATGGCTGGCACGTGATCGGCGGGGTGGACGGGCATGATGTGGCCGCCGTGAAATCGGCGATCGAGCAGGCCCGGCTGTGGGCACGCGAGGGCCGCGACGGTGTTTTCGCGCCCACGCTGATTCAGTGTCGCACCATCATCGGCAAGGGCTCGCCCGGTCGGGCCAACAGCGCCAAGGCGCATGGCGAGCCGCTGGGAGCGGCCGAGATCGAGGCCACGCGCGCCGCCATAGGCTGGACTGCGGCGCCGTTCGAGATTCCCGACGCCGTGCGTGTCGCCTGGGATGGTCGCGCGGGTGGGGTGGCGCGCGAGGCAGACTGGCAACATCGGTTTGAGGCCTACCGCCACGCTCATCCGGCGCTTGCCGCCGAATTCGAGCGGCGCATGGCGGGCGAGCTGGGCGATTCGTTTGATGATGCGCGCAGCGCCGCCATCGCCGATGCCATCGCCCGAGCCGAAACCATTGCCACCCGCAAGGCCTCGCAAAACGCGCTCAATCACTTCGGTCCTGCGCTGGGCGAACTGATCGGGGGGTCGGCCGACCTCACTGGCAGCAACCTGACCGATTTCCGCGGGTGCGGCGCCCTGCGGGCGGAGCTGCCCGCGGGCACCCCGCCCGGGCGGCACATCAACTACGGTGTGCGCGAATTCGGCATGAGCGCCATCATGAACGGACTCGCGCTGCACGGCGGCTTCATTCCCTACGGCGGCACCTTCCTCACATTCTCCGATTACTCGCGGAACGCGCTCCGCATGGCGGCGCTCATGAAGCAGCGCGTCATTTTCGTGTTCACCCATGATTCCATCGGTCTGGGTGAAGACGGCCCTACCCACCAGCCGGTCGAGCATGCCGCATCGCTTCGGCTCATTCCGTTCATGGATGTGTGGCGGCCGGCCGATCCGGTTGAGTCGGCCGTGGCGTGGGCGGAAGCGATTGCGCGGGCCAACGGGCCGAGTTCGCTCCTGTTTTCGCGGCAGGCGGTGCCGTTTGTCACCCGCTCAAGCGCTCAGGTCGATGCGATCGCACGCGGCGCCTATGTGCTGCGTGATGCCGCTGGCGCGAAGGCGGTGCTGATCGCAACCGGTTCCGAGCTGGGTCTTGCGCTTGCCGCGCGTGATCAACTGGCTGCCGACGGCATCGAGGTACGCATCGTTTCCATGCCCTCCACCACCGTGTTCGACAGGCAGAGCACAGCCTATCGCGCGGCAGTATTGCCTGCCGGTGTGCCGCGAATTGCCGTTGAGGCCGGCGTGACCGACTTCTGGTGGAAATACGGCGTAGATGCCGTGGTGGGTATCGACAGCTTCGGCGAATCTGCACCCGCAGGCGCGCTCAACAAACTCTTCGGCTTTACTGCCGACAATGTGGCCAACACCGTGCGCGAGGTGCTGCGCAGACGAGCGGCCCCGCGCCGCTGAACGCCAGGCGCCCTCATCCTTTCACATCCATGTCATTGCTCATCAGGGAGAATTTTCGATGACCATCCGAGTCGCGATCAACGGCTATGGCCGAATCGGGCGCAACATCCTCCGGGCCCACTATGAGGGCGGAAAAAAGCACCCCATCGAAATCGTCGCGATCAACGATCTGGGCGATGCAAAGATCAACGCCCATCTCAC
>RFXC01000165.1 GCA_009921765.1 Betaproteobacteria bacterium | reverse complement strand
TGCGAGACATCTCCATCAAGAGCGTGAAGAGCACCTCCCGCAATCAGCTCCAGGATTCGCTTCAGCTGGTCAAGCAGGGGTTGGTGAAGCCTGTCATTTCGGATGTGCTGCCGCTTGAGCAGGCCGCCATTGCCCATGCAGCGGTGGAGTCAGGGCAGTCGTTCGGTCGGGTGCTTCTGAAGCCGGGGTTGTCCGCATGAGCGCAGCGCACGCCTCCCCTGCGCTTTCGGAGCGCCCGGCGTCCCGGCTGATCGGCGGGGTGTTCGAGTTCTGGGCACACACCCGTCCGCGGCACCCTGCGGTGCTCTACGAAGGCTCCTCACTCTCCTATGGCGAGCTGCATGAACGTGCGCTCGTCATTGCGCGAAGCCTTCTCGCGCTGGGAATCCGGCGCGGCGACCGCGTAGGCGCCCTGCTATCGAATCAACCCGAATGGGTGTCGATGGCGGTTGGCGCAGCGAGCATCGGTGCAATTCTGGTCCCACTCAACACCTGGTACAAGCGAACCGAACTCGCCTGGACAGCTCGTCACTGCGGGCTTGCCACGCTGGTCTGCATGGATCAGTTCCTGAAGCAGGATTTCGCGCAGATGCTGGTCGAAGCATTTCCGGGACTCGCGCAAGGCGTCCCGGGCGAGCTTAAGCTGGCTGATTTCCCCAAGCTCAGATCGGTCACCGTACTGGGTCGCGCAGTACCAGGCACCTTCAGCTGGGAGCAGTTCCTCGCGCTCGGTGAGACCATCTCGCGAGAGACACTCACCGCCGCCGCGGCAAGCGTCCAGCCAGATGACCTCGCGTTCATTCTCTACACCTCGGGAAGCACGTCAGAGCCGAAGGGTGTCACGTTGTCGCACGCCGGCCTGACCGGTAATGGATGGGATATTGGTGCGCGACGTCGGATCGGCCCGGATGATCGGGTTTGGGTTGGCACGCCGCTTTTCTACGCACTGGGTTCGGCCAACGCCTGGCCGGCAACCTTCATGCACGGTGCGACGCTCGTGATTCAGGGCGCCTTCGAGCCCGGCCTCACCATCGATGTCGTCGAGCAAACGCAGGCAACGGTGTACTACGGCACCGGCAACATGACCATGGCCATCGTTGGCCATCCCGACTATCGGCAGGCGCGCATTGGAAGCCTTAAAAAGGGTAATGCCGGCATGACCGCCGAATACAAGCGTCTCACCCTGGTCGACATGCACATGACCGAGGCCTGCGGGGCCTACGGGCTGACCGAAACCTACGGTCATGCCACCGTGCACGACACGGACACACCGCTTGAGATCAAGCTGCACACCCACGGCCGGGCCTTACCCGGCATGGAGATGCGGATCGTTCATCCGGAGAGCGGTGAGCCACTCCAGGCGGGCGAGACGGGACTGGTTCTGGTGGGTGGGTTCGTCACACCCGGCTACTACCTCAACCCCACCGAGAATGCCCGAGCGCTTCGGGCCGACGGACTGTTCGATACCGGAGACCTGGGATCAATCGATGTCGGCGGCCAGTTCCATTTTCATTCTCGGGTCAAGGAGATCATCAAGACCGGGGGCATCAATGTGTCGCCGGTTGAAGTGGAGAATCTGCTGACCGAGCACCCGGCAATTCTTGACGCCCACGTGGTGCCCCTCCCCGACAGCCGCAGAGGCCAGATCATCATCGCGTTCGTGGTCGCCGACGACGCGGTCTCGGTGCCTGCGCTTCAGGCGTTCGTTCGCGAGCGCGCCGCGTCCTTCAAGGTGCCGCACCACATTCTCTTTCGAACCGCTGAGCAGCTGCCGCGACTCGCAAGCGGCAAGGTGGCGAAGGCTCGCCTGGTCGAGCAGGCACAGCTGGAACTCGCGCCGTTGAAGCGCTGATACGGAGAAAGCGTCCAATCGGTGTGCTCGCGCTCCACATGCAAAACAACCCGCAATGCGTTCACCGTTGGGAAAACGGTGGGAAATCCGGCGGGAAAACGCGCGCCAAAAACAAAAAGGTTGCACGCAAACACATGCAACCCCTTGTTTTCACAGCACCAAATTTGGCTCCCCGACCTGGGCTCGAACCAGGGACCTACGGATTAACAGTCCGGCGCTCTACCGACTGAGCTATCGGGGAATTGCCTATCAGCAAAGCCTTCGATTATAGATGGCTACGCGCGCGCCGGCAAGCCAAGGTCTGCCGGCGCGCGGCGATTCCTAGTGCGTGACGACGTCCGACCCGCCCTTGCCCTTCTCCGCTTCGGGCGGCACCGCCGCAGCGGCGGGTTCATCGTCGGGCAACGGCTCCGGCATCCGCTCCAGCGCCAGTTCAAGCACCCGATCGATCCATTTGACGGGAACGATCTCGAGCTTGTTCTTCACGTTGTCTGGAATGTCGGCGAGATCCTTCACATTCTCTTCAGGGATGAGAACGGTCTTGATCCCGCCGCGGTGTGCCGCAAGCAGCTTTTCTTTCAGCCCGCCAATGGCGAGCACTTCACCACGAAGCGTCACCTCGCCGGTCATCGCCACATCGGCACGAACCGGAATATCGGTGAGCACCGACACCAGCGCAGTGGTCATCGCAATGCCTGCGCTCGGACCGTCTTTGGGCGTTGCGCCCTCGGGTACGTGAATGTGAATGTCCCGCTTCTCGTGAAAGCCTGGCTTGATGCCAAGGCGACGGGCACGGCGCCGGACCACTGTCATGGCCGCCTTGATCGACTCTTGCATCACATCACCAAGCTTGCCGGTGAAGGTGGCGGTTCCCTTGCCGTCTACAGCGACCGCCTCGATCGTAAGCAACTCGCCACCCACTTCGGTCCAGGCCAGACCGGTGACCTGCCCGACCTGGTTTTCCTTCTCTGCAACGCCGAAGCTGAAGCGCCGAACCCCGCAGAACTTGTCCAGATTCTTGCCGGTGACCTGAACCTTGCGCTCCTGCTTCTTGAGAAGCAGCATCTTGACGACCTTGCGGCAGATCTTGCTGATCTCGCGCTCGAGCGATCGCACACCCGCCTCGCGTGTGTAATAGCGAATGATGTCCCGGATAGCGCTCTCGCTCACCACGATTTCGGTGGCCTTCAGCCCGGTGTTCTTCATCTGCTTGGGCAGCAGATAGCGCTGGGCGATGCTTACCTTTTCGTCTTCGGTGTAGCCAGACAGGCGGATCACTTCAAGTCGGTCGAGAAGCGCGGGCGGAATATTGAGGCTGTTGGCGGTTGCCACAAACATGACATCCGACAGGTCGTACTCAACCTCCACATAGTGATCAACGAAGGTGGAGTTCTGCTCGGGATCAAGCACCTCCAGCAGCGCGGATGCGGGATCGCCTCGAAAATCCATTCCCATCTTGTCGACTTCATCGAGCAAAAAGAGCGGATTGCGCACGCCAACCCTGCCGAGGCTCTGCAAAATCTTGCCGGGCATGGAGCCGATATAGGTGCGCCGATGGCCGCGGATCTCGGCTTCGTCACGAACTCCTCCCAGCGCCATCCGGATGAATTTGCGGTTGGTTGCCCGGGCAATTGACTGCCCGAGCGAAGTCTTGCCCACCCCGGGCGGCCCCACCAGGCAAAGAATGGGCGCCTTCAGGCGATCGACCCGCTGCTGAACCGCAAGGTATTCCAGGATGCGCTCTTTGACCTTGTCGAGACCGAAATGGTCGTCGTCAAGCACCTTTTGCGCGTTGCTCAGATCATTGTTGATCTTGCTCTTCTTACGCCAGGGGAGATTCACCAACGTATCGATGTAGTTGCGCACCACGGTCGCCTCGGCCGACATGGGCGACATGAGCTTCAGTTTTCGGAACTCGGTTTCCGCTTTTTTCAGCGCCTCCTTGGGCATCTTGGCCGCGCGGATTTTCTTGTCGAGTTCCTCGAGATCGGCGCCCTCTTCACCTTCGCCCAGCTCCTTCTGGATGGCCTTCACCTGCTCGTTGAGGTAGTACTCGCGCTGGCTTTTTTCCATCTGACGCTTCACGCGACCGCGGATGCGCTTTTCAACCTGCAAGATGTCGAGCTCGGTTTCGATCTGTGCGAGCAGTTTTTCCAAGCGCTCAGGCACACCGATGATCTCGAGGATGCCCTGCTTCTGCTCAATCTTGATGGGCAAGTGGGCTGCGATGGTGTCCGCCAGACGACCCGGATCATCGATACCGGACAGCGACGCCAGAATTTCAGGCGGAACCTTCTTGTTCAGCTTCACGTACTGGTCGAACTGCGCAAGGATCGCGCGACGCAAGGCTTCCACCTCGGGAGCAGGACCGGATGGTTGCTCAATTGGGGTGACCTCACACACGAAGTGCGCGCCGTTGTCCTGCACCGACTCGATACGACCGCGTCTGGTGCCCTCAACCAGGACCTTGACCGTGCCATCAGGCAGTTTGAGCATCTGAAGGATGCCCGACAGACAACCGATCTGATGAATGTCGGTGGCCGTGGGCTCATCCTTTGAGGCATTTTTCTGGGCGACCAGCATGATGCTCTTGCCGCCTTCCATGGCAGCCTCGAGCGCCTTGATCGATTTGGGCCGCCCCACGAACAGTGGAATCACCATGTGAGGAAACACCACCACGTCGCGCAGGGGCAGCAGCGGCAGCACCTGGGCGATAGACGGCTGAGAATCAGACATGGCGAACTCCGGTTAGGACTGAAGTTGGCAGATGCGTGCAATCCAGGCTGATTTCAAGCCGGGCGCTCGCATCTGCGCGATGAATGGTGAGTGGGGGCGGGGACCCTCCCCCGCGCGGCGCTCGGAGACGAGCATACCGCGAATGACACCGCTCGCGCGGCAATCAGCTTGCAGCGACTCGGGCGGCATCCGAGTAAATGAGCAACGGCTTACCGTCTCCGTTGATCGAAGTGTCGTCGACCACGACCTTCTGCACGTTCTGTGCGCCAGGCAACTCGAACATGGTGTCAAGGAGCACATGCTCGAGGATGGAACGGAGGCCACGTGCACCGGTTTTTCTGAGAAGAGCCTTCTGTGCGATGGCGGCCAGCGCGGAGGGTCGTACCTCAAGGTCGACCCCTTCCATTTCAAAGAGCCGCTGGTACTGCTTGATGAGCGCATTGCGAGGCTGAACCAGGATGTCGATGAGCGCGGCCTCACCGAGTTCGTCGAGCGTGGCCACCACCGGCAAGCGCCCGACCAGTTCGGGGATGAGCCCGAACTTGATGAGATCTTCGGGCTCGACTTCGCGAAGCACATCGCCTACCGAACGCTCGCTCGCGCTGCGCACTTCGGCGCCGAAACCAATGCCACTGCGCTCGGAGCGGTTGCGGATGACCTTTTCCAAGCCGTCGAACGCCCCGCCGCAGATAAACAGGATGTTGGTGGTGTCGATCTGGACGAAGTCCTGATTGGGATGCTTGCGTCCACCCTGGGGCGGTACCGACGCCACCGTGCCCTCGACGAGCTTAAGCAGGGCCTGCTGGACGCCCTCGCCCGAGACGTCTCGGGTGATGGACGGGTTGTCGGACTTGCGGGAGATCTTGTCGATCTCGTCGATGTAGACGATGCCGTTCTGGGCTTTTTCGACGTCGTAGTTGCAGTTCTGCAGGAGCTTCTGGATGATGTTTTCGACATCTTCACCCACGTAGCCCGCTTCGGTAAGCGTGGTGGCATCGGCGATGACGAACGGAACATTGAGAAGCCGCGCAAGGGTTTGCGCCAGCAGGGTTTTTCCGGAACCGGTGGGGCCAACCAGCAGGATGTTGCTCTTGGAGAGCTCGATCTCGTCTTTCTTGCCCTTGTGCCGCAAGCGCTTGTAGTGGTTGTAGACCGCCACCGCAAGAATACGCTTGGCCTTCTGCTGCCCGATGACGTACTGGTCGAGGATGGACGCGATTTCCGAGGGCGTGGGCAACCCGCTGCGGGCGACGCCCTCAGCAGGCGTGTCGGCCTGGACCTCGTCGCGAATGATGTCGTTACAAAGTTCGATGCACTCGTCGCAGATGAAAACCGACGGACCGGCGATCAGCTTGCGGACTTCGTGCTGGCTCTTACCGCAAAAAGAGCAGTAGAGCGGCTTTTCGCCTGAGGCCTTCTTTTCGGACATTGCTACCCCGAGTGGGCGCCGAGCACCGGCTTAAGCGGCTTCGGCACGGCTCGACAGAACCTTATCAATCAACCCATAGCTTACCGCATCTTCCGCAGACATAAAGGTGTCGCGGTCGGTGTCACGTTCGATACGGTCAAGCGGTTGGCCGGTTTTCTCAGCCAGAATGCCGTTCAGGCGCTGGCGCAGGTACAGGATTTCTTTCGCCTGGATCTCGATGTCGCTCGCTTGCCCCTGCGCGCCACCCGAGGGCTGGTGGATCATGACGCGCGCATTGGGCAATGCAAAGCGCTTGCCCTTTGCGCCCGCAGCCAGCAGGAACGCGCCCATGCTGGCCGCGATCCCCATGCAGAGGGTGGACACGGCGGGCTTGATGAACTGCATGGTGTCATAAATGGCAAGCCCCGCCGAGACCGACCCACCCGGCGAATTGATGTAGAACGAGATGTCCTTGTCGGGATTCTCCGACTCGAGAAACAACATCTGCGCCACCACCAGATTCGCGGTGCTGTCCATGACGGGCCCCACCAGGAACACCACGCGCTCACGTAGCAGCCGCGAATAGATATCGTAGGCACGTTCGCCCCGACCGCTGGTCTCGATCACGATGGGGACGAGACCCAGGCCCTGCGGCTCCTGGCGCTGTGCAAGGTGAGCGTTGACGAGGTCTTCGACGAGCGTGTTACGAACCATGGCAAAAATGCTCCGAGAAAAAGGTCAGCCCTGCTGCGACATCAGTTCGTCAAATGCAATCGGTTGATCCTGAACCTTTGCCTTCTCGAGCAGCCAGTCGACCACGTTTTGCTCGACCACCAGCGACTCGACCTGCGCGAGCAGATCACGGTTACTGAAGTAGTGACGGACCACCTCGGGCGGGTTTTCGTAGGCGCGCGAGAGCTCCTCGATGTGCTTGCGGATCTGATCCGGCTTCGCCTGCAGCTTTTCGCGCCGGACAATCTCGGCCACCAGCAGGCCCAGACGTACCCGCTTCTCGGCCTGCTCGCGGAAAGCCTCGGGCGGAACGGGGATATTACGTACATCCATGCCGCGCGCCTTCAGATCGGCCTTCATACGCTCCGCAAGCGCGCCGCTTTCCGATTCGACCAGGGACTTGGGAAGCTCGAAGCTGGCGAGTGCGGGTAACGCTTCCATCACGCCCGTTTTGTTGCGAACCCGCAGACGCTCGGCGACTTCGCGCTCGAGGTTGGCCCGCAATTCGGCACGCATGCGCGCCACGTCACCATCGGCGATACCCAGCTGTCGGGCGAACTCGGCGTCCACCTCAGGGAGCTGGGGTGATTCAAGCTTCTTGAGCGTGACCGAGAACTCGGCCGTTTTGCCAGCGAGGTCTTTCGAACCGTAGTCGTCGGGGAACTTGACCGGAAACTGACGGGTTTCGCCCACCCCGAGGCCACGCACGCCGGTCTCGAAGTCGGGAAGCATCCGGCCTTCGCCCACTACGAACGGGAAGTCGGAAGCCGTTCCGCCATCAAAAGCCACGCCGTCAAGTGTGCCGGCAAAATCGATGGTGGCACGCAGACCGTCGGCAGCCGCGCCCGATGCTTCATTCCACGACGCACGCTGTTTCCTGAGAATCTCGACGGTCTTGTCGACTTCGGCGTCGGTGACTTCGCAGCCATAGCGGGGAACCTCGCACGCTGCCGCATCAGCCACCTCGAACTCGGGATAGACCTCGAACGTGGCGGTAAACGATATGGCGCCCTCTGCAGCCGCTTGAGCAGGCTCGATGCGGGGCTCGCCCGCCACGCGCAGCTTGTGTTCGGTGACCGCTGCATTGAAAGCCTTGCCGACCAGGTCACCCAGCACCTCGGCCTGTACCGACGCGCCGTACGAGCGCTCAACCACGCTCATCGGGACCTTGCCCGGCCGAAAGCCCGACATTTTGACGGTCTTGGACAACTGGCGAAGGCGGTCGCCGACCTGCTTGGCCAGGTCGGCGCTGGCCACATCCATCTTGAGGCGGCGCTCGAGAGCGCCTGTGTTTTCAATCACGGTTGTCATGAAAAGTTTCCGGAAATAAACAGCCTGCGGGCTGCAAACCAAAGCAGCGGGTCACGAGACTGGTGCGGCCGAAAGGACTCGAACCTTCACGCCTCGCAGCGCCAGGACCTAAACCTGGTGCGTCTACCAATTCCGCCACGGCCGCGTCAAAAGCTCGTGATTCTATCCGATCAACCGCAACCCCCTTCCATTGCCTCTACAATCGACCGCCATGCACCCCCCAGCCTGGTCGTCAGTCGACCACTACGAAAACTTCCCCGTGGCATCGATCCTGATGCCAGCACCGCTTCGCCCCGCGGTCATCGCGCTCTATCGGTTCGCCAGATTCGCCGACGACCTGGCCGATGAAGGCACGCTTACCGACCGCGAACGGCTGGCTGCGCTCGCTCAGCTTGACCGTGCGCTTTGCGAGCCCTCGCCCCAGGCTCCAGCGGTCGTTTTGCGCCTCTACCCGCTGATTGAACGCCACATGCTTCCGGTGGATCAGCTGCGCGCACTGCTCGACGCCTTCGCCCAGGACGTGAGCGTTCACCGCTACCGCGACCGGGAGCAGCTCCTCGACTACTGCCGCCGGTCGGCCAACCCGGTGGGCCGGCTTGTCCTGCGGCTTTTCAATGCCGACAGCCCCGAGTGTGTTCAGCTCTCCGATCACATTTGCTCGGGGCTTCAGCTCATCAACTTTCTGCAGGATGTGGCTATCGACTGGCGCAAGGGCCGGGTCTACCTGCCCCAGGACGCGCTCCACCTCGCCGGCTGCGGCGACCACGACATCGACCAGGCCGCGGGCGGCGCGCCAATGTCGCCGGCACTGCGACGCGCGATGAGCGGCGAGCTCGAGTTCGCGCGGCACATGCTCGCTGCCGGCGCGCCCCTGGTTCGCCGCGTACCCTGGCGGCTGTCGCTGGAATTGCGCGCGATCATCGCAGGCGGCCAGCGCATCATCGACCGGATAGCGCGTGCGCAGCATGATGTGTTCCGCCACCGCCCCACACTCGGTTGGCGCGATGCGCCCGCCCTGCTGGGACTCGCGCTCGCGCCACCGCACGGCCGCCTGTCGGGGCCAACCGCGCCATGACCCCCGACGCCTACTGCCAGGAGCGCGCTTCACGGAGCGGATCGAGCTTTTACTACAGCTTCATGTTCCTGCCCCCCGAGCGTCGACGCGCGATCACCGCGCTCTACGCTTTTTGCCGCGAAGTCGATGACGTTGTCGACGAGATTCGCGAAGCATCAGTGGCTCGCGCGAAGCTCGCCTGGTGGCGGGATGAAGTAAACCGGCTCGAGGCTGGGCACCCGCAGCATCCGGTCACGCTTGCGCTCGCCCCGCACATGCTGCCCTACTCGATGAGTTGCGCGCGGCTGCGCGACATCATCGACGGGATGCAGATGGATCTGGAGCAGAACCGCTATCTCGACTATGAGTCGCTCGGCCTCTACTGCCATCGGGTGGCGGGGGTGGTGGGCATCCTGGCTGCGTCGATTTTCGGCGTGACGCACCCCGACACGCTGCGTTACGCGGCCAGACTTGGCCTTGCGTTCCAACTGACCAACATCATCCGCGACGTTCGCGAAGACGCGAAGATGGGCCGGATTTATCTGCCGCTCGCCGAGTTGCAACGCTTCGGTGTGACGGTTCCCGATCTGCTGGCCGTCCGCCCGTCGGAGAACTTCACCGCTCTGATGCGTTTTCAACATGCGCGTGCGCTTGAAACGTATCGCGAGGCACTTGCGCTTTTGCCTGAGGTCGATCGACGCAGCCAACGACCCGGGCTGGTGATGGCATCCATTTACGCCACGCTGCTCGCTGAAATCGAACGCGATGGACTGCGGG
>RFXC01000164.1 GCA_009921765.1 Betaproteobacteria bacterium | reverse complement strand
CCGATCAGGGTATCCAACCCGGTGCTGGCGATGAGGGTGTCATCGCCGTCCTGGCCGTCAAGATAATCGTTCCCCGCGCTGCCGATCAGGCTGTCGTGGCCCGTGCCGCCCGCGACCCGGTCATCATCTGCACCGCCATCTGCAGTGTCGTCGCCCGCGCCGCCGTCAAGGCTGTCGCGACCCTCGTCGCCGAACAATCTGTCGTGCCCGTTGTCGCCGGTCAGCCGATCCTCGCCGGCCTCGCCTTGTAGGGTGTCGTCACCGTCGTCGCCCGAAACCGAGTCGTTACCCAGTCCGCCCGCAAAGAGATCGTTTCCAGCGCCGCCGCTTGCCAAATTGGCGCCGTCATCAAAGTCGGATGCCAGATCTGTGGTTCGGGAATAGATGGCGTCGTCGCCGTCACCGCCGTGGAGCGTATCCAGTCCAGGCCCTGCGATCAGCGTGTCGTTCGCAGCGCCGCCAACAATGCTGTCGTCATCCGCGCCACCGGCCAGGAGGTCATGCCCATCGCCACCTTCGAGCGTGTCATTGCCTTCGGCGCCGTGGAGCTCATCGTTGTCGTCGCCGCCGACGAGACGATCATGACCTTCCGCGCCCTGGAGGGTGTCATGTCCGGTGCCGCCGACAGCCGTGTCATTGCCCAGCCCGCCCACGAACGAATCGTCGCCCGCGCCGCCGTCCACCGAGTTGGCACCGTCATCGCCGGTGTCGGTCTGCGTACGGGAGTAGAGGCGGTCGTTACCGGCGCCACCGATCAGGGTATCCAACCCGGTGCTGGCGATGAGGGTGTCATCGCCGTCCTGGCCATCAAGATAATCGTTACCCGAGCTGCCGATCAGGCTGTCGTGGCCCGTGCCGCCTTCTATCCGGTCGTCATCTGCACCGCCGTCTATTGTGTCGTCTCCGGCGCCGCCGCTGAGGCTGTCGCTGCCCACGCCACCGAACAGCTGATCGTCCCCGGTTCCCCCTGAGAACTGATCCTGACCCGCCTCGCCCTGGAAAATGTCATCGCCATCGTCGCCTGATGCCGAGTCATTGCCCAGGCCGCCCACGAAGCGGTCATTTCCGGCGCCGCCTATCACCAGATTTGCGCCATCGTCGAATGTGGCGGCCATATTGGTGGTGCGCGAATAAAACTGGTCGTCGCCTGCCCCACCATCGAGCGTGTCCAACCCAGGACCCGCGACCAGGATGTCGTTGCCATCGAGGCCAAGAATGGAATCGTTGCCTTCGGTTCCGTACAGCGTGTCGTTGTCGGCGGTGCCGTTGATGGGGTTCACAAGCAGTGAGCGCAGGAGGGCGGCAGAGCCGCAACCACGCTAGTGTGCACCATCAGGGCTTCGTGTCACGCGATGCCAGGCCGAAATCGCGAGGGTGAGCCATCCGGTAATGAGCAGTACGCCGCCGATCGGCGCGATCATCCCCAGGGCTCGCGGCGCGCCGAACGCCAGCGCATAGAGGCTGCCGCAGAAGAGCAGCACGCCCGCAGCGAAGCTGGCGGCCGATAGCCGGGCCGCAAACGAGGGCCGAATCATTTGCAGACTGCCGACTGCAACGAGGGCAAGCGCATGGATCAGCTGATAGCGCGACGCCGTGTCGACCAGCGCAAGCGCCTCGGGCGGGAGCCGGCCGCGAAGCGCGTGCGCAGCGAAAGCCCCCGCAATGACGCCCAGCGCACCCAGCAGGGCGCCCGTCGCAATCGACAGTCGCGCTGCACCGAGTGGGGCTGGGCGGCCCTCCGTGGCATTGCCGGCAGCGGTCATGGTATCGGCCTTGATCAGCCCAGCAACCGTTCAATGGCAGGCGCGAGTGATTCAGGCGTGTCGGTGGGGGCGTGACGGCTGACGAGGGCCCCGCTGCGATCGATCAGAAATTTGGCAAAGTTCCAGCCGATGTCGGCGCCTCCGCTTTGTGACTTCAGCCACTGGTAGAGCGGATGCGCGCCCGGGCCGTTGACCTCGACCTTGGCAAACATGGGAAAGGTCACCTGAAAGCGGCTGCTGCAAAAGTTCTGGATCTGCGCCTCGCTGCCCGGTTCCTGCGCGCCGAACTGATTGCAGGGAAAGCCGAGTACCGCGAACCCCCGGTCGGCCAGCCGCGCATGCAGCGACTGCAGGCCTGAATACTGGGGCGTGAGGCCGCACTGGCTGGCGACATTGACGATCAGCAGCGTGCGTCCGCTGAATTCGGCGAGCGTTGCATCCCGGCCGTCGATCGTACGCACTGAAAAGCTGTGAAGGCTCATGGCGATGGTGTCCGTGGTGAGTTGCGGGTGAGGCGGCGGGGAATCAGTTGCGCGGCCGACGACCGTCGATGACTACGCCTGCTGCCGCCAGCTCGGCGAATTCGGTCGCACCGATTCCGATTGATTCAAGGACTTCTGCGCTGTGTTCGCCGAGGAGCGGGGCCGGCCTGCGGATTTCGGCCAGTGCGCCACTCGACTTCACCGGCAGCCCGATATTTTTCATGGGACCAATCACCGGGTGATCGATGTCGACCACCATCCGGCGTGCCAGCACATGCGGGTCGGACAGCGCCTGCTCATAGGTGTAGACGGGGCCACCAGGGATACCCGCCGCGTCGAGTCGTTCAACCCAGTGGGCGGTGGGCCGCGTGACCAGCACGGCTTCGATGGTCTGCTCGAGCGCGTCAAGGTTCGCAACGCGGAGCGAATTGGTGCGAAAACGCGGATCGTCGATCCAACCCGGCTGGCCGCAGACCTCGTTGCAGAGGGCGCGCCAGAGCTTGTCGGTGTTGGCCCCGACGGTGACATAGCCGTCCTGGGTACGAAGCGCCTGATAGGGCGCAGACCGGCGGTGGCGCGTGCCATTGGCAAGCGGCCGCTCTCCAGCGCCGAAGAACGCGGCAAATTCCCAGTGTGTCCAGGCAAGCCCCGCCTCGAGCAGCGAGGTTTCAACATACTGACCCTTGCCGTGGCGAAGCTTCCCGACCAGGGCGCCCAGCACCGCATAGGTGGTCGTGATGCCAGCGGCGATGTCGTTCATGGCGATGCCTACCTTCACCGGCCGGCTGCCCTGCATGCCGGTCATGAGCATGATGCCCGACATGCCCTGCGCGATGATGTCGTATCCGCCCTTGCTCGACAGTGGTCCGGTCTGACCAAAGCCGGAAATGGATGCGTAGACCAGCCCCGGGTTGCGCGCCGACAGCGAGTCATAATCGACCCCCAGGCGTTTGGTGACGCCGGGACGAAAATTCTCCAGGACGATGTCCGCGCCATCGGCGAGCTTCAGGAAAGCGCCCATGCCCCTCGGGTCTTTCAGATTGAGTGCCACGCTCCGCTTGTTGCGGTTCAGCACTGCAAAACAGTAGGACTCGCCATTGATCAGAGGATCGAAGCGGCGGATTGCGTCGCCATCGGGCACGGTCTCGATCTTGATGACGTCGGCACCCATGTCAGCGAGCGTCATGGCACAGAACGGACCCGACATCACGGTGGTCAGGTCGATGACGCGCAGACCTTCAAGGGGGAGTTTCATCGGCAGGGTTTCCTGACAGAGACGTTTTGACTTTGTGCCGCGATGCTGCAACGATCGCGGCGGCGTTTGGGCGCGCGGCAGATGAGCTTCGCGTGTTCATGTGCCCGCCGGGCGCCCGCGCACCCGGCTAGCCTGGCGCGGCGAACCCGATGGTCGCCGATTTTTCCTCTCACGTCATCCTGTTCCCTGCTGGAGAACTTTCAAAGATGGGCGAACTGATCATCCGCCGCGACGGCCCGGTAGGCCGAGTCGTGTTTTCCAATCCCGCGAAATACAACGCAATGTCCTACGACATGTGGATGGCGTTGCCCCGGGCACTGAAAGACTTCGACGCCGACCCGTCCATTCGTCTGGTCGTGCTCGAAGGTGACGGCACCAAGGCGTTCGTGTCGGGGGCCGACATCTCCCAGTTTGAATCGCGGCGCAGCGACGCTGACGGCCAGGCAAGTTACAACCGTGCCGTGGAGATGGCCTATCTGTCGCCGATCGAATGCAGCAAGCCCGTGATCGCGAAGATTCGCGGCATCTGCATGGGCGGCGGCCTGGGGCTCGCTGCGGCCTGCGACCTCCGATTCTGTTCCGATGATTCTCGATTCCGCATGCCGGCGGCACGGCTCGGTCTGGGCTACAACTCGGTGGGCGTTCGGCGCTTCCTCGACGTGTTTGGCTTGCAGAACACCCTGGATATTTTCTACACCGCGCGCATTTTCGGCGCTGCCGACGCCCTCAAGATGGGCTTCGCAAGCCGCGTGGAAAAGCCCGAGGCGCTCGATGCGGTGGTCGATGAATGGTGTGCCATGGTGGCTGCCAATGCACCGCTCACCCTCAAGGCGCTCAAGCTCACCGTGAACGAGCTGGGGCGCGATGCCGGCGAGCGCGATATGGCAGCCGTGAACGCCGCGCTTGCCCGCTGCTATGCGAGCGATGACTACCGCGAGGGCGCAGCCGCATTCATGGAGAAGCGCCCGCCGATGTTCCGCGGAGCCTGAGTCGATGGGCGGCTGCCCGCATTTCCCGTTTCGCCGGTCCGATCCCCTCCATCCGCCATCCGAACTGCGCGAGGCGAGGGCGGCGGAGCCTGTTCTCCCGGTCACGCTATGGAACGGCCGTCGTGCCTGGGTGGTTACGCGGCAGAAGGAAATCCGCGAGGTCCTGTCTGACGATCAGCGCTTCAGCGGTCGTTTCGGTCAGGAGGCGTTTCCCACAGTCACCGAGGCGCGGGTGGCGGTTGATCGGGGAGAGCGCGCGTTCGTGGGCATGGACAACCCCGAGCACGACCGCTTTCGGCGCATGTTCACCCGTGAATTCAGTGTGCGCAGGATGATGGCGCTCGAGCCGGCAATCCGCGCAATTGCACATCGGCTGATTGATGAACTCGAGCAGGCCGGTCCGCCACAGGATCTGGTTCCCATGCTTGCGGTGCGCTTTCCGTCGCTGGTGATGTCGCTTCTCTTCGGTTCACCCTATGAGGATCATCGCTTCATCATCGAGTGCGCGGTGGCCCGCCACGGACTCACGCAGAGTCCGGGCGAGGCCGAGCGCAAGGCACGCGAGCTCGCCGATTATTGCCGCCGGCTGATCGAGGCCAGGATGGTTGAGCCGCGCGATGACATGGTGAGCCGCGTGATTGCCGACCAGGTTCGCCCCGGGTTGCTGAGCGTCGAGGAATTCGCCGAGATCGGCGCCATGATTCTCAGAGCGGGCCATGACACCACGACCAACATGATTGCGATGGGGGCGTTGTATCTGGTGCGTGATCCGGCGCTCGCGACACGGCTGCGGGCCGCGCCAGCCGACATCCGGCGGACGGTGGAGGAGTTCCTGCGCTTTACCAGCCCGGTGCAGTTTTCGCCGCGGCGTGTCGCGCGGGTGGACGTCGAACTTGCAGGCGTGAAGATCCAGCAGGGCGAGGGCCTGTTCCTGTCGCTTGCCTCAGCTAACCGCGATGAGGCGGTGTTCAGCGATCCCGATTCGCTTGACATCGATCGCGACAATTCCGCCCAGCTCGCGTTCGGGTATGGCATTCATCAGTGTCTGGGCCAGGTGCTCGCGCGGATCGAACTTCAGGTGCTGTTCGAGGTGTTGCTCGCACGCCTGCCGGGGCTCAGGCTTGCAGTTCCCCTTGAATCGTTGCGGTTCAAACACGACATGCAGATTTATGGCCTGCACAATCTGCCGGTGGCCTGGTGAAGATCCGTCTTGAGCCGCATCGCTGTGTGGGCGCAGGGCAGTGCGTCTGGGTGGCGCCGCAAGTGTTCGACCAGAACGAGCAGGATGGCACGGTGCGGTTGCTGATCGAAGAGCCACCCGCCGACCTGCATGATTTCGTGAGAGAGGCGGCGCGCGTGTGTCCTGCCCGTGTCATTCAAATCGTAGAGGAGACTGATTCATGATTCGTCGACAACTTGGCCTCGCCCTGGCTGCCGCCGTGCTGGGCGCCGTGCTCGCGCCCTCGTTTGTGCAGGCCCAGGAATTTCCTTCCCGGCCGATCCGGCTGGTGATCCCCTTTCCGCCGGGCGGGGGCACAGATTTTGTCTCACGTACCGTGGGTACCAAACTGGGCGAGACCACTGGCTGGACGATTGTTCTCGAGAATCGTCCTGGCGCGGGCGGCAACATCGCGATCGAGTCGGTGTCCAAGGCTGTGCCGGATGGCTACACCATCGTGATGGGTCAGTCCGACAACATGATGTTGGGGCCCTTCCTGTACGCGAACGTGGGCTATGACTCGGTCAAGAGCTTTGAAGCCATCGTTCGCGTCTCGGCCGCCCCGCTGGTGGTGGTGAGCGCCGCCGGTTCGAAGATCACCGATCCGGTGTCGCTCGCAGCCGCGGGCAAGTCGGCGCGCGGCATCACCTGGGGCACGGCCGGCAATGGCACGGTGGGCCATTTGTTTGGCGAGCAGATCAAGGCGGCCATGGGCATCAACCTGGTTCAGGTGCCTTACAAGGGCGCCTCGCCCGCGATGACCGATGTGATCGGTGGTGCGGTCGATGTGGCGATTCTGTCGGTGGGTTCGGTCCTTCCCCACATCCGTTCGGGCAAGGCGCAGCCGGTCGCCGTCACCTCGGCCGCGCGCTCGCCGGTCGTGCCCGATGCGAAGACCTTCGCCGAAGCGGGCTACAAAGATGTGGATGTCATGATCTGGCTGGGACTTTTTGCGCCGGCCGGAACGCCGGCGCCGATTGTCGCGAGGCTCAACGAAGCGGTGAATCGGGTGCTCGCCATGCCCGACATCCAGCAGAAGATCGTGGGGCAAGGCGTGTCGGTGGGCGGCGGCACGGCGGCTGATTTCGCTGCCTTCGTGAAGGCCGACTACGCGCGCTGGGGTGATGTCGCCAAGCGCTCCGGCGTGAAGGTCGAGTAAGCCGCCATGCAGCTGGACGGCATCCGCGTGGTGGATCTCACCCGAATCCTCGCGGGGCCGTTCTGCTCGATGTTTCTTGCCGACCTTGGCGCAGAGGTCATCAAGATCGAAGACCCCGACGGGGGTGACCCGATCCGATCCCAGGGCGAGGAGCGAAACGGGTTTTCGCTCTATTTCGCCAGTTTCAATCGCAACAAGCGCTCGGTCACCCTCGATTTGCGTCGAGAGGAGGGCAAAGCGGTATTGCGCCGGCTGATTGAAAGCGCCGACGTGCTGGTGGAAAACTACCGTCCGGGCGTGCTCGACCGAATGGGGTTTGATCGCGACACACTCAAGACCCTCCGGCCTGATCTCGTGGTGTGTCGGGTCACCGGCTTCGGATTGAATGGACCCTATGCCGACCGCCCGGCGTTTGACTTCATTGCGCAGGCCATGAGCGGCCTCATGAGCGTCACCGGCGAGGCGGACGGTGCGCCGATGCGCGTCGGTCCGCCGATCTCCGATCTGGTTGCAGGCTCATACGCGGCGATGGGCGTGCTGGCAGCGCTGATACGGCGTGGCCGAACCGGGCAGGGCGAGGAGGTCTGCACCGCGCTGACCGACAGCATGGTGAGCATGCTCGCCTTCATGGCAACCAACCACTTTGCAACCGGCAAGGTTCCCCAGCGTAACGGCAACGATCACGGGCTGGTCGCACCTTACGGCCTGTTCGAAGCGGCCGATGGCCAGGTGGCGATCGCGCCCAGCAACGATGCGGTCTATGCGAAGCTGCTTGCCGCGCTGGGCCTTGAGCGGCTTCGGGATCACCCCGACTTCATCACCAATCGAGACCGGTTCGAGAGACGTACCGCCATCAACGCCGAGATCAACCAGGTGACCCGCACCCGCGGGATCGACCACTGGGTCTCGGTCCTGAACGCGGCCGGGGTGCCCTGCGGCAAGGTGCTGGATATCGGGCAGGTGTTCAACGATCCACAGATTCAGCATCAGCAGATGCGTCTCACGATCGATGACCCCAAGCATGGACCGCTCGATGTGCTGGGCTTTCCGATCAAGTTCAGCGACGATCCGTGTCGCGTACACCGGATGCCGCCCGACCTGGGCGGCGACACCAACGCGGTACTGACCGAACTCGGCTACGATAACGAATCCATTCAGGCGCTACGCGCAAGCCGCATCGTCTAATCCTGGCCACAGGGCCCAGGTGCGCGATGCCACCGCGTAGCCATCTTCAGGGAGCTTCTCATGCGTTTTTCTGCTACCGATTCCGTTGATCGCTCGGTGCTGGTCACCGAAGTGGGCACCCGCGACGGCTTTCAGGTCGAGCGCGAATTCATTCCTACCGAAAGCAAGGCGGCGGTGATCAATGCGTTGGTCGACGCAGGCGTGCGCAGCTTCGAGGCCACGTCGTTCGTGTCGCCGCGTGCGATCCCGCAGCTCGCCGATGCCTCGCAGCTCATGGACATGCTGCAGCGCAAGCCCGGCGTGCGCTACACGACGCTGGTCCCGAACGCGCGGGGCGCCGAGCGCGCGGCTGCGGCCAAGGTCGACATGATGGCCTGCTTTGTATCGGCGAGCGAAAGCCACTGCCAGGCCAATCTCAACAAGCCGATCGAACGCGCGCTTGCCGACGTGGCCGAGTTCGTGCCGATTGCGAATCAGTTCAACATTCCAGTGCGGGGCGCGATCGCTGTGGCCTTTGGGTGCCCGTTCGAGGGTGACACGCCAGTGGACACGCTGCTGCGAATCGCCGGCACCTACCAGGAGCTCGGCGTGCGTCATCTGTCGTTGGGCGATACCACCGGCATGGCCACGCCGCCGGTGGTCGAGCGCGCGGTCGATGCGCTCCAGCGGCGCTTTCCCGACATGGCCATCGCGCTTCACTTCCACAACACCCGCGGGGTGGGGCTTGCCAACGTGATGGTGGGTCTGCAGATGGGCATCCGCGAGTTCGAGTCCTCGATCGCAGGGTTGGGTGGCTGCCCGTTCGCACCGGGGGCCTCGGGCAACATCTGCACCGAAGACCTGGTCTACCTCCTTCATGAAAGCGGCTACGAAACCGGCATCGACCTCGACCAGCTGTGCGAGGTGGCCCGGCAGGTCGAAACCCTGCTCGGTCGCGGGCTGCCCGGGCAGGTGATGAAGGCGGGGCAGCGTCTGCGCCGCTTCACGCTCGATGGCGCGCGTCGCGCAGTGGGCTGAATCCGGTCATGAGCGCCCCTTCGCCCGTCATCCGGCTCGATGCGGCCGACAATGTGGTGGTCGCGCGCACGCCGCTTGAAGCGGGCACGGCGGTGCCAGGCGAGGCGGTCACGACCCGCTCGGCCATCGAAGCCGGGCACAAGATCGCGAGCCGCCTGATCCGTGCGGGTGAACCGATCCGGAAATACGATACCGTGATCGGCTACGCGTCCGAAAACATCGAGCCTGGAAGCTGGGTTCACAGCCACAATCTGCGCTTTGACGATGTGCAGAAAGACTATGCGTTTGGCGAGGCATACCGCCCCACGCAGTTGCTGGCTCCCGCCGAACGCGCCCGCTTCATGGGTATCGTGCGGCCCGATGGTCGGGTTGCCACGCGCAATGTCATCGGCATCTTCATCACGGTGAACTGCTCGGCCACAGTGGCGCGGAAAATCGCAGCGCACTTTCACGAAGAGCGCATGGCGCAATGGCCGCGCGTTGATCGTGTGGTGGCATTCGTGCACGACCAGGGATGCGGCATGGAAATGACCGGCGAGCCCATGGATCTGCTGCGCCGCACGCTCGCGGGTTACATCCGTCATCCGAATATTGCCGGCGCGCTGGTGGTGTCGCTGGGCTGCGAACGAAACAATCTGCTGCGATTCTTTGAGGCCCAGGGACTGGAAACCGGCAAGACCCTGCGTACGCTCACCATGCAGGACGTGGGCGGTACGCAGTCGGCGGTTGATCTGGGTATCGCTCATGTCCGGGAGATGCTCGATCTTGCCAACAGCATCGAGCGTCAATCCTGCAGCGCCGAACATCTGATGGTGGG
>RFXC01000163.1 GCA_009921765.1 Betaproteobacteria bacterium | reverse complement strand
GGGCGAAGGTGGGCGATGACACGCTGCCGGAACTCGTTGCGCTCGCGCAGGCGGCCAGCCCCTCGCTCTCCGCCGCGCAGGCGCGGCTCGAGCGGGCGCGGTCTGAGCTCGCGATTGGCCAGGCTGCGCTCGGCCCGACGCTCGACGCCTCTGCGAACGCAACCCGGGGCAACACGCAGTACCCTTTGCCGCTATCGAGGACCGCCGGAGCATCACTCGCGGCGAGTTGGGAAGCCGACCTGTTCGGCCGCAATCGATTCGCGGCGCAGGCCGCACAGGCTCGCGCCGAAGCTGCGCAATCGCTTTGGCATGATGCGCGTGTCGTGATTGCTGCGGAAACCGCGGTTCAATATCTGAGCCTGCGCTATTGCGAAGCCGTGCTCGAACAGCTGGCCGCCGACCTCCGAGCACTTGACGGGCTGACCCGCCTCGCTCGCCTCAATGCCGAGGCGGGCCTGCAAGCCTCAGCGGCCGCAGATGGCGCGGCGGTGCGTCAGGCGGGTGCGAGCTCGCGCCTCCTTGCGCAGCAGGCGGCGTGCGACCTCGACGTGAAGGCGCTGGTTGCGCTGACCGCACTCGCCGAGCCCGATCTTCGACAGCGCCTCGCCCGCCATACCGCGCGCGAGCTTGTGGTTCCGCCAGCGCTGGTCGTGCGCAGTCTGCCAGCGCAGGTGGTGGCGCAGCGCCCCGATGTGCTCGCCGCAGAACGCGAGGTGCTCGCCGCCGCCAGTCTGGTGGGTGAAGCGCGCACCCTGCGCCTGCCGCGGCTTTCACTGGGAGGCTCTATTGGGGCATTCAGCGTGCAGGGCGGACCGCTGGCCGCGGATCTCAGCACCTGGTCGATCGGGCCGATCCGCCTGCAGGTGCCCGTGTTTGACGGCGGCGTGGCGCAGGCCCGCGTCCAGACGGCGCAGGCCGAGTTCGATCACGCGGTCAGACAATTCGATTCCAAAGCCCGCCAGGCAATTCGGGAGGTGGAGGAGGCGCTGGTGCAGACACACTTCACTTCGCAGCGACTCACCCAGGTGCGCGGAGCACGCCTCGCGCTTGAACGGTCGCTGCGCGCCACCGAACAACGCGTGGCGGCTGGCCTTGATTCCAGGCAGTCGCTGGAAGAGGCACGACGCGCCGTGATCGACATTCGAATCAATGAACTGGCAACCGTGCGCGAGGGCCTGATCGCAGGCGTTTCACTCTATCGCGCAGCCGGTGGCGGATGGAACACCCCATGAAGCAATCATTCCCGAGCGGCGACCGGTTCATGATCATGCGCACCTCGCGAGCACGCGCAATCTGCGGTCTGGTGGTGGGCGCCGCGCTCGCCGTGATCGGCCCGATTTCGGGCGTGCCAGGCACCCTGAGCGCGGCCCAGACGGCAACGTCCAGACCGGCGCTCAGCGTATCGGCGATCACGCCAACACGGGAGACGCTCGCCCTCCGCCTGCCTGCCAACGGCAGCATCGCCGCCTGGGATGAAGCCCCCATCGGATCGGAGACTGCGGGTCTGCGCCTGGTAGAGGTCCGGGCATCGGTGGGCGACACGGTCCGGCAAGGCGATGTGCTCGCAGTGTTCGCGTCGGCCACTCTGGAAGCGGAGCTCGCACAGGCACAAGCCACCGTCAGGGAACTTGAGGCACAGTGGTCGGAGGCTCGAGACAATGCGGATCGGGCGCGGACACTGCGCGGCACCGAGGCACTGAGCGCCACGCAACTCGCTCAGTACCTGTACGCCGAACAGGTCACCGTCGCGCGTCTTCAGGGAGCTCGCGCCCAGGAACAGGGGGTACGCGCTCGACTGGCGCAAACCCGCGTCCTCGCGCCAGACAGCGGCGTCATCAGCGCCCGTCCGGCGAGTGTCGGTTCGGTGCCTCAGCCTGGACAGGAGTTGTTCCGCCTGATCCGCCAGGGTCGACTGGAATGGCGCGCCGAGGTCACATCCGACGAACTGCTGCGTATCAAGCCCGGCACGTCGGCTCAGCTCGACCTGCCCGGTGGCATCACCATGGGTGGCCGGGTCAGGATGCTGGCGCCACTGGTCGATCCGCAGACACGCAATGCGGTGGTCCATGTTGACGTCGCCGCCATGAACAGCCCCGATGGCGCCCGGCTTCGCCCCGGCATGTTTGTTCGCGGCCGATTTCTGCTTGGTGAGACCAGCACGCTGGTGGTGCCGCAGTCGGCCATCGCCATGCGCGATGGCTTCAGCTACGTGTTTCGGATCGAGTCCGATCAGCGCGTGACGCAGCTGCGAATCCAGACCGGCAGAATCACGGCCGAACGCGTGGAGATCGTGTCCGGACTGAAGGGTGACGAGACCCTGGTCGCAACCGGCGCCGGATTTCTGAATGACGGCGATCAGGTCCGCGTGGTGCCCGCCCCCGCTGGCCGGCGCTGAGCAGGGACCCGCCCATGTTCAACGTCTCCGCCTGGTCGATCCGAAACCCGATTCCGGCGATTCTGCTTTTCATTCTGCTCTGTTTCGCAGGCGCGGTTGCTTTCCGCGCAATGAAGGTCCAGAACTTTCCTGATATCGACCTGCCCACCATCGTGGTGAAAGCCGCCCTGCCTGGCGCTTCACCCTCCTCGCTTGAAAACGACGTCGCAAGAAAGATCGAGAACGCGATCGCCTCGGTACAGGGTCTGCGGCATATCACCACTCGAATTCAGGATGGCGCGCTGTCGCTCACTGCCGAGTTCCGCCTCGAAAAACCGGTTCAGGAAGCGCTCGACGACGTCCGGTCTGCGGTCCAGCGGGTGCGCTCGGACCTGCCTGCCGATCTGCGCGAACCGATTGTCCAGAAGCTCGATATTGCCGGGCAACCGGTACTGGCTTACGCGGTGAGTTCCAGCCGCATGGACGATCAGGCGCTGAGCTGGTTCATTGACAACGAATTGTCGCGAGCGCTCCTTGCAGTGCCAGGCGTGGGTTCGGTCAATCGCGTCGGGGGCGTCGACCGCGAGGTACGCGTGGCGCTCGACCTTGCCCGCCTCCAGGCGCTGGGTTTGAGCGCGGCCGAGGTATCACGCCAGTTGCGGCAGGTTCAGCAAGAGAGCGCTGGCGGCCGCGCCGATGTCGGGAGCGCCGAGCAGCCTATCCGAACTCTTGGCGTGGTGAAGAGCGCCGCCGAACTGGCAGCAATCGACATTACCGTCGGTGCCGGTCATGGTTCCGCGCAAGGGTCTTCAAACGTGATGGCGGGCGGTAGCAGCACCCGGCGAAGCGTGCGACTCGACCAGATTGCTGCCATTACCGACACGCACGCCGACCCGCGCTCGGCCGCTCTTCTCGATGGCAAGCCGGTGGTGGGCTTTGAGGTGTCACGCAGCCGTGGCGAGAGCGAAGTGGCTGTGGGCAAAGCGGTTCGGTCAGCTCTGGAACGCCTGTCGCGCGAGCATCCTCATATTCGCCTGACCGAGGCCTTCGACTTCGTCACACCGGTTCAGGACGAATACGATGCATCGTTGATTCTTCTGTACGAGGGCGCAATTCTGGCGGTGCTGGTGGTGTGGCTGTTTCTGAGGGACATCCGCGCCACGCTGGTGTCGGCGGTGGCCCTGCCGCTCTCGGTGATCCCGGCCTTCATCGGCATGGCGTGGCTCGGATTCTCGGTCAACGTCGTGACCCTGCTCGCGCTTTCGCTGGTGATCGGCATCCTGGTTGATGACGCAATCGTGGAGGTCGAGAACATCGTTCGACATCTGCGGATGGGGAAATCCCCCTATCAGGCTGCAATGGAGGCCGCAGACGAGATCGGCCTGGCGGTAATCGCCACCACCTTCACGCTGATCGCAGTGTTTCTGCCAACCGCTTTCATGAGCGGCATCGCAGGCAAATTTTTCAAACAGTTCGGCTGGACTGCGTCGCTTGCAGTGTTTGCATCCCTCGTAGTGGCCCGCATGCTGACCCCCATGATGGCCGCTTACCTGCTGCGACCCATGGTGGCCCAAGGCAACGAGCACGAGCCGCGCTGGATTCGCGGCTACCTCGCCACCGCCCAGTGGTGCCTGCGTCACAAATTCCTCACGCTCGCAGGCTCCCTCGCATTTTTTGCGGGCTCCATTGCGCTGATTCCGCTCCTTCCGAAAGGGTTCCTGCCGGCTGATGACAACTCGCAGACGCAGGTCACGATCGAATTGCAACCGGGATCGACCCTCGCCCAGACGCTGACCGTTGCAGAGGAAGCGCGTACCCGCCTGGTGAACCGTATCCCCGAGGTAAGAAGCATCTACACCACCGTCGGTGCAGGTTCGGCAGGGGCTGACCCATTTGCGGCAGGCGCGCTTCCGGAAGTGCGCCGCGCCACCCTCACGATTCAACTCAAGCCCCGGGGTGAGCGCGAACGCAAGCAACCCATCGAAGCACGGATCCGCGCTGAAGTTGAAACGCTACCCGGCGTTCGGCTCAAGGTCGGACTGGGGAGTTCAGGCGAAAAATATGTTCTGGTGCTCAGTTCTGGAGATGCCAATGCGCTGCAGGCTGCTGCTCAGCAGGTTGAACGCGACCTGCGCACCATTCCCGGCCTGGGTAGTGTTGTCTCGAGCGCGAGCGTGGTTCGTCCTGAGATTCGGGTTCGTACCGACTTCGCCCGCGCAGCAGATCTGGGCGTGACCAGCGCAGCCATCGGCGAAACGCTTCGCATCGCCACGCTGGGTGACTACGACGCGGCGCTTCCCAAGCTGAATCTTCCTGAAAGACAGGTGCCTATCGTGGTGCGGCTCGACGACCAGGCCCGCAGCGATCTGTCGCTTCTCGAGCGCCTCACCGTTCCAGGCGCGGCCGGGCCAGTCATGTTGTCGCAGGTGGCCAGTGTCGAACTGACTGGCGGGCCTGCGGTGATCGATCGCTATGACCGCTCGCGCAACGTAAGCTTTGAAATCGAACTGTCGGGTGTACCGCTGGGCGAAGTGACCGCAGCCGTTCAGAAGTTGCCCGCCATCGTGTCGCTGCCGGCCGGTGTACGGATGGTGGAAGTGGGCGACGCAGAAGTGATGGGCGAACTGTTCGCGAGTTTCGGGCTTGCCATGCTCACCGGTCTGCTCTGCATTTACGCGGTGCTGGTACTGCTGTTTCGAGACTTCCTGCATCCGGTCACCATCCTGGCGGCCCTGCCGCTTTCGCTGGGCGGTGCCTTCGTGGGACTGCTGGTGGCCAATCAGAGCTTTTCCATGCCTTCGCTGATCGGCCTCATCATGCTGATGGGCATTGCCACCAAGAATTCGATCCTGCTGGTCGAGTATGCGATTGTCGCGCGACGCGGCCACGATGGCGCAGACGGGCGCCCCGCGTTTGCGCCCATGTCGCGCGCCGAGGCACTGATCGACGCCTGCCGAAAGCGGGCACGTCCGATTGTGATGACCACCATCGCCATGGGCGCGGGCATGTTGCCGATCGCGATGCAGTGGGGAAGCGGCGACGGCAGCTTCCGGTCTCCCATGGCAATCGCCGTGATCGGCGGCCTCATTACCTCCACAGTGCTGAGCCTGCTGGTCATACCGGTGGTGTTTTTGCTGATCGACGATTTCTCACAGCGGATCGCCCGCTGGGTCGGACGCGCGCCGGCCCCGTTGTCGCCCCAATCGCCGAGCGTTTCCTGAGCCATGCTTGCGCTAAAGCTCGCGCTGGTCGCGCTCAGCATGCTGTCGGCCACCTGGGCGGCGCGGCGGTTTGGTCATCGCGCCGGGGGCCTGATCGCCGGCTTCCCGCTGATCATGGCGCCACTGATCGGGTTGCTGCTGATGGATCTGCCCGGTTCGCGTGTGGCCGAAATCTGCTGGACGACGCTCGCAAACTTCACCGCGTGCGTCGGATTCATCGTGGCCATGGGCCTGGCGGTGATTCGGTTCAACTGGTGGCAGTCGATACTGATCGCAAGCGCGGCCTTCTTCGCACTCACGGCCATGACGTTTCTGCTGCCTGTCCCACGCCACCTCACGGTCGGACTCGGGTTGCTGGCGATCGGCATCGGTCCATGGCTGATTCCGGCGGGCCGCCCGCCAGAGGGCGGCGTCAGGGTGCCGCCGATGGAACTGGTTTTCCGTCTGGGCGCAGCCCTCGCCATGGCCGCGAGCGTGCTGCTTTTGGCTGCAGACACACCGCCGCTGGTGAGCGCGATGCTGCTCACCTACCCCATCAACGGATCGGTGCTGCCTGCCTTTACCCGCGCACTGTATGGCGGACCGGCCGCTCGCAGCGTGCTGACCGGCTTCGGCATCGGCCTGCGCGGCGTGGGTCTCTTCCTGTTTGCCACTGCCCTGGGCCTGGAGACGTTCGAGAGCCGCTGGCTGGGATACGCGATTGGCGTAGGCTGCGCCGTGGCGTACGCCTTGTGGCTATGGCGAGCCGGACGGCGCTAAACCGCGCCATAGGGTTCGTCCCGAAGCCTTCACATTGAAAACTCATGTGCGCCTGATAACGATGTAGCGCACTTCCCGTTCGAATCAGGGCTTCACTGGCTGACCGAACCCCTCGTTGACGAGCGCCGACCGCGCGCAGCCCGGGTCAGACGACAGACGCGGCGCCTCGTGCCCGGGACACCACCCGCTCCGGGGATTCGTCCGCGCGTTCCCCTGCCCACGCCACGAATGCGTCTGGGCGCACCAGGACCAATGTTGCGCCATACGCATCCCGTGCGCTCGAGGACGTGTCGCGAACCACCGCCAACGGCAGTCCGCTCTGCGATGCGGCCGCTTGTGCCGAGCTGACCCACTGTCTGATCAACTCGGATTGATGCGAATCGCCAGATTCCCCCAGAACCATGAGCGAGTAGCCAGGCCCAAGTTTTTCGAACAGGTTCACACCATCGGCTGCCAATTGCGGCGCAAGGTGGTGTCCTGGCCGCGCGGTGAACTGATGCGTACCGGCAGCGCTGCAGCGCCCGCCCGGTGGGCCGAATACGATGGGTGAACCTTCATAGTGAGGCTCGAAGCCCTGGATCTCCGCTGGGCTGCCCGCTGCGCGCGCCGCCCAAGCCGCATCGAAATCCGCCCGATCCCGGGTCGGATCGTGGTCGTGGAGAAACTGGCGATCGACTTCGATGAAATTGCGAATGAAGTCATGCGCGGTGGATTCGAACACGGGGCGCCGCTCGAGGTCATAGGAGTCAAGCAACCCGGGACCCGCCCAGCCGTCGAGCACTGCAGCCAGCTTCCAGCCCAGGTTCCGGGCATCTTCGAAACCGGTGTTGATGCCGTAACCGCCATACGGTGGGTGGCTGTGTGCTGCATCGCCGGCAAGCAGTACCCGACCCGCGCGATAACGGTTGGCCACCTCGAACCGGAGGTCCCAGAAACCGATGTGATCGAAGCTGCAGTCGAACGATGCACCGACCACCGATTCCAGGTACTGATGGAAATCGAAATTGTCTCGGGTGGTACCGGCCGGAACCGGAGAATGAAAAAACCAGGTCTCGCCCGTATCGACACGCCCGAAGAATTGCCAGTAGCCTTTCAACCCAGGGTGCAAGACGTTGAAGAAAGACTTTCCGCGGTAACGGGCAATCAGATCGTTCAGCGACTTCGATCGGAATACCAGGAGCACCATCCGTGTTTCATGATCATCGCGGGTCTGGGTGATGCCCGCACGCTCTCGCACCACCGAACGGGCGCCGTCACACCCGACGAGCCAGGGCGCCTCCAGCGTTTGCCGCATACCGTCACCCGATTCGATGTCGACCCTGACGCCAGCCTCGTGCTGCACGAGGCCGCGCACTGTCCAACCGGTGAGGAGCGTAATCTCGGGCAACTGCAAAGCGCGGGCGCGCAGGACCGCTTCGGTGGCGTACTGCGGCAGCCGGGTGTTGTCGCATGCGTAGTAGGGGCGGACGATCACCCGCTGATACCAGTCGTAATGCCAGTCCGAGAGCAAGGTGCCGTAGGCGGTCAGGCCGCCGATGCCAAACGACACCGGGATGGGCGACGCATCACGAATCGCCTGCTCCACACCCCAGGCTCGAAAATGCTCCATCGTGCGCTGCGTCAGGTTCTGACCTTTTGGAATGGGCGGAATATTCACATGGCGTTCGACGACGGTGCTGCGCACGCCGCGCAAGGCTAGTTCAATTGCGAGGCCGATACCCACCGGACCACCGCCGGCGATCAATACCTGAGAGGACTTAGATAGAGGTGAAGGCATGGTCGGCATGAATAAGCGGTGGCGACCCGCGGATGGTATCGCAGACCGTCACCTTGAAAGCCTGGTGCGGGACCGTCAGTTGCCCTGAATGCCGTTATCGCGGGCCAGTTGCCGCCAGAACGGGATCTCCCGTGCAATCAACTGAGCGAATGCCGCGGGCTCAAGCGTGGCCGGCACGCTTCCCTTGGCGAGAATTTTTGCGCGTACATCGGGCAGCTGGTTGATTGCGACAATTTCGCGATGCAACCGGTTGATGATGTCGGTGGGTGTGCCAGCGGGAGCGAGAAGCCCGATCCAGAGCGAAAGCGTCAGGTCGATGTCGAGCTCGCGCATGGTCGGAACCTCGGGCAGTCCGGGCATGCGCTGCGCCGAAGTCACTGCCAACGCCCGCAGCTTGCCGCTCTGCAGACCGGTGATGGCGGGCCCCGAGTCTGCCAGCGCCATGGTCACCTCGCCGCCCATCACCGCCTGCACCGACTGGTTGGCCCCCTTGTAGGGAACATGCGCAAAGCGCGCGCCGGTCAGTTTGTTGAACAGTTCGCTCGCCAGCTGAAACGACGCCGAACTCGCCGCGTAGTTGCTCTTGTCGGGCTGGGCCTGCGACTGTGCGACCAGCGCCTTCACCGTGGTCGCCGCGTTGTTGGCGTTCACCAGCAGCACGAGGGGCGAATCACTCATGATGGAGATCGGTGCCAGATCCTGCGGGCCGTAAGGCAATTTGTCGTTCAATGCGTGATTGAAAATCACCGGCCCGGGCGCACCCATCATCAGCGTGTAGCCATCGGGCTTGGCGCGCGCCACCTGGGTGCTGCCCACCACCGCCCCCACGCTGGGACGGTTCTCGACCACCACCGGCTGACGCAGACGCTCGGCGAGCTTCTCAGCGAGTAGCCGCGCCATGAAATCCACACCGCCGCCCGCGGCGTAGCCGACAACCAGTGTCACTGGCCGGCTTGGCCAGTCCGCCGCTGGGGTCTGGGCCCGCGCGGCGCCCGGCATGACCGACGCGACCACCGCGACCATGAGGGCGGCTGCAACAGGCAGAACATGGCGACGCGCAGCTGATGCACGGTTGCGCTGGTTTGCGACAACAGACGAATTGATGAGGGGCATCACGGTCTCCGGAATAAGCGATCGGTTATTGCAAACCGATCTGGACATTCAGCACTGCCGAGCGCCCGGAATCAAGTGCCGCAAGGCAGCGGGCGATGGCGGGCTCGACTTCGGCGGGCTCGCTCAACAGTTCACCGTAGGCGCCGAAGGCCTCGCCCACCTTTTCGAAGCGACGGGTAGCACCCTGCAGCCGCGCGTGATATTCGTCCTCAGCAGCCGATGCGCCGTCGGGATACACCCGCAGCACGGCCTCCTTCACCGCCTGCCAGCCACCGTTGTCCAGAATGACGGTGAAGATTGGCAGACCATAGCGTTCCGCCGTGGCATAGACCGAACTGGGCGTGCCGAGGTGAAACGCGCCATCACCAAGCACATGAACCGCACGAACATGGGGCCGGGCGAGCTTCACGCCAAGAGCCATGCTGCCGCTGTAGCCCAGCCCGCCGCCGGCGCCACCGATAAAGCTGTTTGGCTCGGTTCGGATGATCTGGTTCAGGACGGCCGGCGAATTCCGAACCGCTTCATTGATCACCACGTCATGAGGGGCCAGCGCCCGCGACAGCGCCGCGCATACATGGGCCGCAGACAGAGCGCCAGGCTCGCCTGCCCTCGCAGCTGCCCGCGCCAGTGCCTCGGCCCGGGCGGCGGCCGCCGCGT
>RFXC01000162.1 GCA_009921765.1 Betaproteobacteria bacterium | reverse complement strand
ACCGGTTGAATAGAACGTGGCGGCGTTGCTCGACTCATCGGCGCCGAACAGGTCGATCGTGACGCTGAAGTGGAAGTTGAGATAGCGCTGCAGCGTGGGCAGATCGATCACGCCGGCGGCACGGAGCTTGGCCGGGTCGTCGGTCTTCAGCTCATTCATCATCTGGCAGGTGCGCTGAATGACGCGCGACACGCCAGACTCGCCCACGAACATGTGGTGAGCCTCTTCGGTGAGCATGAACTTGGTGGTGCGGGCGAGCGGATCGAATGCGCTCTCTGCAAGCGCGCACAACTGGAACTTTCCGTCGCGGTCGGTGAAATAGGTGAACATGAAGAACGACAGCCAGTCGGGCGTCTGCTCGTTGAAGGCTTGCAGAATGCGCGGGTTGTCGGTCTGACCGCTCCGGCGCTCAAGCAGCGCCTCGCCTTCCTCGCGGCCGTCGCGGCCGAAGAATTTGTGCAGCAGATAGACCATGGCCCACAGGTGGCGGCCTTCTTCCACGTTGACCTGAAAGAGGTTGCGCAGGTCGTACTGGCTGGGCGCGGTGAGGCCCAGATGGCGCTGCTGCTCAACCGATGCGGGTTCGGTATCACCCTGTGTGACGATGATTCGACGCAGGTTCGCGCGGTACTCGCCCGGCACATCCTGCCAGGCGTCCTGACCGAGATGGTCACCGAAGTGAATCTTCCGACCCTGCTCGGCGGGATTCAGAAAGATGCCCCAGCGGTAGTCGGGCATCTTCACATGGCCAAACTGTGCCCAGCCCTGCGGATCGACGCTCACCGCGGTGCGCAGATACACGTCAAAGTCCTGGCTGCCGTCCGGGCCCATGTCGTTCCACCAGGAAAGATAGTTGGGCTGCCACTGCTCAAGCGCACGCTGAAGGGTGCGGTCCTCGCTCAGGTTGACGTTATTGGGGATCTTGTCGGTGTAGTTGATGCTGGACATGTGATGCTCCGTGTCGTGATGCTGAAAATGAATTAAACCCGGTTCCAGTCGAACGCTGCGCGATCGCCCTTCCCGTAGACCTTGAGTGCGCCTTTTTCGCCCACCGCGTTGGGCCGCTGGAAGATCCAGTTCTGCCAGGCGGTGAGGCGGCCGAACACACGCGTCACCATGTTCTCGGGGCCATTGAAGCGCAGGTTTGCTTCCAGGCCGGTGAGCGCATCGGGGCTCATGGCCACGCGCTCTTCAACCGCCAGACGCACTTCGTCTGCCCAGTCGATGTCATCGGGGTTGCTGGTGATGAGTCCGACCTCGAAGGCTGCATTGGCATCGAGCGCCTGACCCGCGCGGGCGCGCACCGCATCAAGCGCGGGGGCTTCGTTGTAGAAGCGGCGCTGGAGACGCGTTTGTCCTGTGGGCATGGGGTAGAGGCCAAAGTTGGCATCGCCCACGGTGATGGTGGGCGCGCGCTCGGGTTCGTCGGGCAACGCGAGCTGATAGCTGCGATCGCAGGCGAGGGCGAGTTCCAGAAAGGTGCCAGCGAAGCAGGAGCCTGGCTCGATCATGGCAAACAGGCTCCGCGAGGTGACATCGAGCCGTGCAAGCGCGCGCCGCAGCAGCCCGATGGTCTCGCGCACGAACCAGTGGTCGCGGTGTGCAAGCAGCGTGGCATCCATGGCGAGCACATCCGCCGCATTGCCTTCGGTGCGGATCAGCCAGGTGCCAAGGTCGAGCTCGTTGGTGCGCATGGACAGGATCGCATCATCGAGTTCACGCGCGAGCGCAAGCGGATACCAGTTGGCGCCGGAAGCCTCGATGGCGGCGATGTCGGTGGGCTGCTCACCCTGAGGGGCGCGCACGGTGAAGGTGGCAGTGCGGCCCGCGCGGTCGATCTGCACGGTGACATTCGGATAGACCAGCCGGTCGGCTTCAACGACCCGCGACAGGGGGGTAAGCGTGACCCCCTTTGCATGGGCCGGCCGGTCGCTCGACTCGGCAAGTGCCAGCGCCCGCTCGCGAACCCGTGCCGCAAACTGAGCGGCCCCGCACACCCTCCACGCTGGTGCAGAACACGTCGGCCAGATCATGGCGGACACGGCGCTTGTCGGTGACACGGGTGAGGCCGCCGGTGCCAGGCAACACACCCAGAAGCGGTACCTCGGGCAGGCTCACCGAACTTGAACGATCGTCAATCAGAAGGATCTCGTCACAGGCCAGGGCGAGCTCATAGCCGCCGCCCGCGCAGGCGCCGTTGACGGCGGCAAGAAACTTGAGGCCGCTGTGCTGGGATGAATCCTCGAGGCCGTTGCGCGTCTCATTGGTGAATTTGCAGAAGTTGACCTTCCAGGCGTGGCTGGACAGGCCCAGCATGAAAATGTTGGCGCCGGAGCAGAACACCTTGTCGCGTGCGCTGGTGATCACGACAGTGCGCACCTCGGGGTGCTCGAAGCGAATGCGGTTGACGGCGTCGTGCAGCTCGATGTCAACGCCCAAGTCGTAGCTGTTCAGCTTGAGTTTGTAACCTGGGCGAAGACCAGCGTCTTCATCGAAGGCTGCGGACAAGGTGGCGACGGGGCCGTCGAACGAAAGCTTCCAGTGGCGGTACTGGGAAGGTTCGGTCTGGTAATCAACGCGGGTCAGATCGTTCAAGGGTGTCTCCTCAAGAGGGCTGCGGGCCGCTCCGCTCGCCTGAAGGGCTGAATGTGATGTGCGGCCGGAAACCTGTGCATGCATTATATTGCACCATAAGATTCTGTGTCAAGCACTTTATTGCACATTCGGCGCCAGTCCTTTCTGTGGCTGCGGGGGAATCGCAGCCGCGGGAAGATTGAGTGGTTCCTTCAAGGCCTGCAGAAGGGCGGCCCGCGCCTCGTCGAGTGTTCGGCCGCTGGTCTCGACATGGAGTGCGGCTTTTGAGTAGAACGCGGAGCGGCCGTCGAGGATGTTGCGCAGATCCTGCATGGCCTCGCGGCTTGCCGTCACCGGTCGCATGTCGCCCTGCGCAACCACCCGGCGCATGTGGTCCTCGGGGTCAGCCTTCAGCCAGACGGTGATGCAGCGGCCGAGCAGGAGGTTGAAACTTCCTGCGTCGGTCACCAGGCCGCCCGGCGTGGCGATCACACACTGCTCGTGCGCCGAGAGCGATTCCTCGAGTGCGCGGCGCTCGTAGCGCCGGTATGCGTTCTGGCCGTAGAGCGCCTGAATCTCGCCGGTGTCGCAGCCGGCCAGGCGTTCAATCTCCCGGCTCAGTTCGACGAAAGGAAAACCTAGCGATTGCGCGAGTGCCTGGCCCAGCGTGGTTTTGCCGGCACCGCGCAGCCCGATGAGCGCAATGCGGCGATTGGGTTTCGAGTCGGCGGAGGGGTCGCCCAGCAGACGGGCTGCGGCCAGCCGTACCTCGCGGACGGTGGCGTCGTCCCGCCCCTCCAGCAGCGACCGCAGCAGCAGCCACTCCGGGCTGGAGGTCGTTTCATCGCCAATCAGCTCTGCGATCGGGCAATGAAGCGCCTGGGCGACCTGCTGCAGCACCAGGATCGAGGCATTGCCAATGCCGTATTCGAGGTTGGCGAGATGCCGTTCGGAGACGCCTGCGGCCTGAGCGGTAGCCCGCCGCGTCATGCCGCGCCGTGAGCGCAGTGACTTCACGCGCTCGCCTAGGGCGACCAGAAAGGGGTTCTTTGCTGTATCCGGCGCCCCCGGGGCGCGCTGTGTGTTGCTTGACATGGGGCCGCTCTTGACCTTAGAGTGCATGCACAATACTGCATGTTTTGAACTCGAGCAAGCCAAAAATTTTCCGGGAGACACGCATGACCGCACCGCAGACCGAGCCGATTGCGCCGGGTGACCGATTCAACTTCGCCGCGCATCTCATGGCAGCCAATGCCGGGCGTCCCGACAAGGCTGCGTTTGTTGATGACCAGGGCAGTCTGAGCTATCGGGAGCTTGAGCTGCAGGTACGGCGCCTCGCCGCCGGGCTTCGTGCCGTGGGGCTGCGGCGCGAGGAGCGGGTGCTGCTCCTGATGCACGACTGCACCGACTGGCCGGTGTGTTTCCTGGGCGCTCTCTACGCAGGGCTGGTACCCGTGGCGGTCAACACCCTGCTCACGGCCGACGACTACGCCTACATGCTCGAACACTCGCGTGCCCAGCTGGTGATGGTTTCCGGGGCCTTGCTGCCCACACTGAATGCGGCGCTCACCCGCTCCGATCACGAGGTCGGGCGGGTGCTTGTGTCGCGGCCGGCCGCGCCGCTCCATCCCTCCGAAGCCGATCTCGAGGCGTTTCTGAAGTCGCACGAACCTGCCCCCAGGCCCGCGGCCACCCACGCCGACGATCCGGCGTTCTGGCTCTACTCGTCGGGCTCAACAGGGCGTCCCAAGGGAACGGTGCATTCGCATGCCAACCCCTACTGGACGGCTGAGCTCTACGGTCAACGCGTGCTGGGCCTCACCGAGTCGGATGTGTGTTTTTCCGCAGCAAAACTGTTCTTCGCTTACGGCCTGGGCAATGGCCTCAGCTTTCCCATGAGCGTGGGCGCCACCACACTGCTGATGGCCGACCGCGCCACGCCTGATGCGGTCTTTCGCCGCTGGGTGGGCGAGGTCGGGGGCGTCAAGCCCACTGCGTTCTTTGGCGCGCCGACCGGCTTTGCGGGCATGCTCGCCCACCCGGCGCTGCCGGCGCGCGAGTCGGTGGCGCTGCGTCTCGTGTCGTCGGCCGGTGAGGCGCTGCCGGCCGAACTCGGTGAGCGCTTCAAGCGACACTTTGGCGTGGACATCGTCGACGGCATTGGTTCCACCGAAATGCTGCATATTTTTCTGTCGAACCGCCCCGACCGCGTTCGCTATGGCACCACCGGCTGGCCGGTGCCGGGCTATCAGGTCGAGCTGCGGGGCGATGACGGCGGGCCGGTCGCCGACGGCGAGACTGGCGATCTCTACATCCATGGCCCGTCGTCTGCGCTCATGTACTGGGCCAATCGCACCAAGACCCGCGAAACCTTTCAGGGCGGCTGGACCCGCAGCGGCGACAAGTATGTGCGTAACGCTGATGGCAGCTACACCTACGCAGGTCGCAGCGACGACATGCTGAAGGTGAGCGGCATTTACGTGAGCCCGTTCGAGGTGGAGGCAACGCTCATTCAGCATCCTTCGGTGCTGGAGGCGGCCGTGATCGGTGTGCAGGATGCTGACGGCCTCACCAAGACCAAGGCGTTCGTGGTCTTGAAGCCCGGGCAGTCGGCCAACGAGGCGGATCTCAAGGCCTTCGTGAAAGACCGGCTCGCGCCCTACAAATATCCGCGCTTTATCGACTTCGTGTCGGATCTTCCCAAGACTGCGACCGGCAAGATTCAACGCTTCCGGCTTCGCGAAGCCGAGGCCAACCGGTGATGAGCGCTGCGCGTCCGGCCTCCGAGCGCCGGATGGTGAGCATCGCGACCGGCGCCGGCGAGGTGCAGATCGAAACCGTCCTGCTGGGGGCGTCTGACCCGGGCCGGCCGATGGTCGTGTTTCTGCATGAAGGCCTGGGCTCGGTCTCCATGTGGCGCGATTTCCCAGCGGCGGTGTGCGAGCGGCTGGGCTGCCGGGCGCTGGTGTATTCCCGCCCCGGTTACGGGCAATCCACGCCTTGCGCGCGCGATGTGGTCTGGTCGCCCGACTACATGCATACCGAGGCGCTACAGGTGCTGCCGGCTGTGCTTGCAGCGCTCGCCATCAATGGCCGCGATCATCCGGTCTGGCTCCTGGGACACAGCGATGGCGGCTCGATCGCGCTGATTCATGCCGCGCATGCGGCGGATCGGCTCGCCGGCGCCATTCTGCTCGCCCCGCATATTCTGGTTGAAGCGCTTTCGGTGCACAGCATCGAACTCGCGCGGGATGCCTTCTTGAACGGATCGCTCAGGCAAGGGCTCGCGCGGCATCACATCGATGCCGAGGCCACCTTCATGCGCTGGAATCGGACCTGGCTCAGCGCAGCCTTTCGAAGCTGGTCAATCGAGGAAGAAATTGCCGGGATCCGCTGTCCGCTGCTTGCGCTTCAGGGGATCGAGGATCCTTATGGCACGCTCGAGCAGGTTTACGGTATTGCGCGCCGCGTTCCGGGAACGAAAGTGGTGGAACTGCCCCACTGCGGCCATTCGCCGCACCGTGACCAGCCCGGCCGACTGCTCGATGAGCTGGCGGCGTTCATGGGCACTGGCGCATGATGTCGGCTTCCTCCCGGGAGTGTTCCAATGATCAGCCAGCGCATTGAGCAGTTCGGCCGCCCGCTTGCGAAGGTGATGCGCGATACACCGACGCCGCATGGCACCGAGGTCATCATTCGGGTCGGGCACTGCGGCGTATGTCATAGCGACGTTCACCTGCAGGACGGGCACTTCGACCTCGGCGGCGGGGCAAAGGTGGACCTCACGCGATCGGTTGCGCCGCCTCGTACGCCTGGCCATGAGATTGCGGGGACCGTAGTGGCGATCGGACCCGACGCGCAGGATGTGCAGATCGGACAGCAGCGCGTGGTGTATCCATGGATCGGCTGCGGCGGGTGCGCGGTCTGTCGCGGCGGGCAGGAGCAGATGTGCCCGAACCCTGCCGCGCTCGGCGTAAACCGCGATGGCGGGTTTGCCACGCATGTGGTGGTACCGCATCCGCGCTATCTGATTGATTTCGCGCCGCTTGCTGAAGAGCAGGCCTGCGTGTACGCCTGCTCAGGCCTCACCGCTTACGGCGCGCTGAAAAAGCTCGGGGGCCTGGCAGCTGACGCGCCCCTCCTCATCATCGGTGCCGGCGGTGTCGGACTGTCGGGCATCCGTCTGGCTCGCCATCTGTTCGGTCAGTCGCCCTGGGTGGCCGAGCCCGATCGCACCCGCTGGCCGCTGGTGCACGAGGCGGGCGCGGGCGAGGTGATCGACCCCCACGCCGAAGGTGCGCTGCGGTCACTCCAGAAAGCTACGCTAGGCGGGGTGGCGGCAGCGGTTGACTTCGTCGGGTCGGCCGACAGCTTTTCGTTCGGGTTGGGCGCGCTTCGCAAGGGTGGCACGCTCGTGAATGTGGGGTTGTTCGGCGGTTCGGCGCCGGTGTCGCCTGCCATGCTGGTGCTGAAGGCGGTGACCCTCATCGGGTCGTATGTGGGAAGCCTTTCCGACATGCATGAGTTGATGGCGCTCGCGCGGAGCGAGGTGCTGCCTCCCATGCCGCTCAATGTGCGCGGGCTTGCGCAAGCACAACAGGCGCTGGACGATCTGCGTGCCGGCCGGGTGCACGGGCGCACGGTGCTGAGCGCCCGTGACACCGAGCGACCGGGCGCTTGAGCGTGATCGCTCAGTCGATCTCGATGCCTTTGGTGACTGTGGCCCACATGGCGCGCTCGGCGATGGCACGCTTTGACAGCGTCGCGCCATCGCCCGTCCAGAGCGTAAAGCCCAGATCTTCCAGCCGGCTGCGGATCTCGGCCTGGGCCAGCACACGTTGCGTGGCTTCGGTGACACGCTGGGCCGCGGCATCGGGTAGCGCAGGCGGACCATAGATTGCCATCCAGCCGCCCACGTCAAAATCGGGGACACCCGACTCGATCAGCGTCGGCACATCGGGCAGCGAGCGGTTGCGGGTCGGCGAGCTCACTGCAATGGCCCGGACACGGCCCGAGGTGATCTGGGGCAGGGCAGTGCTGATGATGTCGAACATCATGGTCAGCTGACCGCCGATCACATCGGTCATGGCGGGTGCGTTGCCCTTGTAGGGCACATGCGTCATTTTCGTATTGGTCTTGATGGCAAGGAGTTCAGCGGCCAGATGGTTCGAGCCGCCGATGCCTGCCGAGCCGAAGGCGACCTTTCCCGGGTTCGCGCGGGCGTAGGCGACCAGATCGTTGAAGCCTTTGAACGGCAGGTCACGATTGATCACCAGCACGTTGTAGTAGCTCACCACGGGCGCCAGCGGACGCAGGTCGCGCATGGGGTCGAAACTCATCTTGCGCATCACGTTGGGGCTGATGGTGACCGTCGGGCTCGCCGCAAACCAGAGGAGCGACGCGTCAGCACCGGCCTTGGCCACCAGGTCGCCCGCCAGCGTGGCGTTGGCGCCGGGGCGATTCTCTACGACCACCGGGCTGCCGAGCTCGCGCGCGAGTGCGGGGGCGATCAGGCGCGCCGCGCCGTCGACAGGGCCGCCTGCAGTGTAGCCCACGATGAGGCGGGTGGCGGGTGCGGCGGTTTGCGCGCCTGCAATCGGCGCGGTGCCGCTGGCGATGGCTGCGCAGAGGCCGATGGCGAGCGAGGGCAGGGCCCGCGACAGCGCTTGGCGCCTGGGCTTCGAAGGCGAGTTCTTCATGGGAGGTCTCCTGCTTGAATGGGGGTAGCGCTTGTGATGAGCCTCGGGCAGTGTAGCGCCTGTCGCCGCGCACGGTAGACTTTCGATCCGCTCGCCCGCCCGGGGCGCACGCGCACAAGGAAAACTCAGGAGACCCGGATGACCCGCCGCTTCATCGACCTGTCGATTTTTCTCGAGAACGAGCCGCTGTCCGACCCGCGCCCGTTCAATCCCAAGATCCAGTACATCAACCACGAGCAAAGCTATTCGCAGATCGAGCCATTTTTTCCGGGGCTTCGGAAGGAAGACCTGCCCGATGGCCAAGGCTGGGCGGTGGAAAAGGTGGAACTCATTACCCACAACGGCACGCATCTTGATGCGCCCTGGCACTTTCATCCCACGATGAACCATGGCGAGCGCGCGGCCACCATCGACGAAGTGCCGCTCGAATGGTGTTTTCAGCCGGGCGTCAAGCTCGATTTCCGCCACTTCGCAGACGGCTATGTGGTGACCGCTGCCGATGTGGAGGCCGAACTCAAACGAATCGACTACACGCTGCAACCGCTGGATATCGTGGTGGTGAACACCCGCGCGGGGTCGCGCTACGGCAATGACGACTACGTCACGGCAGGCTGTGGCATGGGATACGAAGCCACCATGTATCTGCTCGAGCGCGGAGTCCGGTTGACCGGCACCGATGCCTGGAGCTGGGACGCGCCGTTCGTCTATACCGCCGAGAAATACAAACAGACCGGTAACGCCGCACTGATCTGGGAAGGGCACAAAGCGGGCCGGCATATTGGTTACAGCCATCTCGAGAAGCTGCACAATCTCGAATCGTTGCCGCCACACGGATTCGTGATTTCATGCTTTCCGTTCAAGATCCGTGGTGCGTCTGCGGGCTGGACGCGGGCGGTCGCAATTGTCGATGACGGGTTGCTGGCGTCTACCCGGGCGCTGCAGGGACGTACCGACCAGGCTGTGTGACCTGCGGGCTGCGCTTACAACATTCAAGGAGACTCTTCATGAAATCGCGATTCTCAGCGTCGTATCCGGTGCGGAACTGCGCCGACACCGAAACCGGCCGAGCTCCCGATTGGGTGGGCCCCGTTGGGCAGACGCGGCGCCGGCTGGTGGCAGGCGCGGCAGGTGCTGCCGCCGCATCATGGATCCCCTCCAGCGTGCTGGCGCAGGCCGCCTACCCCACTCGACCCATGCGCATGATCGTTCCATGGCCCCCGGGGCAGGCGACCGACCTCGCCGGTCGCGTGGTCGCCCAGGAATTGTCCAAACTGTTCAACCAGCCGGTGGTGATCGACAACAAGGCTGGGGCGGGCGGCACCATCGGCACCGATGCGGTCGCCAAATCGGAGGCCGATGGCTACACGCTCCTTGCTGCGTCGTCTGGACCGGTCACCGTGAGCCCGCTCATGACGCGCACGCCCTATGACCCCGAGCGCGATCTGCAGCCGGTGGCGATGGTGGGCATGTCGCCTTATGTGCTGGTCACGGGTATGGGCTTTCAGGCGCGCGACATCAACGAACTGATTGCAAAGGTGCGCGCCGAACCGGGCAAGTACACCTTCGCGTCGTCCGGCACCGGTGCCACCGCGCACCTGATCGCGGAATCGTTCAACGCGGCGGTCGGTATCAAGGCGATCCATGTGCCGTATA
>RFXC01000161.1 GCA_009921765.1 Betaproteobacteria bacterium | reverse complement strand
TGCCGGCGCTGCGTTTCAAGTTCGAGTTGCTGTTGCGACAAATTCAGGCGGTTGGCGGTGTCCAAACGCAATGCCTCAGCCTTGCGTGAACGAACGATGAGCAGGGCGGTCATGAAAAAACCAGACACCACGCCATACAGCAGCACTCCATACACGGTGTAGAGTGTGCCCGACAGCAGCCCCAGGCTGGGCAACACGTTGAGCACCAGCAACAGCAACACCGCAACGTAGTACACGGACACCACGGCGGGCGGCAACTGATAGCCGGCGCTGTAAGCGTGGGTGACATGAGGGCGCTTCAGACGCAGGCTGACCAGCAGCAGGCAGATCACGGCCACACCGTTCAGCAACATATTCGTTTGCAGCGACAGTCGGGTCTGGCCAAACAGCATCAGCGCCATCGCGAACAGCGACCACGCCAGAAGCATGCGCAGCAACCGCCGCGACCCGCGCGTCAGGCGGTACTCCACGAGAAAGCGGTATTCGAAGGCCACCGACAGGCCGGTTGTGAACAAAACCAGCCAGTTGTACAGCGTGTCCTGGACCGCCGGTGACAGCCAATCGGCCAGCAATATGCGGTGATAGCCCAGGAAACAGGCGGTGTAGATCAGCAGAACCGTCTGCCGGATCACAAACACGCCATTGACTGGATCGCGGTCGCGAAGCCAGGCCATCAGCACCCACAGCAGGAACGACATGATCAGCGCAAGCAAGGCGGCGTAGACCAGCCAAAGCGTGTGTTCCTCGCGCAGCATTTCTCGCGGGGTCAAAGCCTCGGCGTGCAGCAATTGCGTGCTCGTAGTCTGAAGCCGCAGCCAGACATAGCGCTCATTGGCCTGCCCTGGAATGAGCAGGTTGTGGTTAAGCGATTCGAACTGGTTGGACTCCCAGGGCGTGCGATCGCCCACACTGGCAGGCCCAATGCCCTGGGCCAGCAGCACTGGGTCAAAAAGCGTGATCTGATCAACGTAGACCGGTCGTAGACGCAGCACCAGTGCATCGCCCTCCTCAACCAGCAGCGGCGCGATCTTTAAGCGCACCCACTGCACATGGTTGCTGAAGCCTTTGCTGAGTACATCCCGGTACGGGGTATACGAGGCAGTGCGAGCCTGCTCAAAACTGGCGGCTCCGGTTGTGTCGGTCCAGTAGGCCTTTTCGAGAATGCGCTCCTGCGCCGCCGCCATACTGGGCAACCAGACCAAAAGGCACAGCAGCAGCGCGGGCAGCAAGGCTTTTTTGAAGGAGCGGAAGTCAGACGAGCACATGGTCGGGGATGAGTATGCCCAAAGATGGGGGTTCGATCTCAGGCGGCGAAAGAAATAGCCCTTAGAAGTCCCGAAAGTGCGTAGTTCGGAGCATCGTGACCGGGTGATTTAGCTTCTGTCTTCAGAGATCTAAGCCTGAGCGCTCACCAATTCTCTGCCCACGGCCTTAAGTCCAATTCGAACGTCCAGGCATCGCGGGGCTGTTGGTGCAGCCACCAGTACGCCTGCGCAATGTGCTCGGGGTTGAGGATTCCGTCGGGTGCGGTGTCGGCCACGCGCTGCGCGAAGTTCTCGCGAGCGAAGGCTGTGTCGATCAGACCGTCGACGATCACATGGGCAACGTGCAATCCCTTCGGGCCCAACTCGCGCGCCATAGACTGCGCAAGCGCACGCAGCGCGGCCTTGCCGCCCGCGAAGGCAGAAAAGCCCGCGGCCCCTCGCGTGCTGGCGGTGGCGCCGGTGAAGAAAATACTGCCTCGGCCTCGCGGCACCATCACGCGCGCGGCCTCCCGCCCGGCAAGGAAACCCGCCATCGCGCACATTTCCCAGACCTTGAAATATTTCTGGGCGGTTGTTTCAAGGATGGGAAAGCGCACGTTGCCGCCCACATTGAATACCAGTACCTCGATGGCGCCGATTCGGTTCGACGGGCTACACACACCTCGTAGCCCCCGCGCGCAAAGCGTTTGGCGATGGCGCCGCCGGTTGCATCGCCCGCACCGATCACACAGCACACGCCTGGCGCATTCATGTGGGCCGACCTTTCGCTATGCGCGAGCCGTGGGACGAGCGCTGACCTCTGCGAACCAGCGGGCAAGATGCGCATGTTCGGGCGGGACGCGGACTCCCACCGCCTTGCCCAACACCAGCGCACACTGCGCCACGATATCGGCGACCGTGTAGTTCGCCCCGGCAATGAAGGGGCGGCCGGAAAGTACGCCGTCAAGCCAGGCAAATGATTTCATGACCTTTTCGCGCGACCACTCCGCGTAAGCGGGCACCTGGGTGATGCGGCTTCGATAGAAATCGCTCGTGTGCATGAAGATGTCGCCGATCGGGTTTGAGATCTGCTGCTCCATGCGTCGGATCCACATATCGACCTTGGCGATCTCCAGCGCGCCAACTCCCAGCAGCGGGGGGGTTGGATATAGGGATTCGAGATAGCGGCAGATGGCGAGCGACTCGGAGATTGCCGTGCCGTCATCGAGAACCAACACGGGCAAGCGACCCATTGGGTTCAGGCGGAGAAACTCGGGCTGACTGTTCTCACCGTTGGCTGCGTCAATCGCAAGGGAGGGGATGGTCTGGCCTTTCTCAGCGAGAAAAATTCGAACTCGGCGGGGATGCATGCCGGCGGGTAGGTCGTAAAGGATCATGGCTCTCCTCGTTGTCGAAAAGTGTCCCGCCTCATCGATCACCCGGGGCCCTGGTCAGCCGCGAATCATCAGCGCGATGCTTATTGATATAAGCACTGTTCACTTTACGAGTTGATGTGATAGCTGTCAACATTCCGGGATGGCATCCAGCGCACCGAACGCCCGACAGGTATTGAAAGCCGCCGCAGCGGCGGTCGCACCTTCGCGCGATCACTACCACCACGGTGATTTACCCGCCGCGCTCAAGCGTGCTGCGCTCACGCTCATTGGCAAGCATGGCGCCGAAGGGTTTTCGCTGCGGCAGGCGGCAATAGTGGTGGGCGTGTCGCCGAGCGCTGCGTACCGGCATTTCGAAGACAAGTCTGCATTGTTGGGGGCGATCGCAGCGGACGGATTCGTCGAACTGGGGCAGCGCTTTGACGAGGCCATGCGCGCGGTTCGTGGGAGAGGCGTCCGTGCCGCGCAGGCACGTTTTCTCGCGCAGGGCCGCGCCTACGTTGCATTCGCACTCGAGCAGCCGGAGCGATTCTCGGTGATGTTCGGGCCGTACGACGCCGGGCTTCCTTGTGTTGATCCGCTTGCCCAGTCACCTGCGTACGGGGGACCCTACGGCGCACTCTCCGGGATCCTTGATGAATTGCTGGCAACCGGCGTCATCAGCCCACAGCGCCGCGCGGGCGCGGAACTCCTCGTGTGGTCGGCGATTCACGGTCTTGCAACCTTGCTCACCCGTCGGGTCATCGCTGTGCCCCCTGAAGGCGTTGATGCGATGGTCCAGCGCGTCGGGACGGACTGCCTCAGAGCGCTCGACACGCCCACCTCAGGACGAAGGCGGGCGGCGCAGTAAGCATGTATCGATGCTTCGCCATTTGCATACGCGGGATTGCGTCGGGGCTGCGGTGCGCGGGTTGATCGATCGTTTGGAACGAATCGAACGATTGGTGCTATCTTCAGCGGCATGCGTACCCTAACCGCCAATGAAGCCAAAACCCGGTTTGGTCAGTTTATCGACATGGCCCAACGCGAGCCTGTACGGGTCATGCGCCGCGACCGCGTCGTGGGCGTTCTGGTGTCGGCGGAAGACTACGAAGCCATGCGGCAGTTCTACGCCAACCGCCTGCAGCACACGCTGGCAGCAAGCAGCCAGCAATCCGAACAGTCTGGCATGACACCCGAGTTGCTGCAGGAACTGCTGCGTGACGAGTCATGACTGGGTGCTCGACACCAATGTGCTGATCAGTGCGGTCCTTTCCCGACAGGGCAGTCCGTGTGTGCTGGTGCAGCGGGTGCTGGCAGAAGCGCGCATCGTGTTTTCCGAGCCCACGTTTGAAGAGTTGCGTGGCCGGCTCTACCGCCCCAAGTTCGACCGCTACATCAGTCTCGACATCCGCGAGCGCGTGCTGCGCGACCTCTCAGCCAGCGCCCCCTGGGTGGAAATTGATCACCAAGGGGGGGAGCTGCGACCCGGGCGACGACAAATTCATCGCCACGGCCCTGCAGGCTCGTGGGGCTCTGCTGGTCAGCGGTGATTCGGACCTGCTGACTGCACGGGCCCCGACTGGCCTGCGCATCCTCACCCCGACGCAAGCTTTGGCCGAAATTCATAGCCCTTGATCAAATCAATGATTGACCGAGGCGCAGCATCAGTGTCATTGGGTGTGTGGGCGACGCCTTGAAACCGTAGTACTCGTAGAACTGGCGAGCACGATCGTTGAGTGCGTGGACCAGCATGGCGCGCACGCCCATGTTTTGGGATACCAGCACACTGCGCCGTAGTGAATCCTGAAGCAGGGCTGCGCCCAATTTCATTCCGTGTGCTCGGATATCGACCGCCAAACGGGCAAGGACCATCACAGGAAGCGGATCAGGCATGTTCTGGCGAATGGAGCGTGTTGCATCCTGGTGCGCAACGGCTCCCGCTGCCAGAGCGTAGTAGCCCATGACCTCTCGCTCGTCGGCCGTCACCACGAACGTACGGCTGGCCCCGCTGGTTTGGTTGCTCAGAGCTCGGCGCTTGAGCCATTCATCGAGTACTGATTCGCCGCAAGCAAATGAGTGGATCAGATGTTCGGGTGGCAGCGGCGCCGGCGCCTGCAAATTCATACGCCCACTTTCCAAGGCATCTTGACCGCCAACAAGCGTTCGAGCCCGGGGTTGGGTTGCACAGGAGCATCCAACATAGTGGTGAATTGCCGGAATTTGGCGTCATCCAGCGTGAAGAACACCTGATCGAGCAGCACCGACCGAGCCTTGTCGCAGGCGGCCTCCAGCATGAAGTCAGACCGGTTCTTTCCAAGCAACTGCGCGGCCTGGTCGATCAGGTCACGCTGCTTGGGCAGGGCTCGCAAACGGATGGCTGTATCACGCATGACTATCTCCGAACAGATACAGAACAGATGTACGAATCCTGGTTGGATGTGTAGCTGATGTCAATGCGCGACTCATGTCATTCTCACAGGCGGTGGCTCTTTACATGCTCGCAGCCGGCCGAGAGAGTGGCCGAGAAGGGGGCCGAGATGGGGGCCGCAGTGTATTCCCCGACCGCGTGCCGAGGCCATCGGTGTGCCCGCCCGGCAGTCTCTGGCAAAATGCACAAATGTTAACGTCTTTCACATTAAACGATTTTTAGCCTCCACCATGCCTCGCCTCCCAACCCTGCTCGTTGCACCGCTTGCGGCCGCGTTGCTGGTGGTCTGTTCGGCTCAGTTGGCGCCGTCACAGGCCGCCGAGCCCGAACCCGCGCGCCCGCGCCCGGTTCGTGTCATGCAGGTGCAACCCGCCAGCACCGAAGACCGCCTGATCCTGCCAGGAGAAGTGCGGCCGCGTATCGAGCATCGCTACGGATTCCGGGTTGGCGGCAAAATTGCAGAGCGACGCGTTGATGTCGGCGAGGCGGTCGTCGCGGGTCAAGCGCTTGCGGTGCTGGATCCCGCCGATGTTGCCCCGGCCATTGCCGCTCAGATGGCGCAGGTGGACGCCGCCCAGGCCGACGCAGCCTTGCAGCGTGCGGAATTGAACCGTCAGCGCGCGTTGCGCGACCAGGGGTTTCTTTCCGGCGCGGCACTCGAGCGTCAACAGGCACTGGCCGATTCGAGCGAGGCGCGCCTCACCGCAGCCCAGGCGGCTTTGACACAGGCCCGCAACGCCCTCGTGTTCCAAACGCTTCGGGCAGATCGCAGCGGCATCGTTACCGCGGTTGAAGCCGAGGCGGGGAGCGTGGTGGCCGCCGGGCAGACGGTGATACGGGTCGCCCCCACGGGACTCAACGAACTGCTGGTGGCCGTACCCGAGCGGGCGATCAACGCGCTCCGCGCCAGTACCGGCATGAAGGCGACGCTGGAGGCCCTGCCCGGCAAGATCTTCGATGTTCGACTGCGCGAGCTCGCGCCCAGTGCCGACCCTGCCAGCCGCACCTATGCCGCCCGTCTTGCGTTCGAGCAACCTGACCCTACCGTGCGCTGGGGGATGAGTGCCACGGTACGCGTTGCGCTTGGAAACACGCCCGCCATCGTGGTGCCGCTGTCTGCGCTGCAAACGCGCAATGCCACGCCCAATGTCTGGGTGGTTGACCCTGCCACGCGCACGGCGCGACCCCTCGCCGTGACTCTGGGCGAGGGCCGCGATGAGGGCGTGGTGGTTCGCGAGGGTCTGCGCGGCGGAGAGTGGGTCGTGACCGCGGGCGCCAATCTGCTGCAACCCGGCCAGGTGGTCCGCCTGCCAGATGCGGTGCCTGCAAGCGGAGGTGCTTCGGTCAGGACCGCGCCGTGAGCGCATCCGATTTCAATGCCGCGCCAATGAGCCGCGGCTTCAACCTGTCGGCGGCGGCGATCCGGCATCAGCAACTGACGCTGTTCTTCATTCTGGCGGTGGCCATCGCCGGCATGGCCGCCTACTTCCAGCTGGGCCAGCGCGAGGATCCCGACTTCACCTTCCGCGCGCTCACCGTGCGCACGCTATGGCCGGGTGCAACGCCCGCCCAGGTCGATGAACAGCTCACCAGCCGAATCGAGAAGAAGCTCCAGGAAATTCCATATTTCAAGCGTACCCAGAGCTACTCCAAGGCGGGCGAGTCGCTGATCATTCTGGAACTGCAGGACACCGCGCCCAAGCGCGACGTGCCTCAGCTGTGGTACCAGGTACGAAAGAAACTCGGCGACATCGCGCACACGCTGCCTGCCGAGGTGCTGGGCCCGTTCTTCAACGACGAGTTTGGCGACGTCTTCGGTTCAATCTACGCATTCACCGCTGATGGCTTCACCCTGTTCGAGCTTCGCGATCACCTTGAAGCCGTGCGTCAGGAACTGCTGAGGGTTCCCGATGTGTCCAAGGTGGAACTGGTGGGCGTGCCGCAGGAGCGTCTTTACCTCGAGATCAGCAATACCACACTGGCAACGCTTGGGCTGGACGCGGCGCAGATCGCGGGGCAATTGCAGGCGCAGAACGCGATCGTGCCGGCCGGGGCGCTGCAGTTGCCCACGCATGCGGTGCCGCTGCGGGTCGAGACGGGGCTCGACTCGGTGCAGGCGCTGCGGAACCTGCCGTTGTCCGTGCCCGGGTCGGGCCGCATCCTGCGATTGGGCGAAATCGCGCGCATCGAGCGCGGCATTGCTGATCCGCCCGTCCAGACGCTGCGCTTTCAGGGGCGCCCTGCCATCGGACTGGCGGTATCGATGAAGGGCGATGGCGATGTGCTCGAGTTGGGCCGCAACCTGGCCGCAGCGATTGAACGGATCCGCTCCAACCTTCCGGTGGGCATCGAGTTTGAACAGGTCAGCAATCAGCCGCGGATCGTCAAGGAAGCGGTAGGCACCTTCATGAAGGCGCTGGCCGAGGCCATCGCCATCGTGCTGCTGGTCAGCTTCGTGACGCTGGGCTGGCGAGCAGGCATGGTGGTGGCTTTGACCATTCCCCTCGTGCTGCTCGCCACCTTCCTCCTGATGTCGTGGCTGCGTATCGACCTCCACCGCATTTCCACCGGAGCATTGATCATTGCACTGGGCTTGCTGGTGGATGACGCCATGATCGTGGTCGAGATGATGGTGCGCAAGCTGGAAGAAGGACTTGACCGCTTCGCGGCCGCCACCTTCGCTTACGTCTCAACCGCCTGGCCGATGCTGAGCGGCACCCTGGTCACCGCTGCAGGGTTTCTGCCCATCGCGCTCGCGCGCTCGTCCACCGGCGAGTACACCTTCGACATGTTCAGCGTCACCACGCTGGCGCTGGTGGTGTCGTGGTTTGCTGCCGTGATCGCCACGCCGCTCTTCGGATGGTGGATCCTGCGAAAACCGGCACGCTCGGCCGACCACGACAACTTCGACACACCGTTCTACCGCCGGCTGCGACGCTTGATCGATGCCTGCATCACCCACCGCTGGATCACCATCGCCTTGACGGGCGCGGCGCTGGGAGCGGGGGTCGTCGGCATGGGTCTGACCGAAAAGCAGTTCTTCCCCGCCAGCGACCGTTCGGAGGTCATGGTCGAACTGTGGCTGCCGGAGGGCGCGAGCTTCCGTGCGACCGAAGCCGAGGTGGAGCGTCTGGAGGCGTTTCTGCGTAAGGATCCCGGCGTGCGAACCTTCGTCATGAGCGTCGGCAATTCGCTGCCGCGCTTTTTCCTGTCGCTGAACCAGGAGCTGTTCCGTCCCAACTATGCGCACGGGCTCGTCCTCACTGCAGACGTGAGCGCCCGCGACAGTCTGGTGCCTCGCCTGCAGACCTACCTGGATGACAATTTTCCCGGGGTGCGGGCGCGTGCCATCCTGACCCCCTTGGGCCCACCGGTTGCCTATCCGATCGTATTCCGCATCAGCGGACCCGAGGTGGAGCGGCTGAAAGCCTTGGGCGATCAGGTTGCGGCGGTGGTGCGCGCCCACGACAAGGCCCGCGATGTCCACACTGACTGGGGCGAGCGCGCGCCCGCGCTGCAGGTGACCGTGGATGCCGACCGGGCCCGCGCACTTGACCTCTCAAGCGCTGCGGTGATGCGCACCCTGGGCGCAACGGTGTCCGGACTCACCATCGGGCAGTGGCGCGAGCGCGATCAGCTGATCGATATCGTGCTGCGTGCACCAGCTGACGAGCGAGTCGCCCGTTCGCGTTTGGCCCAATTGCAGATACCGGTGGCGCCCGGGCGCACCGTACCGCTGTCGCAGGTGGCCGAGGTGCGCGATGTGATGGAGGAGCCCATCATCCGGCGCTATTCGCGCATGCCCACGCTGTCGGTCCGGGCCGATCTGGTTCCTGGCGTGCAAGCCCCCGACGTGGCTGCGCAGATTCTGGTGCGCTTGCGTGAGGTGCAGGCGGCATTGCCGCCGGGCTACCGCATCGACGCCGGCGGCCCGTATGAGGAGAACGCCGCGGCGCAGGCCTCGATTGCTGCGGGCGCACCGTTGATGATCTTTGCCTGGTTGGCCTTGTTGATGCTGCAATTGCGCAGCTTTTCGCTCAGCGCCATGGTGCTCATCACCGCACCGTTTGGCCTGGTGGGCGTGGCTGCGGGGCTGCTCGGCGCGCGCCTGCCGTTCGGCTTCGTCGCCATGCTCGGCATGATTGCGCTGATGGGCATCATCATGCGCAACACCATCATCCTGATCGACCAGATCCGCCAGGATCGCGACGCAGGGACTGAAGCGTGGATCGCGGTTCGCGAGGCGGCCGTGCGCCGGTTTCGCCCCATCGTGCTCACCGCCGCGGCCGCCGTGCTGGCCATGATTCCGCTCACCCGCAGCGTGTTGTGGGGACCCATGGCCGTCGCCATCATGGCTGGGTTGGTGGTGGCCACGGTCCTCACCGTGCTCGGGGTGCCAGCGATCTACGCGGCCTGGTATCGCGTCAGGAATCCGGCGCGGAGCAACGGCATGGAAAAGCCGGCAACTTGAGCAGGATAGCTGGACGCTGAACTCGCCCTAAGCCGATAGCGCCCGCACATCCGCAACTGGTTGTTGCAACAGCGCGTCGCGACTGAACACCTGTTCCAGCGCATGCGCCACGCCCAGCGTGAACCGATCTGAATGACTGGGGCCGATCACCTGAATGCCGAACGGCATGCCGGTGGGATCCAGGCCACAGGGCAGCGCGGTGATCGGGTTGCCCACCACCGTGAGGGCCGATGTAAGCCCGGCCCAATGCACATAGTTGGTCATCGGTACGCCGTCGATCTCGGTGGGATACAGCTGATCGAAGGCAAAGGGAAACACGGTGACACTCGGGCAGATCACGACGTCGACTTCATCGAACAGCGCCTGAAAGCGCTGGTAGAGCTGCAACTGCCTGCGATGCGCAGACGACACCTCGGTCAGATCCATTTGCCGGGCGGCCGCCACATTGCC
>RFXC01000017.1 GCA_009921765.1 Betaproteobacteria bacterium | reverse complement strand
CTCGCGTACCATGGACGCTTCATTCGTTGCCTGCGAAGGCCGCTTCTCTGACGATACGGAGGCCCTGCCCGATGAAACCTCGCCTGCCCCGAAACCTGAGCGTCGATCAGACTGTCCCCCGCACTGACGTCCCCGAGCGCCGACCCGTACTGGGGTTGATTCTCGCCGCAGCGCTCACCGCCGCAAGCGCCATGGTGTCGCCGACCGCGCAGGCGCAAACCGCCTGGCCCGACAAGCCGGTTCGCATCGTCGTGCCCTACGGTGCAGGCTCATCACCCGACGTGCTGGTCCGAATCCTCGCCGAGCGAATCGGCCCCCGGCTGGGTCAGCCTGTTGTGGTGGTCAACCGCCCGGGCGCGGGCGGCAACACCGGCACCGGCTATGTGGCCAAGCACCCGCCCGATGGCACCACCTTCGTGGTGAGCACCAATGGCCCGCTCGTCTACAACACGCTGCTCTATCGGAAGCTGGGTTACGACCCGCTCACCGAATTGCGGCCAGTCGTGCTCGCTGGCGGTCAGGCAAACGTGTGCGCAGTGCGCGCCGACTCTGGCATCACCAGCCTGATGGGGCTCGTCGAAGCCATGAAGGCCCATCCTGGAAAATTCAATTTTTCCTCCACCGGTGTGGGCAGCCTGTCTCAGCTGGGGGTGGAGTTGCTCAAGGTGAAGACCGGCACCTTTGCGGTACACATTCCGTATCCATCATCTCCGCAGGCAATCACTGCCATCCTTCAGGGTGATGTGCAGTTTGCCTGCGTGCCGGCGGTGGCGGTCATGCCGCAGGTCAGGGCGGGCCGGATGCGCGCGCTCGCGGTGTCAACCGCCAGGCGCAGTGAACTCACCCCCGAGATCCCCACCATGAAGGAAGCGGGCCTGCCCGAAATCGAGAGCGTGGCCTGGATGGCGATCATGGCGCCGGCAGGAACGGCAGACGCGGTCGTTCAGCGTATGAACCGGGAAATCAATGAGGCCCTCGCCGCACCCGAGGTGAAGCAGCGACTTCATGCGCAATTCATGGAGCCGATCGGTGGGTCGCCTGAAGACCTGCGCGCCTTCATGCAGAGCGAGCTTCGGGTAATGACACCGGTGATACAGCGGATCGGGATCACGGCCGACTGAGGGGGCCAAGCCAGCGCTCTACAGCCTCTTGAGGCAAAAAAAGATGGTCGCGCTGCCGCTCGGAGGCAATCATTTCGAATGCCTTGACGGGCCCACCTGGCTCCAGGGCGTAATGGCTGTACCTGCCTTGCAGGCAGAGTTGTTTGAAGACCGCGAGGTCAGCCCCTGGCAGCAGCTCAGCTACGATCGCAGGGCGCAGATTTTTCAGGAGTTCGGTCGCCCCGCGCAAAACGTCGGCCTCATGAGTCTCCACATCAATCTTCAGGAGAACGTCGCGTCCCGCCATGGAGACCAACGGCAAACACGCATCGAGGCGCGCGACTTGCACCTCGCGTCGCGCAGAGTGCTGAGCCCGGAAGCCGCTGTTGAGTGATGCCGACGTTTCGATCAGCCCGTGGTCGGCGCGTGGAAAGTAAAGCATTGCGGCCCCGACGTTGGCCCCGGCCGCGACAGGATGCAGGGTCAGCATCCCGGACAATTCCGAGACCCGCATATTGGCCTCGAGAATGCCGGCAATCTCTGCCACGGGTTCGAAAGCATGGGCCGCTCTGGCACCGCAGGCCAAAGCCAGCAGGCTGTAGAAGCCGGTGTTGGCGCCAACATCGATGAATACCGGCTTGATCGCCTGGCACCACTGCGCGACCAGCATGGGTAGCGGCGCCTCATAAGCCTTCCAGCCCTGCTCGAGCAGGGTCATGGCCACCTGGTCGCGGCCGGCGCAGGTGTCCATCCAGAACCGTCGGTGCTCGCCCAGCAGCTGAATATCGGCCTGCGCAAGATGGTTGATGAACATGGCTCAGGTGTCCTGCGGCAAGCGATACTGGGTTGCGGTATCGCCGAGCAGCCGTTCCCAGGCGCCAGCCAGCTCAGACTGAAAGCGCGCCTCACCAAACGCCGCTGCGGTTGCCTGCCCAGCCCGAACCCGAATCGCCGCTGCGCCAGCCTCGAGCGTCAGGGCTTGATGAAGGGCGAGCGCGTAGCCCTCCGCATGCCCCTCGGTCACCCAGAAGCCGTTCTCAGGGGTTGCGTATTCCACGCCGCCTGCCCCGTCGTAACCACATACCAGGCAACCCGCAGCCATCGCTTCCAGCGGTGGCAATCCCAGCCCTTCGTCCTTGCTGAGGCTCGCAAAAATCAGGGATTCCGCCAGGACACCGGCCACCTGCGGCCGGGTCATATCGTGGATCTCCACCCAGGGTACCTCTGCGTGCTCCGGATAGAGCCCTCGGAACAGGGCCCTCAGGAAAGCGATTTCAGCGGGTCGCTTTCGTGGCATGTAGGCAATCTGCCGCCGCTTGGTCACGCCTTGGGCGGCCCTGGAAAAATGGGGCAGCACCCACGGGTGAACCACTTGCCAGTCGGTTGTCGACCCCCAACGTCGCAGCGTGTCCCGGGTGAAATCGCTGCAACACAGACCGCCCGCCAGCGGGTAGGCATTCATGCTGGCAATGTCGGCAAAGCCGCGAAAGGTGTAGAACGGGTTCTGGTTATGGATGGCCACCTTGCAGCGCAAAGCGGCCAGCCGCTGGAACATGACGGGCTGCGTTATCTCGGGCATCACCAACCAGTCGTGCGTTGAAAACACCAGCGGTTCTCCCCAGTGAACCATCGGCACGAGATAGGGTTGGCTTGGCACGCCCACTCGAGAGGCTGGATCGAGCAACAGAAACGCCCGCCAGCCCAGGCGGCGCAGGGCCGCCACGTGCTGGAAGTTGACCAACTCGCCACCAGCGCGCAACGGCAGCGCGCCGGTGTAATAGATCGATGGCCGGGCCGCCATGGCAACCGTCACGGTGCGCACGAGGCGCGCCACATCGCGCGAATGGCCTCCTGAAGCGATCGGGCATGCTGATCGATATTCCAGGCTGCGGCCTGCTGCTGACGGCTGCGCAACCCGCGCTTCAAGTCCAGCAGCGCCTCACGGTCGCGCGCCATGGCCGCTGCCACCGCCACATAGTGTTCGTCATCACGTGCCACCCAGTCACCAAGATTCAGCGCGGTCATGAAGCTTGCGCCCATGCGCGAGACAAAATGCTGCCCTGCGAGCACAACAACCGGCACGCCCATCCAGAGCGCCTGCAGGGTGGTGGTGCCCCCGTTGTAGGGCACCGGATCAAGCGCGATGTCAACGTCTTCGTATTCGGCCATCATGTCGGTCAACCCGACTGGCCCTCGAAACTCGAGTCTGGAGGCATCGACACCGTGCGCCGCGAACCGTGTCCTGAATGCGGTCACCGCACCACCATCTTTGAAACTGGGCGCCTTGAGAAGCAATCGCGAACCAGGAACGGCTTTCAATACCGCCGCCCAGAGCGCCACGGTTCGCGGTGTGAGCTTGGGCGCATTGTTGAACGATCCGAACGTGAGCGGCCGCACGAGGTGCCGAGGGCCGTAATCCGGATACGGGTAGTCCCGCATCGGTTCCGGCTGGCGCCACCACGCGATCGGCAATCAGCCAGTCGATATTCGGCACGCCAGTCGAGCCAGGGTACCCCAGGTAACTCGCCTGGACCGGCGCGGCACGCTGGGCAAACATGGCCATCCGGTTCATGCTGGTGTGACCAGCAAGATCAAGCAGCACATCGATACCATCAAGCTCGATACGCCTTGCCAGCTGACCGTCAGCCCAACCGGAACACTCCACCCAGCGAGCCACCCGCTTTCTTGCCAGGCGCGTTTGATCGTCGTAGGACACGCCGGTGAAATAGACAGTGAGTTCGATCGCGGCCGGATCCAGCCGCGGGAGGATGGGCTGCATGAAGATATTGACGGGATGCTGGTGATGGAAGTCGGCTGTCACCAGCCCCACCCGCAATCTCCGCTCGGGATCGCGCGAATTCGAAAAAGACTTTGCCGATCTCGCTCCCGTTCCCATCTCGAGGAACAACCGCCGATGCAGCGCCGCCACCTCCTGCGCGCTCAAGGTGTCGCTGTAGAGCGAGGACATCGCCGCGCTCGATCGCATTCGGGAGGTGGGTCCTTCTGCCTCACCCATTTCGCGATAGAGCTCGAGTGCCTGATCGGCTTCGCCGCGACGACCTGCAATGGAGGCCCGCATCGAGCGCGCACCCGGTTGCGGGGCCAGAGACTCGGCCCGCGCAAGCGACTCGAGCGCTTCGTCCATCTGCCAGCTCTCCGCGTACGCGTGCGCAAGGTTCCAGTGAGCAGATGCACTGTGCGGGTAAAGCGCCACGCAGCGTTGCAGAACCTGCTGCGCTTCCTGCCAGAGATTGAAGCGAAAGGAGGTCTCGGCAAGCCTTGCGAGCGTGGCTTCAGCCGTTGCAGCGCTGGCGCGCTCGAAGGCGCGGTGGGCCTCCTGGTCGAGACCCAGGCGCAGCAGAATCTCGCCCAGGTCGATCTGCATCTCTGCCAGTTCATTGACGTCGAGCGGTGCCTGCTGGCTTTCGATACGCTGGGCCATCAGCGCCTGACGCATCGCCTCTAGCGCGCGCGCAGCGTCACCGCGTTCCAGCCGGAAGCGGGCCATGCGCCAGTGAATCGTGCGCAGCAACTGGACCGGATGCGGGCCCTCGCGCCGGGCGTCGCTCGTGCCCGGCGTGCCCGGCGTACGCTGAGCCGCAGCCCCAGCTGCCAACACCGCCCGGTGATACGCCGTGGCCGCCATCTCGAACTGACCTGCTTCCTCGAGTCCGCGGGCCATGGAGAGCATCGCCTCCCAGCGCTGAGGGGCAACAGCCATCGCCCGCCTGTAGGCAACCAGCATGGCATCCAGATCGCCCTGCCGCCGCAGAACATGCCCCAACTCCAGCCAGGCACTGAAATTGGAGCCATCCTGCCGAACCACCGACTCGAAATGGCTGCGCGCCTGCGGAAGGTCATCAAGCCGGGCCGCACAGCGCGCAAGCTGAAGACGTGATGGCAAGGAGGCTGCGTCCACTTTGAGAGCCGCCTCAAAAGCGCGCCTCGCCTCGGGCACGCGGCCCAGGTCGTAGAGCGCGTTGCCCCAATTGAAGTAAGCCTGCACCGGTGCGCCGGGCAGCCCCGCCGCCCGCTCATACAATTCGGCGGCCGCTTTCAGGTCACCGGCGTGCCGCCGGGCGTAGCCGAGTTCGATCAGTCGAGCCGCGTCGGCTGAGGGCACCGGGACCGACTCGCGCGGGGGAGCTGCTACCGAAACGCCATCACGCTCCATATCGTGATGACCCGACTGTCGATCAGCAACTGCGCTGCGGCGCTTGTGAGATTCCATAAGGGGTTGTTACCGTCGACCATCTCGTTCGGGTTAAGGGGCGCTTCGGTCGCGGGCAGTGCTTCGCGGGTCACACCATCTGTGTTGACGACATTCCATCGATTGCGCCGCCGCAAGTCAAGCGCATCGGACCGTTGCAAGCCCAGCCTGGGCGCACACGACCGATTCGGCCGGCAAGAGAGCGGCGGAAGGCGGGGGCCTTAACCGGTGCGCGACAAATCGTCTTTGACCGGTGTGGCGGCACTGAGCGCCATCAGTTCAGCCAGCGACCGGGCACCAAGCTTTCGCATGACCTCTGATTTGTACTGTTTGGCGGTGGGCAGCGAGATATCGAGCGCTTCGACGATTTCGCGGTTGCTGAACCCTCTCAGGAGCAGGTCGTGCACCTGACTTTCACGCGGTGACAGGGTTGAGCGAGCCTCCACCACCCGCGCCGAACGAATCAGGTCCTGCATCTGCCGGCGATCCTTTTCGAGCGACGCCGCCACGGCACGGAGCAGATCCTCGCGTCCGAACGGCTTGACCAGAAAGTCAACCGCGCCCTGTTTCATCGCGCGTACCGTCTGCGATACCGTGCTCTCACCGCTGACGTAAACGACCGGGAGCGTGCGTCCCCGTCGAATCAGTTCTTCGTGAAGCTCGACGCCCGTCATGTCCGGCATCCGCATGTCGGTCACCAGCACCGCAGGCGCAACACGAGGCAACTCGGCAAGGAAATCCCTTCCGCTTGCCCAGCATTGAACCCGATAGCCGACAACACGCAACAGATCGACGATGCTGTCGCGAAGCGCGTCATCGTCGTCCACCACGAATACGTGACCGGACGGGCGAAGCGGGGTTGAGGGATCAGGCATGTCAACAGTCAACCATAGCTCGGCCGCGAGACACATCCTTCGATCGAAGGATAGGACAGTGCCTGCGTTCAGCTCGTTGTGGGCGCCAACGGCTCACCACCACGCTCGAGCCGCACTGAAAACAGCGCGCCGGGGGTGCTGTGCTCCCTTTCGAGTTCAATCGTACCGCCGTGACGCTCGACGATGTACCGCGACAACCAGAGCCCGAGCCCCAGACCCTCGGCTCTCGAACTGGCGAACAGATCAAAGAGCTGGCCTTGAACGTCCTGACTGATACCAGGTCCGGTGTCCTGAACGCGAATCATTACCTGTTGACCCATCAACCGGGTCGACACTGCGACCTGGCGCCGGCTGGCAGGGACCATCGAAACCGCGTCCAGGGCGTTCGAGACCAGATTGAGAATCACGTGTTCAAGCTCCCCCGCGCCTATCCTTGCCTTGACGGGAGACTGGAGGTCTGTGGCCAACCGGACCCCAAGATCCTGCGCGCGGCGCTCGATAAGTGCGGTCGCAGCCCCCACCACCTGATCGACCGTCCGGTTCTCTGGCTTACCCTGATGGTCGCGGAAAATATCGCGAAGTGTTCGGATGATGCTTGCTGCACGCTCGTTCTCTGCCGCAATCCGCTCGAGGAGACGTTCGAGCCTCACCGGATCGGTCCGGGTGCGCGCAAGGAGCAGCGACTCCTCGACGCTCAGTCTCACCGACGCAAGCGGCTGGTTGATTTCATGCGCAATCGAGGCAGACAGGGCCCCGGCTTGAGCCGCTCGCTGCATCCGTGCGAGCTCCGCGATCAACTCCTCGCGTTGGCGCACTACCTCAAGGGTGCTTCGCTCGCGATCGATCGCCTTGGATTCGCCTTCCTGCGCCCGGCTGCGTTCGGTTTTTTCAGCGAGAAGCGCGGCGCGGTTCTTTTCGATCACGAACCCCCAGTAGCCAAAGCTGTAGATCACGACCGCAAGGTAATTGGCAATGAAACCGAGATTGGAGATCGTTGTAAAGGTAAGCAGCACCGGCGCCTCGCCGCGGGCGAGATACCCGTGGATGCGAAGCAGATTGGTGATCACCACCGCCAGAAATCCAACCAGCACGAACGTAAGCGAGCGACTGCGCTTTGCCTGGATCACCTTCAGCAGCAGGTAGCAGCAACCCAGATCCAGCGCCGATACGATCGCCAACTGCGCCACCCGCATCCGGTGATCGCCCAGATACAGCTGTAGTAAAACGAGCAGTACCGCATTGCCAATCACCACCGCGAAAATCCATGCCCATGGCGTTGGGGTCGCCGAGAGCTCGCGCCGCAAGGCCTCGGCGATGAAAGCGAGCATCATGGTCACCAGAACAAGACCGACCATCAGGTAAGCGATCTTTGGCAGCAGCGTCTGGATTACAAAGAGCGATGCCGTGCCCGCGTAACAGGCGGTGCCGGCAAACCAGAAACGGGCAGCGGTATCGCGCTGACCTTTGAGCAGCACCCAGGCGATCGCGGGCATCAGCCAGAACTGAATCAGGCCAACAATCAGCAACAGGGAAAGCGCGGGATGTGGGCTCACGAGAAAGACTCCTTGGTTCGCCATCGTAGCGCGGCGCCGCTCGCCCAGGCGAACGCCCTCCCGCAGACAATGCCCTCGCCTTTTGCTCTGGACACCGTCACAGCTACACTCGCACTCACCTATTCAGATGGCAGGCCGCCCCATGCCCACCGACATCGACATCGCCCAGTCCGCCACCCTGCAGCCGATCGAAACCCTCGCCCGTGAGCGGCTCGGTATCGCGCCTGAGCATCTGTCGCCCTACGGCCGATACAAGGCGAAACTGTCGCTCGAATTCATCGATTCCCTGAAAGACCGCCCAGACGGCAAGCTGATCCTTGTCACCGCGATCAGCCCGACGCCCGCAGGCGAGGGAAAAACCACCACCACCGTGGGCCTGGGCGATGCGCTCAACCACATTGGCCAAAACGCCATGGTCTGCCTGCGCGAGCCTTCGCTCGGCCCGGTGTTCGGCGTCAAGGGCGGTGCCGCAGGCGGCGGCTACGCGCAGATCGTGCCCATGGAGGATATCAATCTCCATTTCACGGGTGATTTTTCAGCGATCGCACTCGCCAACAATCTGCTCGCTGCCCTCATCGACAACCATATTCACCACGGCAACGAACTTGGGATCGATCTGCGCCGGATCAGCTGGCGCCGGGTGGTCGACATGAACGATAGGGCGCTGCGCAACATCGTGAACTCGCTTGGTGGCCCGGGCAATGGTTTCCCGCGCGAAGATGGCTTCGATATTGTGGTCGCTTCCGAGGTGATGGCGATCCTGTGCCTCGCCACCTCGATGGAGGATCTGCGCGCGAGGCTTGCGCGGATCATTGTGGGCCGCACCCACGAGGGCCGCGCCGTCACTGCAAGCGACCTGAGCGCGCACGGCGCCATGACGGTGTTGCTTCGCGACGCGCTCGCCCCAAACCTGGTGCAAACGATCGAGCACACGCCCGCATTTGTGCACGGCGGGCCGTTTGCCAACATCGCGCACGGTTGCAACTCGGTGGTGGCCACCCGCGCTGCACTGAAGCTTGCCGACTATGTGGTGACCGAGGCAGGCTTCGGCGCCGATCTCGGCGCCGAGAAATTCCTCGACATCAAGTGTCGCGCAACAGGGCTCAAACCCTCGGCGGCAGTGGTGGTGGCCACGGTGCGCGCGCTGAAATATCACGGTGGCGCAGACCTGAAATCACTCACCCGCGAAGATCTCGTCGCCCTCGAGCGGGGGCTCGTGAATCTGGAACGTCATGTGGACAACGTGAAGCGTGTCTACGGCATTCCGTGCGTCGTCTCCATCAACCGCTTCGACGCCGATACGCCCGCAGAAATCGCCCTGATTCGGGAGCGCATCTCGGCGCTGGGTGTCGATGTCGTGCTTGCCACGCACTGGGCTGACGGCGGTGCTGGCGCGGCCGATCTCGCTCGCGTGGTGGTAAGGCTCTGCGACCAGCCCGCGAGCCCCGAGTTCGTCTACAGCGATGACACGCCCCTGTGGGACAAGCTGCGAGCAGTCGCCACCCGCGTCTACCGCGCAGCCGATATACGGGCCGATGCCAAGGTGCGAGCCGCCATCGACCGTCTGCAGGCCGAAGGCTGGGGACACCTGCCCGTGTGTGTCGCGAAAACCCAGATGTCGTTTTCCACCGACCCCTCGCAGCGCGGCGCGCCGGAGGGTCACACCATCGACGTACGGGAAGTTCGGTTGTCGGCAGGCGCGGGCTTTGTGGTGATGATCTGCGGGGACATCATGACCATGCCTGGTCTGCCCAAGGTGCCGGCTGCCTCACGCATCGACTGGGTTGATGGCAAGGTGGTGGGGCTGTCCTGATCAGCCGCTGCCCTGCCCCGACCCGAGCACCCGACCGCGATCGGCATCCGGCCGCGTCGGTCTGAAGAGCGGCAACTCGGGCTCGGTCCAGGCCTTCGGAATTTCCCCCGGCACGGACACTCGCCCGATCACCGGATCAAGTACTTCGCGTACATCCCCGCGAGCCTTGAAATAGGCGCTGGCGTTGATGGTGGCACCGTCGTGCACCTGCGCCGCTGCCACCCCTTCTCCGGCGAGGAGCAAGAGCGCGTCGCCGATCGGCAGACCCTCTGCCCGAACAACGATTTCATCGGGCGCGGACGCACGCAGCATCAGCCAGTGACCATCCGCGCAGCGCACCGCCCGCAGTGCATCGGGGTTCACCCCCGCCCCGCCGGAGGCGCCCCAGCCATAGGGATCATTACTGCCCTCACGCATCGGCGCACGCCCCATCCGCTCGGTCAGCGCGAGCTGACACTCGGTCATGCGGAACAGGGGCTCAAACAGCGCGACGTCTGCGTGCGATCCCTCCTCGCCGCCGACATCACGCTGATACAAACCGAGCGCAAGCCCGAATGCGGCCATGAGTCCGGCCGATGTGTCGGCAAGGCTGAAACCGATGTGGATCGGCACTTCATCAGGCGCCCCAGTGAGCATCACGATGCCGCTCATCGCTTCCGCGATCTTGCCGAAGCCCGGGCGCGACGCGTGCGGCCCGGTCTGCCCGAAACCCGAAATGCTCGCCATGACCAGGCGCGGGTTGAGCGCGCGCAGCGACTCCCAGCCCAGGCCCATGCGATCGAGAACGCCGGGCCGATAGTTCTCGACCAGGGCATCTGCCGTGGCAATGAGACCCAGCAGCGTGCGCCGATCATCGGGGTTCTTGAGGTCGAGATCGACGCAGAGCTTGGCCCGAGCAGCCACCCCCCACCAAACCGCCACATCTTTAACGCTGATGCCCATCAGCCGCGCCGGATCACCACCGCCCGGTTTTTCGATCTTGATCACCTGAGCGCCCAGCTCCGCCATAAGGCTGCCCGCAAACGGTCCGGCCAGCGCGAGCCCGAGCTCCACCACCTTCAGGCCCTCAAGGGGCCGGCGCGCGCTCATGAGCGCCCCGCCCGCGGCACACCAAAGCGCTCGGCCTCGCGCAGCACATCATGCGCGCGAGGCAGCATGGCGTAGTCAACCATGATGCCGCGGTAGCGCACAGCCGCATCACCCTTGGCCTCGGCCGCCGCCATGGCCTCAATGAGCCCTGCGTAGTAGTCGACTTCCTCGGGCGTGGGTGCGAAGACCGCGTTGGCGACCGCCACATGGGTGGGATGGATCAGGATCGCGCCGGAGAAGCCCAGCGACCTGGCCCGCGTGGCGAGCCTGCGTACCGCGTCAAGATCGTCGAGCGCCGTGCCGATGAGGCTTGCCATCGGCCAGCGCGCACCGCCCGCCCGCGCATCCAGCACCATCTTGGAGGCCAGATACAGCTGCTCGGTGCCCTCGACGGTGGGCCGAAAACCCATGGCGCGCGCCACATCGCCTTCGACGACGCCACCGACAATCCCCGCGAGCGTCACGCAGCGCCGGCTTGCCGCCACCAGGTGGCGGGCATCGGCCAAGCCCTCGGCAGTTTCGGGGAGCGGCATGATGGCGATCGAGCCCAGCGGCAGACCCTCACGACCCTCTACATAAGCGAGAATGTTGTCGAGTTCGCGGATCTGTCCCACATCGCGCGCCTTGGGCAGCATCACCCCGGAAAAGCCGGCGGCCGCCACGGCCAGCACATCATCGCGGCCGCCCTCATCCCAGTTGTTGATCCGAACGAACGCCGGGATGCCCTTGGACTTCAGCACGCCGATCGCCTCGCGGCATTGCGGTCGCGCGGCCACCTTGAGGTGGTGCGGCACCGCGTCCTCCAGATCGAGTACAACAGAATCGGGACCGAACCGGTCAACGCGGTGAACCCAGTCGGTCTTGTGGGCGGGGATGAACAGCATGGAACGAAGCGGCCACATTTAACGGTCCTCACGAGTGTCGTTGGGGTCTGCCTGCTTGTTGGGGTCTGCCTGCTTGTTGGGGTCTGCCTGCTTGTTGGGGTCATCGGCCGCCACGTCCCACCAATAGAGCGCGGTCAGCGCTGCGGCGGCAAGTGCTACCACGCCAAGAAAAAGGGGTTCGTCGACCAGATGCATCCGCACTCGCGCAACGAGCGCCCAGAGCGCAAGTGCAATGGCGATGCAGCCAGCCCAGATCCAGCGGTTTCGGCGCTGTGCATTCATCACGCGCGCTCCTTCGGGGAGGCCTGTCGTCGCAACAGAATCGGGCCGACGATCACCCCCAGCAAAGCTGCACCCGTGAGCCGAAGCCCCAGATCAGGCATTGCCAGGCAGAGCGTTGCCAGCAGCAGCGCAGCCCGGCTCACCATCGAGAGCCGGCCCCGCAACCAGCCCTCCACCGCGATCGCGAGCGCAAGCACAGCAAGGAGCGCTGCGATCGACGTCTGCACGATTGCCCCGAGGTCGTCCTTCAGCAGCAGCCCCGGGCTGTAGACAAAAATGAACGGCACGACGAACCCGGAGATTGCGAGCCGGAGCGCGACAAAGCCGGTTCGATTGAGGTCGGCACCCGCGATGCTCGCCGCGGCATAGGCGGCCAGCGCAACCGGTGGCGTCACGTTGGCAAGAATGCCGAAATAGAACGCGAACATGTGACTCGCAAATTCCGGAGCCCCCATCCGCACCAACGCCGGCACGATCAGCACCGCCACCGTGAGATACACCGCCGGGGTCGGGAGCCCCATGCCAAGCACCAGCGCCACCAGTGCGGTGAGGAGCAGCGCCACGAACAGCTGGCCGCTCGACACCGCAATCACGAAGTCGGCCAGAAGATTCCCCGCGCCTGATACCCAGAGCGTGCCCATCAAAATGCCGGCGGTGGTCACAGCCGCGCCAACCGCCACGTTGTTGGACATGGCATCAATAACCGATTCGAGGTACTGGCTCATCGGCACCCGCGTGGACCGATGAAGGAGCGACACCACGAAAAGCGAGGCCAGCCCGATGAACGCCGACAACTGCGGCGAGGCGCCGATGAAGAGCGGCACAATCAACGCGGCAAGCGCGATCATGAGATGGCCGCCTGATCGCATCGCCTCACCCACGGTGGGAAGCTTTTCGGTGGTGGCCTGCAATCCCTGTCCGCGAATGTAGATCTCGACCTGCACATGAAGCGCGATGAAGTAGAGCAGCGCCGGGATGATCGCCGCCACCACAATTGACCAGTAGCCGATTCCAAGGAGTCCGGCCATGAGAAAGGCGGCCGATCCCATCACGGGCGGCATGATCTGCGCGCCTGATGAAGCCACCGCCTCGATCGCGCCTGCCGTATGCGGCGCAAAGCCGGTCCGCATCATGAGCGGGATGGTGACATTCCCCATACCCACCACATTCCCCACCACGCTCCCGGAGGTGGTGCCCTGAAGCGCGCTCGACAGGATGGATACATGGGCCGGGCCGCCCGCGCGGCGCCCAAGGAGCGCAAGCGACAGCTTTTCAAAGAATTCGATGCCGTTGGTACGCACCAGCATGGCACCGAAGATCAGGAAAATCATGAGGTAACTCGCCGCCACGCCGGCGGTGGGACCGAAAATCCCGTTGTCTTGCATGAACAGCACTTCGATGAAGGTTTGCCAGCGCACATTGGGCGCAGCGAACATGCCGGGAAAATATTTTCCGAAGAGCGCCTGCAGACCGAACGCCAGACACACGACCACCATTGCAAGTCCGATGAAGCGGCGCGTCACTTCGAGCGCCACCACCAGATACACGATGCCGATCGCGAGGTCTTCGGGAAACGGAAATCCGATCCGCCGGGCGAAGTCTTCATAGTCGATAAAAATGTAGACCATGCCCGCCGCCATCACTGCCACCAGCAGCAGATCGGGCGCAAGACTCGCCCAGCTGCGCGCGCTCCAGCGGCGGCCGCCCGCAGAGCGCAACAGCAGGCCGATCGAGAGAATGGCCCACACGAACGCGCAGCGCTGCAGGAAAGCGGTGAGCGAGCCAAACAGGGCGCAATAAACCATCATCACGCCGAGAAACATCGACAGGAAGACGATGAGCACCGCAACCAGACGCTGGCGAAACGACCCGCGCTGGATCACCGCCCGGATTGACGGGAGCGCATCGGTTGCATCCCGGAGAGAGGCGGCCGCGCGCGCCGCCTCGTCGGGGTTGCGGAGGTCGCCGCTGGTCACGGCTTTTCAGCGCCCACCGCGATCGTTTTCACGGGGTTGCCCAACTCACGATGGCAGCGCTCGGCACCGGGGTGGAGCGGAATAAACACGGTCTGCGCGGCGCGGTCGGTGAGTTTCTCTGCGCCCTTCCAGCCTGGCACCGATTCACCCCAGATGCCCGCGGTCTTGGGCGAATAGAGCTGCATGCAGATGGCATACACCGTGGCCTCGGGCAAATCCTTGTGCACCACATAACCCAGCGACAGCTGTACCCCCACCACCTCATCGGCCTGCCAGGCGTAGGTTTTCCCTGGCATGACATTGCGCGTCATGGTGGGATAGTTTTCCATCAGCGACTTGAGCACCCCGTCGCTCATGCTCACGATGCGCGCCGAGTGGCTGGCCGCAAACTGGGTGATCATGGGCGAAGGATGGTCCGCGGTCACAAACACCGCATCAAGCTGCCCGTCGCCCAGCATGTCCATCTGCTGGTTCCAGTCGCCGGTGTGCACCAGACCGCCGTTTCGCTTGAGCTGGTCATAAGACAGATTCACCCCTCGAAGGCCCACGTTGACCATGGTGGCGGTAAGACTGTCGGCCGGCCCCACGCCGATTTTCTTGTCCTTGAGATCCGCCCACGATTTGATGGATGAATTGGCCTTCACCACCATGGTGGGGCTCGCCGAAGGCTTGTTCAGAAAACCCAGATAGGAGCCCATGTAGCGCAGGTCACGCATCTTGGGACGGCGCGCGAAGGTCCGTTCCGCGTTCCAGGCATCGACCACGCTTTCGCCCACGCCATGACCGATCTGCGCCTCGCCGTTCTGAATGCGCGGCGGTACGGCCGACGCCGTGCCGGGAAGTCGGCGGATCTGAACGGCCTGCCCGGGAAACGAACGCTTGATGGCTTCTTCCATCACCACAAATGCGAGATCGCTGGTGCTGCCCGAGGACCCCCGCCCGATCAGCGTGATCGCCTCGGGCGCCTGCTGCGCGGAAGCGACACCGGAAGCGCCCAGCAAGACAGCAAACGCCAGGACCCGGAAAGGCCGGCTGCGGCCCTCGCAAAGGGACTTGTTTCTCTTCGGATTGGTCATGATGGTCTCCTCATGTTGTAGTCGGTCACGCCCAGTTCGCGCAGGACGGTTTCGGTGTCGGCCCCCACGGCAGGGCCGGCATGGCGTACACGGCCCGCGAGTGCGGACAGGTGCGGAAGCGGCGCCGGCATGGGGAGTTCGCCACCGCAACCGTCTGCGACCCGCACGATATCGCCTCGGGCGGCGATGTGTTCATCGCGAAGCAACTCGGCTGCGTCAAACAGTGGCCCCACCACGACATCGTTCTCCAGCACTTCACGCATCGCCACGTCCGAATCGCGCGCAGCCATCCATTGCGCGATTCGCGCATCGAGTTCGTCCATGTTGTCGCGGCGGGCCTGCGGGGTATTGAAGCGCGGGTCAGTGCGCAGCGACTCGCCGCCCACCATGTTGAGCATGCGGTCGGCCACGCTGGGCGTGGCGGCTGACACGGTGAGCAACCGCTCATCACGCGTACTGAAAATATTGCCGAGGTTCCAGTTCATGGGGAACCGGTTGCCATTGCGCGGCTCGGCATGCCCCTGCACAGAGGCCACCTGCAGTTGCCATTCATTCATTCTGAGGAGGGTCTCGTGCAGACCGAGCTCGATGGGCACAGGCTGGGCGCCCGCCAGACGCGCACGGCGGAGCTCGAAGAGCGCGGTGGTGGCGGCCATCATGCCGCTGGTGGCATCGGCAAGCGGAAACTCGGCCTGGATGGGTGCGCCGTGCGGGTGGCCGGTGAGCGCCACCACGCCGGTCGCAAGGCCCGCGAACCGGGGATCGGTGCTGCCTGCGAAGCTGTCGGGACGGTCTGCTCCGGGGTTGAAGAGTCGTACGACAAGCGCCTGATGCTCGACTCCCTCGGCCGCCTCGCGCAGCGCACGCCCCCAGAAGGAGTCGTCGGTGATGAGCAGATCGGCAGCACGCACGATTGCGCCCAGCACCTGCGACAAATCGGGATCGGCATCGTTCAGTACCAGCGAGCGCTTGTTTCGTCCGATGATCGGCCACCAGACCGCCTGCACCGCCTGTGACCCCAGCCGCCGCAGCCCCGAGCCCTCGGCCGATTCGATCACCGTGACCTGGGCGCCAAAATCGCCCAGGAGCGCGGCCGCAAACGCGGGCGCAGGCGTATCGCACGCTTCGAAAACTTTCAGATTCAACGACTGGTCACCGGCTGGCATGGTTGGGATCCTGTACAGAACGGAGGCAGGTGGCAGGGTTCATGGAGGATCCTGCCGCCGCCTCAGAGCGGTGTGGCAAGCAACGTGGGAATGAGACCAGTATCGGCCACCACCACGGCCGAGCGGATCCTTGCAATACCCGACACCATGAGGAGGCCCATTCTGTAGCGGCCCACCGAGAACAGCCTGGTCGCGCCTTCGAGGTCGGTCTGAAACGCACTATAGGACGCTTCGACATGCCAGAGTCCGTCGACCTGCCCAAAATGACGCGGCAAGCCGATGACGTGCCGGTCCCAGTGCAGGTTGTATTCATTCACATGACGGTATGACTCGATGCGATCAAGCAGCATGGCCCGGTTGTCGCACCAGATCATCACATTGGGCAGGTTCTGCTCCTCGTTTTCCCGGCTGATGACCCGGTAGTCGCAATCATCGGTGAAGAGCGAAGCCCAGTCTTCGAGCCGGTCCTGATCGAGCGCCATGCCGTATTCGGCCAGCAGGTCGGCGACCGCATTGCGAACCTCCTGCGGGATGGCTGCCGTCACACTCATCGCACGCCCCCTTCGGGCTCAACACCCATCAGCTCCGACCAATACGACCAGAAACCACGGATGGGTGTTTCAGTGACACGGTGGGCCAGATCGCGAAGCGGGCCACGCCCGCCCATCTCGACCACACTCGAACTGCCGGCGGGCGCGCTTGCGCTGGTGCGATGCGCGATCTCGATCGCCTCGCCGTCTTCCATGCTGACCAGCCCAGCGGGCCCGACCAGATTGGCAAGCACAAGTCGATGCCGGGTCATCTCGGGCGTGTCATCCTCGTAGCCGAACAGCGTCTGGAACACTTCCAGCCGGTCGACTCCCTTGGGACGGATGTGCCGGGTACCGAGTGTGTTGTTGATCTGGATGATGATCGAACTGGGGAAGAAAGTGGGCGCAGCGAGATTCATGCCGTCTTCAAATTCGGGAATGTACTGAAGGAGCTTCTGATCCCGCAGCCGCATCCGGTCGAGTTCTACGCCCGCCGTGCCGGCATAGGCCGCGCGCGCCTCCTCCTGGGTGTCCGAGGCCGCATACGCATGGTTCATGTTGTGCCGGTGCCGGGCGTCCATCTTGACGCCGCCCCGCTGCGTGGCCCGGTCCACACCGTAGGTCACGAAGAACTCATGCAGCAGACTCGCGTGATAGGTGTCGCGCAGATTCTCGGCATAGAGCTTCCAGTTGCCGTGGATCAGTTGTCGCGAATAGCCCAGGATGCGGATCGGCTTGTGCATGAAGCGTCGAATCATGCTGGTGCCGAATTCGCCCAGGAAGTCTTCAATCGATTCACAGGTCTCGGCAAAAGTTCCGAACAGCACCCCGTGAAAATTCACCAGCCTCAGCTTCTTTGGCGCCACCGACGCCGGGCTGAAATCGGCAGGCATGCCGCCCTCGCCCTTGAGACCACGTCGAAACGGAATGCCGGTCAGATCGCCGTTCGGTGAATAACACCAGCGGTGATAGATGCAGACATGGTCGGTTGCATTGCCCTGCACCTTGCGGACGATGGTGGCCCCGCGATGCGAACAGCGGTTCACCCAGGCGTGCAGATCGCCCCCACGGTCGCGGCTCACCACGACAGGCGTATCACCGACCCAGGTGGTGCGGAAGTCGCCGGGATTGGGCACTTCGGCCTCCAGGCACAGGTAGTGCCAGAGCGGGCCGCGGAAAATACGCTCCATCTCGAGGCGGTACACCGCTTCGTCGTGATAGAGCCAGTGCGGGATCCGCGAGTAATCGCTGCGCTCCCAGTCGACCTGAAAACCCATCGTGCTCCCCGGGGAAATTCAGCCTGATGCGCAACGATACCCCAGACCTGCCGCAGACCGCGAAGTCGACGTTTCGCTGGCGACTATCCCCGGCACGGTCTACGATACCGTCCGCTTGCCCGACCGACCACAGGACATCCGCACTTCATGCCAGACGCCCCACCGCCATTCATCCGCCTGAAAGGGGTTCGCAAGGTCTATCGCACCGGCAAGCGCGAGCATCTGGCCATTTCCGATGCCACGTTTGACGTGATGCCGGGAGAGCTCGTATCGCTGGTCGGCCCGTCGGGCTGCGGCAAATCAACGCTGCTGAAGATCCTGTCGGGCCTTCATCCGCACGACGGCGGCGAGGTCTCCATTGGTTCGAGCACGCATCCGTTCGATCCGGCGCGCGATATCGGCATGGTGTTTCAGCAACCACTGCTGCTCAAGTGGCGACGCATTCTGGAAAACGTGCTGCTGCCCGCCGAGATTCTCGGGCTGCCCATGGCCGAGTCACGAGACCGGGCGCGCGACCTGCTGGCGCTGGTCGGGCTCGCTGGAAACGAGTCGAAGTATCCCTATGAGCTCTCCGGTGGCATGCAGCAGCGCGCGGCGATTGCCCGGTCGCTGGTTCACGATCCCAAGCTGGTACTGATGGACGAGCCCTTTGGCGCCCTCGATGCGCTGACCCGCGAGAAGATGAATCTGGAGTTGCTGCGGATCTGGAAGGAAGCGGGCAAAACCATCATCTTTGTCACGCATGGCATTTCCGAGGCGGTGTTCCTGGGCACGCGTGTCGTGGTGCTCACCGCCGGCCCCGCGAAAATGGCCGACAACTTCGACATCGATCTGCCCTACCCGCGTACGCTGGATATGAAAACGCAGCCGGCATTCGGCGCCTACACCCGGCGGATTTACAAACTGCTCGGGATGGAGTGACGGCCCCAGGTTCAGGACGGCCCGACAAAACGCGCCCCCTTCATTGTCAGACGAGAATCCCGCATGTCAGGACTTACCCGATCCCTCGCCGAATTTGTTCACGCGCCCGGCTTTGGCGCCTTGCCCGCCCGGGCGGTCGAGATCGCGCAGAGCGGCTTCATCGACACAGTCGCCACCCTGATCGCGGGCCGCGAGGAGCCCGTGGTGGGCATCGTCACGCGGTTTGTGGCGGCCCGGGGTTCCACGGCCAGCGAAGCCACCGTGCTGGCCGGCAGCGGACGCGCGGCCAGCGCCGACGCCGCGCTCATCAACGGCACAGCCGGCCATGCGCTCGATTTCGATGATGTTGCGATGGGCGGGCATCCCAGCACTGTGCTGGTGCCCACCGTGCTGGCCGAGGCCGAGGCGCTGGGCCTGGGCGGCGCCGACGCAGTGCGTGCCTATCTGGTGGGCTACGAGGTCTGGAGCGAGTTGTTTCGCCGTGAGCCCGACGCCTACCATCTGAAGGGCTGGCATCCCACGGCGGTGCTCGGTACGGTCGCTGCGGCTGCGGCATCCGCCCATCTGCGCGGGCTGCCGGTCGATCGGGCCCGTCATGCGCTGTCGCTCGCTGGCAGTTTCGCCGCCGGCCTGGTCGCCAATTTCGGCACCATGACCAAGCCGCTTCATGCGGGCCGGGCAGCCGCCTCGGGCATCGAAGCGGCAAAACTGGCCCAGGCCGGGCTGACCGCAGCCGACGACGCGATCGAGCATCATGCGGGTTATCTCGCTGCGCTCTCGCCAACGGGCAAGGCCGATCTTGATGCGCCTGTCATCACCCGGAACCGGCCGCTAGGCATTCTCGATACCGGGCTGTCCATCAAGAAATATCCGATCTGCTATGCCACCCATCGGGTCATCGACGCGGTGATCGATCTCGCACAGGCACACGACCTTCAGCCAGAGGCGGTGCGCGAAGTGCGGGCCTGGATCGGCGTCGCGCAAGCCTCGATGCTGCGCAATCATCGACCAGTCACCGGCCTCGCGGCCAAGTTCAGCCTCGAGTTCGCGGTCGCCTCGTCGCTCACAGCGCGCAGCGTGGGGCTGGCCGAACTGACCGATCGCTTCGTGAATCAGCCTGGGGTCCAACGCCTCATGGAACGCGTGCGGATCCAGGCGGTCGACGGCGAGCGCTGTCCTCATGAGCCCGTATTTGCCCTCAATGACCGCATCGAGATCGAACTCACCGATGGGCGGGTGCTTGCCTCCGGCGATCTGCGCTTTGCGCGCGGCAATGCCATGCTGCCGCTCAAGCCCGCCGATTTGAAGGCCAAGTTTTTTGACTGCACGCGCGCTGCGCGCGATCTCGATGCGGAAGCGGTGTTCGAGCGGCTGAACCGGCTGCCGGAACTCCCGCGGATCGCCCAGCTGTTTCATGGCTGAACGCGGAGCGCAACCCTCGTGAACGCCTCACTCCCACCGCTTGCACAGGTCGACTGGTCTGGCCAACTTCGCATGCTCGCTGCCCGGTTCGGCGATCGTATCGCCGCGCGCGATGGGGAGGCACGCACCATGAGCTATGCCGAGTTCAGCGCGCGCGCCCATGCTGTGGCGGTCCACCTGCTCGACCAGGGCCTTCCCGCTGGCACTCCGGTCGCGAGTCTCCTTCCCAACAGCCTGGAAGCGATCTGGGTGAGCTTTGGCATCAAGCTGGCCGGTCTTTGCGAGGTGCCGCTGGGATGGGGCTACACAGCCGACGAGATCCGCTGGTGCGCGCAGGTCTCAGGCGCAAAAGTACTGATCACGCGCGAGGCGCGCGCCGCGCTGGCAGGCGAGGCGGGGCTCCACCCCATGATGTCGGCCGACATTGCCCTTCACGACAGGGGCGGAGCGCTCTCCCCCGTACCCGGACCCACCCCTGGCCGCATCCTCTTTACTTCAGGCACAACCGGCCGCCCCAAGGGTGTGCTGGCCTCGCATGGCCGCCGCTGGATTGGCGAGCAGCTTCAGAAAGCGTGTCTGCCTTTCATGCCGCAGCCTGGCTCGAAAATCCTTTTGATGACGCCGTTCGTTCACGGTTCGGGGCTGCTCAGCGCGGCGTGGCTCGACTGCGGCGGCGAGATCACGCTGCACGATGGTGTAGACCCGGCACGGGTCCGGCCGCTCCTCGACTCAGGCAACTATGAGGCCATGTTCGCGCCCCCCACCGTGCTCGCCAAGCTGGTGGGCGCGTTCGATGGTGCAAGCCTCCCGGGGCTGCGCTGCATCTTCACCGGCACGCAGCCGCTCGCACGCGGGCTCTACGAACGCGCCAGGCGGATGTTCGGTCCGGTGGTGCGCATCACCTACGGCAAGACCGAGTGCATCAACCCGATCACCACGCTCACCTTCACCGAGCTCGATGAGGCCTTCGCCGAGACGCCCGCTGCGGGGGGCAGTTGCACAGGCTGGCCGGCCCCGGGTGTCGAGATCCGGATCGGTCACCCGCATGAGGCGCCGCGCGCAACCGGCGAAGAGGACGAAGTCTGGCTGCGCGCAAGCCAGCAGTCGGATGGACTCATCACGGCGGACGGCTTCCGGCTGCATGAGCCAGACGGCTGGCATGCCACGGGAGATCTGGGTCTACTTGATTCGCGTGGACGGCTCTGGCTCACCGGCCGGGTTGCCGATGTCATCAAGACTGGCGGTTACCGGGTCAATCCCGATGAAGTCGAATCGGCACTCGCCGGCATGCGAACCTGCGCCCAGGCTGCGATCACCTCGCTGCCGTCCGACTACTGGGGGGAAATCATCATCGCGGTGATTGAACAGCCCCGAGACGGCTGGCGCGAAGAGCTCGAGTCCCGCGCAAGCATACTGTCCCGACACAAGCGGCCGCGCCTCTTCGTTGAAATGACGGCACTGCCAAGAAATCCGCAGGGCAAGGTGAGCAGGAAGAAGCTTCGCGAAACCGTGCTGGCCGGGCACACGCTGATCGATGGCCCGTACCCGGTGCTGGAAGCCATTACCTAGCGCACACTTCGTCAAACGCCGAGAAACGCCGCGATCTGACGGTTGAAAAAATCGGCCTGCTCGATGTTGCCGATATGCGCTGCGTCGGGAATGGTGCAGTAGGCCGACCCCCGCCAGTTGCGGCTCATCTGCTCGGACATTTCCGGGGGCGTGGAGTGATCCCGATCACCGGCCATGATGAGCGCCGGTGAGTCGATCTCCTTCAGCCGGTCGAGCATATCGATTTGCGAAATGGCCGCGCAGCAACCACAGTAGCCCTCGACGCTGGTCGCGCTGATCTGTTCAGCCACCCATTCCATCAGATCGGCATTGACCACGCGATACGCGGGCGTAAACCAGCGCTCGAGCGTGGGCGCCACGATGGCCGACATGCCGTGGGCCCGGGCCGCGGCGATGCGCTCGGCCCAGATCGCCGCAGCATTGGCTGGACGCCTGCTGGTGGAGTCGGCCAACACAATCCGGTCGAGAATGCCCGGGCGCTTGAGCGCGATCGCCTGCGCCACCATCCCGCCCATGGAAAGTCCGATCCAGTGGGTTCGTGTAATCCCCAGATGGTCAAGAAGCCCAAGTGCGTCATCGGCGAGTTGCTCGAGCGTGTAAGGCGCGGAGGTGGCGGATGTTTCGCCATGCCCCCGCGCATCAAAGCGCAAGACACGAAAATGTCTCAGCAAAAGCGGCATCTGCAGCGCCCAGATGCGAAGATCGGCCGCAAGCGGATGCGCGAGCGTGAGCCATGGCCCCTCACCTGCCACCTGGTAGTGCACATCAAGATCATCGATTCGGGCAAAGGGCATGACAGGGGCTCGCTCGGCAAGGATGAGGAAGAACGCCCAACGGCCGGGTCAGTCGGCGCGGATATTCCCGGCCCGCGCCAGCCTTGTGAAACTCGCCACCTCGGTGGCGATCAGACGGGCAAATGCCTCAGGGGTGCTCGACACGGCCTCGGTGCCAAGCGAGCGGAAGCGTTGCTGCACATCGGCCTGCGCGAGCACAGCGGCCACATCGGTGTGGATCCGGTCGATGATCGCCCGCGGGGTGCCAGCGGGCGCAAGTAATCCATACCAGAACACCCACTCGTAACCCGGGACGCCAGATTCGGCAACCGTGGGCAGGTCAGGCGTTTCAGGCATCCGCTTGAGGCTGGTGACCGCGATCGCGCGCGCCTTGCCTTGGCGGACCAGATTGATGGCGCTTGCATAGGGCGAGATGAACAGGTGTGTGCGGCCAGCGATGGTTTCGTTCAGGGCCTCCGGGATGCCCTTGAACGGAACATGAACCAGATCGATTCCAGTTTGGCTGCGCAGCAACTCCACCGCAAAGTGTGCGCCCGAGCCCACCCCCGCCGATGCGTAGTTGTACAGGCCCGGTTTCGCACGAGCGAGCGCCACAAGATCGGCCATGGTCTTCACCGGCAGATCGGGCGCCACCACCACCAGTGCGGGCCCCGTCGCCGTGAGCGAAATGGGCGCGAAATCACGAATTGGATCAAAGGGCAGCCGGGCATAAATAGCCGGCGCCACGGCATGCGCAGACGATACCGACAGCAGCGTGTAGCCGTCGGCGGGTGCGGCCGCTGCGGTCTGCGCGGCTACGTTGCTGCCCGCGCCCAGGCGGTTCTCCACCACAATGGGCTGCTTCCAGGGCTCGGCGAGCCGCTGCGACAGGGTGCGCGCCGCGATATCGGGCACGCCCCCGGGTGTGAATCCCACCAGAATTTTCACCGGCCGCGACGGCCAGTCAGCGCCCTGCGCCTGCGCAGCGAGCGGTGTCAGGGCGGCTCCGGTCGCAAGCGCCGTCACCCAGCCATTGAACTCGCGTCTGGAACAATCGGTCATCATCCTGCTCCTGCGCCGGTAAAATCGGACCTGCACTCTGCCACGGTTATCCCTACCAGGAAAGTAACGCTTCATGCCTTGTCCCCACGCCCGCCACCGCCAGGAGCTCGCCCATGTGGAAACCCGCTGAGCGAATCCGCTTCGAGCCCGCGCGCGGCCACATGCCCACCGCCGACCAGGCGCGCGCCTCGCAACTGTTCAGCCCCATCTCGCTTGGCCCGCTCACGCTGCGTCATCGAACCTGGGTGCCTGCCATGGTGCCCTGGCGCTCCAACGAAGACGGGCCGCTCCTTCGAATTGGCGACGACCGCTATGTGGACGGGCTTCGACGACTCACCAGGGCGGTCAACGAGGCAAGCAGCGGTCACACGCGTCTGCTCATTCAGATCATCGATTTTCTGCGGATCCGTCGACGCCCCGATCCGCGCACTTTCTTTGAACGCCACCTCACGCTCACCCCGGCACTGCTCGCGCGCGCCGGCCTCACTGGACAGAGCGAACCCGCCGCACGCGAGGCCCTCCTCGCGCTCGGCGCGGCAGGCTGGGCTCAGGTGCTCGATCCTCGCGATCGCCAGAGCCTGGAATTTGGCGCACGCGAATCGGTCAACGATCTGCACCTGCCCCACATTCAGTCGCTGCCCAGGGAGTTGCCCTCGCTGTTTTCGGAGGCTGCGCGGCGCTCACGCGATGCGGGCTTCGATGGTGTCGAGCTGCACTATGCCCACGCCTACACCATGGCGTCTTTTCTCTCCACCACCAACCAGCGAACCGATGGCTACGGCGGCAGCCGCGAGGCGCGCGTTCGCCTGCCGCTCGAGGTGTACCACGCGGTTCGACGCGAAGTGGGCAGCGGCTACGCCGTGGGCTGCCGCTTTCTGGCCGAGGAATGTATCGAAGGCGGCACCGAGGTCGGGGACAGCCTCTGGTATGGCGTTCAGTTCGCACTCGCTGGCATGGACTTTCTCTCAACCAGCCGCGGTGGCAAATTTGATGATGCCAAGCAGCCCTCGGTTGGCCAGGCCGCCTATCCGTATACCGGCCGCAGCGGCTATGAATGCATGCCGCAATATCTGTCCGACGCGCAAGGGCCCTTCGGCCGGAATCGCGCGGCCACCGCGCAGATTCGCCAGGCGATTCGTGCAGCGGGCTGCACCACGCCGGTCGTGTGCACCGGCGGCGTTCACAACTTCGAATTCGCCGAGAGCATGCTTGCCGCGGGCGACTGCGATGTGGTGGGCACGGCGCGGCAGAGCCTGGCCGATCCCGACTGGGCGCTCAAGACCCTGCTGGGACGGGCCGATGCGGTACGTCTTTGCGAATACACCAACTACTGCGAGGGCCTCGATCAGAAGCACAAGCAGGTGACCTGCCAGCTGTGGGACCGCGAGGATCTCGACGAACCCGGCATCCGCCTGTCACACGACGGCAAGCGCAGGCTGGTCGCGCCCACCTGGAAAGACGCGCCAGCCGGATTTGATCAGTGACCCGCGACCCTGACGGTGCGCCTCCCGGGATCTCCATGCCCGCGCCCCGACTGTTTCGCAGCGGCCACGACGACAGCTTCGCGCGCGACCGGCTGCCGCCGTCTGAAGCCTGGCCACAGCTGTTGCCGCCGCCTGCAGGAATCGCTTATCCCGAGCGCCTGAATGCGGCCGCGGAACTGATCGATACGCAGCTTCGAGCCGGGCGCGGCAGCGCGATTGCGCTTCGCGGCGCGGGCGTGAGCTTCACCTACGCCGAGCTCGCCGAGCGCGTCGACCGGATCGCTCACGTCCTCCGATCCGATTTTCGCCTGCCCACCGGTGCCCGCGTGCTGTTGCGCGGCGCAAACCACCCGATGCTCGCCGCCTGCTGGCTTGCCGTGCTCAAGGCTGGCTGCATTGCGGTCACCACCATGCCGCTGCTGCGCGCCCGTGAGCTTGCCGTCATTGCCGAGCGCGCCCAGGTGAGCGCCGCCCTCTGCGAGGCAGGGCTTCTGGAGGCATGGGACGAGGTGCGCAGGGCCCGTCCTTCGTGCGGACCGGTGCTTGGCTATGGCGGAACTGCAGCCGAGCCTCGCCGGCTCGAAGACGCGATGGCCTTGCACGATGCAGCTTTTCCAGCGGCCGACACCGCCCAGGACGATGTCGCCTTGATCGCCTTCACATCGGGCACCACCGGTCAGCCCAAAGGCACCCTGCACTTCCATCGCGACTGCCTGTTGATCGCCGACGTGTTGTCGCGGCATCTGCTCGCGCCCACGCCTGATGATGTATTCATCGGCACCCCACCCCTTGCCTTCACGTTCGGGCTGGGCGGACTGCTGATCTTTCCGCTTCGCGCAGGCGCCTCGGCCGTGCTCGAGCCGCAATGGACCGCCGAGTCGCTCCTTGCAGGCATTGACGAGCACCGGGCGAGCATCTGCTTCACCGCGCCCACGCTCTACCGAAGAATGGCCGCGCTCGCGCGCCGCGACACCCTGCGTTCGCTTCGCATCACCGTGTCATCGGGCGAAATGCTTCCCGCCGACACCCGCGCGCAGTGGCGTGAGGCCACTGGTCTGGACATGACCGAGTGTCTGGGATCGACTGAACTGCTCCATGCCTTTATCGGCTGCCGGCCGGGCGAAGTCCGCGCTGGCGCCACCGGACGCGTGGTGCCAGGCTATGAAGCGGTCATTCTGGATGACCAGGGCCAGCCGGTGCCACCCGGCACCATCGGGCGGTTGGCCGTGCGCGGCCCGACGGGGTGTCGCTATCTCGATGATCCGCGGCAGAGCATCTATGTGCAGCATGGCTGGAATCTGACTGGCGACGCCTACCTGATGGATGCCGACGGCTACTTTTGGTATCAATCGCGCACCGACGACATGATCATCAGCGCGGGCTACAACATCGCTGGCCCCGAAGTGGAAGACGTTCTCCTCACCCACCCCGATGTCGCCGAATGTGGCGTGGTGGGGGCACCCGACCCGGGACGCGGCCAGGTGGTCATGGCCTTTGTGGTGTGCAAGGCACCTCGCGAGGGCAACGACCCGTTCGCGAGCGAGCTTCAGCAATTCGTGCGCGAACGGCTCGCTCCCTACAAATACCCCCGGCGGGTACGCTTTGTTCCCGTGCTGCCGCGCACCGAAAATGCAAAGCTTCAGCGTTTTGTGCTCCGCGATTGGGCGCGCAGCGAACCTGCCTCCTAGCAAGCACCGCGCGCAGGCAAGGCGCGCCAGGCCTCAGATCAGCCCAGGATAAGAACCCCCGTCCAGTTGCAGGTTCTGGCCCGAGATGAATCCTGCCTGCGCGCTGCAAAGATAGGCGCAGGCATCGGCAAATTCCTCCGGACGGCCAAAGCGCCTGGCGGCAATGGAATCGGCAATCCTCTGACGCGCCTCATCACGGGTGATGCCGTGCATCTTCATGAGCCGTTCAGCAAGGAAAGCCTGGCGAGGCGTGTCGATCCGCTCCGGGAGCAGATTGTTGATCGTGACATTGTCGGCTGCCGCCTCGAACGACATCGACTTGCTGAAAGCCGTGAGCCCGGTGCGCGCCGAGGTGGAGAGCGCCATGTGCGCGCGCGGACTCTTCACCATGGCCGAGGTGATATTGACGATCCGGCCGAACTTTCGTGCCCGCATGCCGGGAAGGAAACCACGAATCAGGAGAATCGGCGCGAGCATGTTGCCCTCGAGCGCCTGAATCCAGGCGTCATGATCCCAGTCTGACAACTGTCCGGGCGGTGGTCCGGCATTGTTGTTCACCAGGATATCCAGATCGGTACAGGTGTCGAAGAGCGTCTGGCGCCCAGCCTCGGTCGTGATGTCGGCCAGCACGGTTCGGGCGCTGACACCGGTTGCCGCCAGGATCGATCGGGCGGCCTCCTCGAGCCGCGCTGCATTGCGTCCGTTGATGAACACGTCCGCGCCCTCGCGCGCGAGGGCGGTCGCGCAGGCGAGCCCCAGCCCCTGCGAGGACGCGCAGACCAGCGCCCGCCGGGATCGGATACCAAGATCCATTCGATTCTCCTGTTCATGTAACCCTACTCGCGAGCGCGCTCGCCAGCAAATAGACCTCGCGCTCCCCGGACCTCGACGGGTTGCCGTCCAGCGACAATCCCAATATCGTCCGGTTTTACGCCATGGCCCCGCATCGACCGGCGCCACGCTCGATTTTCTTCTCAAACGATCAGACACCATGAAACGCTATCGCATTGCAACCATCCCGGGCGACGGTATCGGCAAGGAAGTGATCCCTGCCGGCCGCGAAGTGCTCGAGACCCTGGCCCGCGCGCTCGGCACACTCGAGTTCAGCTTCACCGACTTTGGCTGGGGCGGCGACTGGTATCGCGCCCATGGGGAGATGATGCCCGCCGACGGACTGGATGCGCTGCGCGGCATGGATGCCATTCTGTTTGGGTCAGCAGGTGACCCGGCGATCGCCGATCACATCACGCTATGGGGTCTGCGGCTCAAGATCTGCCAGGGCTTTGACCAATACGCCAATGTGCGCCCGACGCGGATCCTGCCGGGCATTGACGCGCCGCTCAAGCGTTGCGCCCCCGCCGATCTTGATTGGGTGATCGTGCGCGAAAACTCCGAAGGCGAATATGCCGGGGTGGGCGGCCGCGCGCACCAGGGGCATCCCATCGAGGTCGCCACCGACGTGAGCATCATGACCCGCGCGGGCGTGGAGCGCATCATGCGTTTCGCCTTCCGTCTGGCGCAGTCGCGCCCGCGCAGACTACTCACCGTGGTCACCAAGAGCAATGCGCAGCGCCACGCCATGGTGATGTGGGATGACATCGCGCGTCAGGTGGCGGCCGAGTTTCCGGACGTGCGCTGGGACAAGGAACTGGTTGACGCCATGACGGCGCGCATGGTCAACCGACCGGCCAGCATCGACACGGTGGTGGCCACCAATCTGCATGCCGATATTCTGAGTGACCTGGCAGCAGCCCTCGCGGGCAGCCTTGGCATCGCCCCCACCGGCAATATCGACCCGGAGCGCCGTTATCCCAGCATGTTCGAACCCATTCACGGCTCGGCCTTCGACATCATGGGCAAGGGGCTCGCCAACCCGGTCGGGACCTTCTGGAGTTGCGTGATGCTCCTCGAGCACCTGGGGGAAGACAAGGCGGCCGCGCGTCTGATGCGTGCCATTGAGGCGGTCACCGCCAATCCGGCGCTCCATACGCGCGATCTTGGCGGCGCAGCAACCACGCGCCAGGTCACCGATGCCGTATGCCGGGCGCTTCAGTAACACGCGCTCTCTCACACAAAACCAAAGGAGACCATCATGCATTCATCGCGCGGCGTTATCGCCCGGGGCCTCACGCTTGTCGGCGGAATCGTTGCCGGGCTCCTCGCACTTTCGGGGTCCGCCCTCGCACAAGGCTGCCCCGACAAGCATGTGCTCTACTGGCAGGCGTTTCCGCCCGGTGGCGAGTCCGACCTGTCGGCGCGTCATCAGCAGGTGGTGCTCAAGCGTCGCTGCCCCACACTGGACGCCATCATTCAGTACAAGGCCGGTGCCGGCGGCGCGCTGATGTGGACCCAGATCAATCAGCTGCCCGCTGATGGGTTCAATGTGGTGGGCATCAACCTCCCCCACATCGTGTTTCAGCCGCTCGAAGGACAGGTGCAGTACAAGACCGCCGACATCACGCCGGTGTTCTGGTTCCACTACACGCCCGACATCCTGGTCGTACCCGCATCGAGCGCCATCCGCAGCTTTTCCGACTTTGTGGCTGCGGCCAAGGCATCGCCCGGCAAGCTGAGCCTGGGCGGCTCGGGCCTCAACTCGGCGAACCACGCGGCGCATGAGCGCATGAACGCAGCGTTCAGCGTGAAAACCAACTACATCCCGTTCAAGGGAACCGGCGACATGTCGGTCGCCGTGCTGGGGGCGCAGATCGATGGCGCAATGACCTACACCCCGTTTGCGATCGCCAATCAGAACCGGCTCCGCCCGTTGGCGGTTGCAATGGACAAGCGTCATCCGCTGCTACCCGATGTGCCCACCTTCCGGGAGCTCGGCGTCGACTGGGTGGACGGCGCCTATCGCGGTATCGGCATGCCCCGCGGCACCTCACCGGAGGCGCGCAAACGGATCTCCGACCTGTGGCGGGCGCTGAACGAAGACCGCGAGATGAAGGAGCTCGCGGCCAAATCCGGGTTTGAACTGGTGAACGTGGGCGTCGAGGAAATGGACGCCTTCATGGCGGAAAAGATCCGGCTCTACACCGAGGGGGCCAGCCGTCTGGGGCTTGGCAAAAAATAGGTCTGCCGCAAGCGCTCGCCTGCCTGTTGCCGACCTCCTCACACCGCTCATCAACCCACACCGGAATCCCTCATGGAGAATCCCCCGCGTTATCAGGGCCTGCCGATCGCGCTCAACCCGGGCGTCACCGACACCAAGCATTTCTTCGCGGCCCTCGACAACTTCACCCGCACCTTCGCCTTCCGCACCGGCGATCAGGTGCTGTTCCTCGCCGACCCGCTTCTGGATTCACGCGTGATCGATGCGATCGGCGCTCATGCCCGCGCGCGCGGCGCCACCATGCGGGTCTACATGGAACCCAGTTGCCGGGTTGAACGAATTCCCGACGAGGTGAAGCCGCTGCTGTCCAAGGCAAGCTTTGTGGTCTCCACCTGGTTCTGCTCGATACTCGACCCCTTCTGCATCGGACTTCGCAAGCAGGGACAGCGCTGGGTCAAGATCACCTATTTCCGCAACCTCGACCTTCTCCACACGCCGCAGGCGCGTTTCCCGATCGAGATCGTGGGCGAGATCACCCGCGCCACCGCGCGCCGCTATCCCGTGGGTACCGACTTCGACATTCATTTCACCGATCAGCGGGGCAGTGACTTCCGGATTCACTTCACCCCCGAAATGCGCAACAACATGCTGGCCACCAACCGGTGGCGCGGGCGTATGGACGCGAGCGAAGACGGCTGTTATGTGCATTATCTTGCTGCGCACGGTCCCAACCTGTGGGACCACAACGCAGTGAAAAACGATCTGTCGGTGCCCACGCAGATGAGCGGAGTGCTCTGTCCGCAGTGGGCGGTGGGCTTTGCCGAGCCTTTCAAGGAGCCGATTGGCGTGCACTTCGAGGGCGAGTATGTGTCCCGCGTCGAGGGCGAATCGAAGGAAGCACAGATTCTTCGCGAGATGCTGGTGGGCGGGCGCATGATCGAAGGCGGCGGCTGCGGCTTCAACCCGAAGGCACCGCGCCACACCATCTACCCCGCGGGCTCCAATTCTCCCGGGGCGCTTCATTTCGGCATCGATCTCGCCAAGCCGGCAGACTACATTCGTCGCGTCATGCCCGACTGGGAAGAGCCGCCCGTGCACGTCGATCTGGTCATGCTCGATGGCACGGTTCGGGCAGGCGACAACCTGCTGGTCGACAAAGGGTTTCTGTGCGCGCTTCGCGACCCTGAAGTCATTGAAATGGCATCGCGCTACGGCGACCCGGTGGATCTTCTGGAGGGCTGGGTTTAAGAGGCCCGATACACCGCAAAAACCTTGTTCGAGTTGAACACATGCGTTTCAACAAAGCTGCTCCACGACAGCGACATATTCAGCGCTTCCATCGCACCTAGCAGCGGACACCAGTTCAGGATTTCCTGCTGACCGGCATGCTCGAACTGCGCGGTGCTTCGGCCTCGCCAGTAATCAAAATTTCCCGCCGTCATCGCGGCGTAGAGCTCGCGATCGGCCGGGGTGTCGGGCATCAGGCGATGGGTATGGTCGACCAGGAACGCATGCGACCAGCTGGATGAGGCAAGCAGCGCAACGCGAAGCGGCGAAT
>RFXC01000160.1 GCA_009921765.1 Betaproteobacteria bacterium | reverse complement strand
AGAAATGCTGAAGGTCGCACTCACTGGCGGGATTGGATCTGGTCGCCAAGGGCGGGGCAGACATCTCATTCCAGTTCGCGGGGGTAGTTCCCAACCGGCTCACCACCACCCTGATCACCGAGGTTCCGGGGCCGACATCCTCGGCTCTGGCCATGTCGACCGCGCTGTGGCGTACCCACGAAAAATTCTTTGCTGCTGCCGGCGAGCACAAGGGGCTGAAGGTACTCGGCGTGGTTGCTTTCCCCGCGCAGGGGTTCTTCAGTCTGAACGATCCCATCGTGTCGATCGACCAGCTCAAGCGCACCAAGGTCGCAGCGACACCCGGTAATGCAGCGAAGTCTTTTGGTGCCGTCACTACCGGCGTCGTTGCAGGGCCAGCCGTGCGCTACTTCGAACTCGTCTCCAAGGGCATGGTCGACGCCTATGTTTCGGTCACGCCAATCGATGTGATGAGCTTCAACCTGTCGCGCTACACCAAGGGCTGGACCCAGTTCGAGGGTCTGGGTACCGCGGGGTCGTTCACCTTCTTCATCAACGAGAGCCGCTGGAACGCGCTACCCGCGGCCGCAAAGGAGGCGATCGCCCGGTTGTCCGGTGAGGCATTTTCCGCGCGAATGGGTGTGCTTGACCAAGCCAACAACGGAGCAATCAAGGCTCTTGTCGATCAGGGCGTGAAGGTCGTCAAGGCACCCGCATCGTTCGAGGCAGAGCTTCGCGAGGCGTTCAACATCATCGAGCAGGAATGGCTTGCCGAGGTCGCCAAGCGCGGCGTGGATGGTCGCGCCGCCCTCGCCTTCTACCGGGCCGAGCAGGCCCGCGCAGGCGCCGGCCGCTGACGCGCCCCGCGCCTGCAGGCACACCTCCATGGCTTACGTCCACGCGAACGGCTGGGATTTTTACTGCGAGATTGCAGGCAGCGGCCCCGACCTCGTCTTCATTCACGGCGAGATCCACGGCATTGATTACTGGGAACACCAGATTGCCGAGTTCTCCCGTGACCATCGTTGCCTGATCTACGAGCGGCGTGGGCACCGCCGCACCGGGATGGCGCCCTTTGGTTTCTCGCTTGAGAACCAGACGCGGGATCTGGAGGCGCTCATCAACCATTTCGGCGTGCATCAGCCAACGCTCGTTGCGGTTGCCTTCGGCACCACGATTGCAGCCAATTACGCGCTGCGTCATCCAGCGGACGTCCGCGGAATCGTGATGGTGGCCTGGAGCGAGATGCATGAGGCTGACCAGTACCTCGAGCGCTGGATTCGCGCCAGCGACAAAGTGGTTCGGATACTCGAGAACGATGGCCGCGACGCACTGCTGGACTTTCTTCGTCGCGAGGCGGGGCGCAGCCTCTACATGGTCGTTCCGCTTGATTCGCCCATCCGCGAGGCCTGCGTGCAGATGTTTGGCGGTCACCCTGCAGACGAGTACCGCCGAGGCATGCTTGAGTTCGCAACCTCGGTACCTGCGCTCGTCGAGCCGTTCAGCCGGCTTGCGCTGCCGGTGCTTGGCGTGTGCGGCGAGCATGATCCATTTCCCGACAAGCCGGAGGTCTTGGCGGCCATGACGGGTTTCCGGGAGGCCCCACCGATCGCCGGGGCCGGCCGATTCATCCAGTGGGAAAAGCCGGAAGCGTTCAACGCGCTGGTGCGCGGTTTCATTGCCGATTGCGCAGCCGGCCGGCGCTCGTCCGATTAAAACTGCTCTGGCACGTTTACTCGCAAACACCAACAACCCGCGCAGGCGAACCATCCATTCCAGTCAGCCGCAACGGTAGCGCAGTCAGCGTGAATCGGGAACCTGCCTCAGCGAGGTTGGTGAGCAACTGAATCATCGGCACACCGGAGCCCAGCCAGCGGCGATGATTGGCGCCCCGCTCGGCTGGGGTGAGCTCGTAGCGCCAAAAGGGCTTTTCAGGAAAACAATCCATTGCAACGGCGGCGACATCAAATTGCGCAGTCCATTCACCGACGCTTGGGTCAAGCCAGACCGTGTTATCCCAGAACGCTGGCGTGCCCCAGGCGCGGTCGGTCCAGCCGGTTCGAATCACCACAATCTCGCCGGCTGCGGGGCGCACACCGCACGCCTCAAGCATCTTGCCGGTGACGCCGTCGCCCGCCGAAATGCCACTCACATCGAGGACGACTGCCGGGCGCTGTACCAATCGCTCGAGGCGGAGCTCATCAACCGCATCACCCTCGGCAAAGAAATGTCGCGGCGCATCGATATGCGTTGCGAGGTGGCTGCCGGTGCGCCCGGCATCACCTCCACGCCCTCACGCACCAGCAGTTCACGCTGCGCCTCGCTCACCACCGTTGCGGCGCGTACGGTCGCCGGGTGTTGCTCATAGAGCGGAATACGCGGAATGCCGCTGATGCCGGAGCGAACCGGCAAGGTCAGGTCTACGATTCGTGGCATGGGTTTACTCCAGGTTCGCACGAGCATGTCGGGATAAACATCACGCGCGCCGCTACATGAACCGCGTGAGGATAAGGGCGATTTCAGGGAAGGCGACCATCACGATCAGGCAGCCGACCGCTGCGACAACAAACGGCAGGGCGCCGCGATACATTTTCCAGATCGGCACTGACGGAGCCAGTGACTTCAACACAAAGATGTTCATGCCCACCGGCGGCGTCATGAGTCCAATTTCCACCACCAGCACCACGACGATCCCGAACCAGATCAGGTCAAAACCAAGCTCCTTCACAATCGGATAGAAGATCGGCACGGTCAGAAACATCATGCCCAGGCTGTCAAACACGCAGCCCAGAACCAGATAAATCAGACAGATCGCGGCAATCACGCCGAGGGGCGGCACATCCAGGGCTCGGATCCACTCGAGCATGGCCGAAGGCAGGCCGGCAATCGTCAGGAAATTGCTGAAGACCAGCGCGCCCGCACCCACCATCATGATGCTGCACGCAGTCAGGCCAGATTCAACCAACGCGTCACGCAAGTGCCCAAGCGTCAACCGGCCCGCACGCAAGAATAGAAACACGAGGGCACCCGCCGCGCCAATGCCTGCGCCCTCGGTTGGAGTAAACCAGCCCCAATACAGGCCGCCCAGCACGACAGCGAAGAGGGCGACGACACCCCAAATGCGCTGGAGTGATGCCCATCGTGCCCGCCACGGCAGTGCCGGCGCGGGCTGCGCAAGTGATGGTCGCAAGGCCACCTGCCCCCATGCGGCCAGCATGTAGGCCACCGACAGCAACAGTCCCGGCAGGACGCCGGCGATAAACAACTTCGCGATATCGGTCTCGGTGAGAATGCCGTAAATCACCATCGGTACGCTGGGCGGAATCAGGATGCCCAACGTGCCACCGGCCGCGACAACGCCGCAGGCCAGGCCGTCGTCGTAGCCGCTTCGTTTCATCGGCGGCAAGGCAACCTTCGCCATGGTGGCTGCGGTGGCGAGCGAACTGCCGCAGACCGCGCCAAATGCAGCGCTCGCAGCCACCGTGGACTGCGCAAGCCCGCCCCGAAAATGTCCAAACCAGGCGCGCGCCGCGCCGAACAACTCCTCAGACAATCCCGCACGGTGAATCAACGCGCCCATCAGAATGAACATCGGCAACACCGACAAGCCGTAGCTCATTGTGAAATCGAGAATTTGCTGGGTGGTCATGAACAACGCAGCCTCCCAGCCTCGAATCGTGAACAGGCCGATGGCCCCGACCGCGATCATTCCCCACCCCAGAGGCAAGCCCAGAAAACACAAGACAAACAGCACCGAAAATCCGATGAGCGATGCGGTCATAGAGGCGAACCTTTGCCGCGACTCGCGGCCGATGGACGGGGATCGGTCACGCTATTCGGCCGAGCTCGCGCCCTGGCCCTGATCCGCCAGACGGAGCGGCCCTTTGCCGATGAGTTCAGCAACGACGACGGCGCCCAGCACACAGGCAGTCAGGCCTGTGAAGATGCTCGCGAGATACGCGGCAGGCGCGACAGGAAGATTGAGAAAACCGATGACATCGCGATTCTCGGCAAGCATCTGTGCGTGCAGCCACAACCGGTGACAAAGCATTGCCACAACCACTGCCGAAGCGCCCGACACCAGAGCGCGTTGAACCCGCAGCGCCCCGCTTCCGAGCATGGAGTCGATCAAGGAGATGCTGACGTGCTCGTGACGCAAGGTCACCAGCGGCAGTGCGATGAAAATCGTGGCAATGAGAAGGTATTGAACCAACTCGGCCGCCCCTGGGAAAGGCCGGTTGATCAGGTAGCGACCGATCACATCGAGGCAGGTGATCACCATCATTGCGAGGAGCGCCATTGCAACCAGCGCCCGCACCAGCCAGGACATGCCAGCGGCCGCTCTTTCCATGTGTTCGTCTCCGGTTCAGACCGTGCTGCGGGGCGATCGGGGTGCGACGTGATTAGAACTTCTTTTCGGCGCAAATCACGACACGCGTTTCACTAAACGGAAGCTGACTCTGCGGTCAGGCAAGCGACGAGCCGAGCGGGCCTCGCTGCCGCTTTGCGCCCGTCAGCCTCGGTCGTACACTGCGACGCTCGTCAACACCCGAGTGCACGATGGCCCCAGCCTGCTCGCACGGCATGGCTCACCGATCTGCGCGACTGCTCAGATCGGCGCTGATCGCGATGCTGCTCCTGTTTGCCCTGACGCCGGCGTTCGGCCGCGGCCAGCCCGCGTTGCTCTCTGCACAGGCGGTGCAGGTGTTTGATCAGGGCCAGCTATCCCTGCTTCGTGATCCGCGCAGCGAACTCACGCTCGAGCAGGTACGCAGCGACGCGCTGCAGTCAACTTTTCGAAGGCTGACCGGTAATCTGGGCGAGGGGTATGCAGCGGGCGCATGGTGGCTGCGGCTCACCCTGGACAACCAGACCGGCCAGGCCCATGAGCGCTGGATGGAGGTGATGCCCGCCTTCCTCGACGACATTCGCGTTCATCATGTGGCGCCTGATGGCCGTGTGGACATCCGACTGGGCGGAGACACGCGCCCGCAATCCGCCAAGGAAGAGGATTACCGCGGTCATCTCTTCAAGTTCGAGCTCGAGCCCGGCGTGCACCAGTTCTTCATCCGGATCACGACAACCAGCACGGTTGCCGCCATCGTGAAGCTGTGGCAACCCGACGCGTTCACCCGGGACCATCGGCGCAGCTATTTCGGTCTGGGCCTTTATTTCAGCCTCATCCTGTCGGTCATGCTTTTCAACGCAATGAGCTGGTTCGTTGCGCGCCGCACCGAGGTCATCATCTACGTTGGTTTTCTGTTTTTCAACGCGCTGCAGTGGGCAAGTGTGTACGGACTCACCGCCGAGTTCGTGTTCCCGGAGCAGCCGCTTGCTGCCAACCTCACGCTCAAGCTGGCGATGCCTCTGGCCGGGGCGCTCGCGGTCTATTTCTACATCCTGACCCTGGAGTTGCGAACCCACCATCGCTTTGCCTACTGGTTCAGCATGGTGGGCATCGCAGGATGCGCAATCGGCGTGGTCGCAGCGCTCACCGGTTATTACCAGCCCTACGCGAATGTGTTGCTGATCATGGCGCTGGTTTCGCTCTTCAGCGTACCGTGGCCTGCGTATCGCAAGTGGAAAACCGGCGAAGCGGCGTCGCGCCTGACCGCGCTCGCCTACTTGCTGTTTACGCTGCTTGCAACGGTCAACATTCTCGGCACCCTGTCTGCATCGCCTTACAGCGAATCGACCTTGCACGCAGGACTGGCCGCCAATCTCTGCCATATTCTCTTGCTTCATTTCGCACTGCTGCAGCGCTTGCGGCAGATCGAGGTCGCGCATGCGGCGGCCGTGGAGAGATCGGTACAGGCCGAGCGCGAAGCCCAGGCCGAGCGCCTTCACCGGGAAGAGCAGGACAAGCTCTTCGCGATGGTGACGCACGAAATCCGAACGCCGCTGGCGGTGATCGACGCTGCCACGCAGTCGCTCATCGTGCTCGATCCGGAGCCCAGCGTCGAACGCGCGAAGCGCTATGAGCGGGTGCGCCGCTCGGTCGATCGCCTGTCCGCAGTGCTCGATCTCTCATTGGCACAGGCAGGACTGGACCTGGGCAACTGGAAACCGGAGATGGTGCAGTTCGATGCACAACAACTGACACGCGATGTTTTTCGATTGGGTGGCCTCGACGCATCCGAGCGGCTGCAAACCGCGCTGGACAAAAATCTCCCGCCGGTCACGGGCGATCTCAGAACGCTGCGATTCGCCCTGCTCAATCTCATTGACAACGCCGTCAAATACTCCCCCCGGGGATCACCCATCCGGGTTCGTCTGCGCCAGCAGTCATCGGACGGCGTGTCAGGTGTTGCCTGGGACGTCGAGGATGAGGGCACGGGGATCCCCGCTGGCATGGAAGACAGGGTTTTTGATAAATTCTTCCGCGTCGCCGAGTCGCTGGGTGCCGAGGTCAAGCCGGGTCTGGGCGTTGGTCTCTACCTTTGCCGACACATCGCCGCGCGCCATCAGGGCTGGGTGCGGGCCGAGGCGGGGCGATCCCGGGGGGCCTGTCTCACGTTCTGGATTCCCCTGTCATCGCAGGCGGGCGTTCAATCATGACTCGAGTCGCTCTCATTGAAGACAACGCGGACTTCCGGGAAGAGGTGCGGTTCCACCTCGACCGGGCAGGCTTCACCGTGGTGTTTCAAGGCGACGGTCGCGAAATGGATGCGATTTTTCCTGAACCTGATTGCGATCTGGTGGTGCTCGATCTGGGGCTGCCCGGCATCGATGGACTGGACGTCGCGCGCCGCTTGCGTCGAACGAAGCCTTCGCTGGGGATCGTCATCATTACCGCAAGAGGCGGGCTGACCGACCGGATCAGCGGCCTGCAAAACGGTGCCGATGCCTATTTGTCCAAGCCGGTCGACATGCGTGAACTGGTTGCGGTGCTCGAGAGCGTGGAGCGCCGCGTCATGACCTCGTTCGCATCGTCGGAAACTGATTCGGGACACTGGACGCTCAGACCGCCCTTGCTCGTACTGGAGTCGCCCGCCGGCGTTCGCGTCTCGCTGACCCCCACCGAAGTGGCTCTCTTGCGGTGCCTTGCCGACGAGGGCGACGCGCCGGCTTCCCGCGAGGCGCTGGCATCGGCCATGGGACATCCCGAACCCGACTTCGACTTCCGGCGCCTGGAGGTGGCGCTCAGCCGGTTGCGCAGCAAGATCGATTCAGACGCACCGAACAGCCGGGTCATCCGCTCGGCGCGCAAGCGCGGCTATGTGTTCGCGGCACCGCTTCGGGTCGATCCCGGCATGCGATGACCCGGGCCAGGGGATTGCAAGGGTTTGCAAGGAATTGCAGGTGACAGCAAGCAATTAACCCGAGCAGATTGATAGGGTTGAGGGTTGATCCAGGTGCAAATCGCGCCCCAACCGGAGACCCTTCCCCTTGGCCACAGGCTCGAGTCGCGCACGGCGTTCGCCGCTCATCTCGGCACTCGAACCGCGACTGCTGCTCGACGGCGCTGCCGTGGCAACGGTAGCCCGCAGCATCACCGACGCGGGGGCCCAACCGGAGGGTCCGGAGCCTGCCGCAACCAGCGTTCCAGCGGCGCCCGACGCCGCCAGCACAGCAGTCGCCCAGGCGCCGAACCCGCCTGATATCGAGCCGGCCCCAGGCGAGCACACGCTACAACCCGATGCTCCACTGGATTCGCACCTGCCCGTTCCCACCAGCGAAGACCCCACCGGACAAGTGATCGTGGTGGACGACTCGGTGCCGTTTGCCGATGAACTGGTCGCCGATATCTCGCCCGATTGGACGGTCATTCGTCTGCAAGGCGATCGCGATGGGCTGACGCAACTTGCTGAGGCGCTGAGTGCTCACCAGGATCTCAAGGCGATCCATCTGTTCACGCACGGAGGCGAGGGCCGGCTTCAGATCGGCGCAACCAGTTTGACCGAGGCCAGCCTTGAAGCGCACGCCGGCGTGCTGCGCGACATCGGCTCGCGTCTGTCGCCAACCGGCGACCTGTTGATCTATGGCTGCGACGTGGCTCAGGGCTTCGTGGGGCAGGCGTTTGTCAACGCGCTGGCCCGCGCCACAGGCGCCGATGTTGCTGCAAGCGATGATGCAACGGGCTCGGCGGTGGCCGGCGGAGACTGGCAACTTGAGGCAGCCACCGGCCCGATCGACGCCGGCAGCCTGCAGGCCAGCATCGGCGACAACACGCTCACCAGTCACTCGATCTCGATCGGCCAGAACTCGCCCCGCCTTTACTGGCAGGGCCGCGCCGAATCGTCTGCCCGCTACGCACAACCGTTTACGCAGGACAAGCAGACCGCCTATTACCGGAACGTATGGCGATCGTTCACCTACACGGTTCCAAAATGGCTCTGGAGTACCGAGAACCGTACGGGCTGGTATCAGACCACCGAGACCGCCTACTGGAACTACGGCTCGGGCACGCGGTACGGCACCGCGCAGTTCACGCTGCCCACCTCGTCCTTCAACATGGCCCTGCAAACAACGGGGCTGTCCCGGGATTCGCGGGGAACGGTCGAGACCGCTCCCTATTCGGTCGTCAACTTTGCCCTTTACCGCGGGTCGTTCAATCCGGGCAATCCCATGGCCAATCTCGTCATGGGCAACCGGCAGTCCATGAGCACCAGCCTGTCAATGACGGCAGCATACGGCCGGCTCGAGGCTGGCACCTATATTGGCGTGGTGTCGTTTGACAATTTCAACCTGTGGGACAACAACAACGGCTGGTGGGCGGGCCTCAATTACAACGCCGAGCAGATGTGGGGCAGCTTCAACCTCACCGTCACCAACCTCAATCAGGCGCCGGTGTGGGGCACCGTGACCAACCCCACCGTGAGTGGCTCGGGCGTACGATCGTTCAGCGTGCCCTGGTCATCGGTATACGATCCCGATGGTGATGCCCTCTCGATCACGGCCGCGCTCCAGAACGGCCAGCCGCTGCCGTCGTGGCTGAGCTATAACGCCAACAGCCTTACCTTCACGGGCAACCCGGCGGCCAATACCGCGCCGCTCGCGATCCGGCTGACGGCCGCCGACGGGCAGACGTCGAGCACGAAGGATTTCACCGTCAGCTTCACGAGCGACAACGATGCGCCGGTCGTGGCCGCGACGATCCCCGATCAGACCTGGAGCGGCTCGGGCAGCTTCAGCTACCAGGTGAACGCCGGGACGTTCACCGACAGCGATCTTTCGGGCACGAGCTTCACCTACTCGGCCACGCTCGCCGATGGCAGCGCGCTGCCCGCCTGGCTTGCTTTCAATACAGCCACCCGCACGTTCAGCGGCAACCCGCCGGCCAACGCCAGCGACCTGAGCCTGAGGGTCACGGCCAACGACGGCTCGGGTCAGGCCAACGCCACGGTATTCAGCGACTTCGCCCTGCGCCTGCGCAACAACAACGACATTCCGGTGGCCACCGGTTTTGCCAAGTCGTTCGCCGAGGACGGCGTGCTGAGCTTTACCGGGGCCGATTTTGCCCTTGCAGATACCGATACGCATGCCGTCGGCGGCACCGCCACCACGGGCACGGGCAAGACGCTGGCAAACGTGAGGATCCTGACGCTGCCTGCGGCCGGCACGCTCTGGCTCGATGCCGATACAAATGGCCGCCAGGATGTTGGCGAGTCGGTGCAGATCAACCAGGAAATCGTCAGTGGCGACCTGCTGAAGCTGCGCTACACCCCCGCGGCCAACTGGTCAGGCAGCACCAGTTTCACCTGGAACGCAACCGACGGAATCGCCTACGCAACCTCGGCCGCCACGGTCTCCATCACGGTCAGCCTGGTCAACGATCCCCCCACGCTCGCGCTGTCGGGCGGCCGTGCCCTGTCGCTGCGGCCCAACACAGGCAACGCGCTGTCGGCCATCACCGTTGATCCGGGCCTGACACTGACCGACCCCGACACGCCCTACACGGCCGACGCCGCCAACTACGACACGATCCTCGGCGCCACGGTCACGGTGGTCGACAGCGTGACCGGCAACGTGCAGAGCGGCGACGTGCTGGCGGGCACCGGCATCAGCGGCCGCATCAGCGTGAGCTACGACGGCGGCAGCGGCGCCCTGACCCTCAGCGGGTCCGCCACGGCCGCCGAATACCAGCAGGTGCTGCGCACCCTGGCCTTCAGCTCAACCAACACCAGCAACGACAATCTGCGCACCATCAGCATTGCGCTGCGCACGAAAGACGTCACGATCCCCACCGTCGCCAACTTCGACGGCGTTGACGACTACATCGAGACGATGCGGGCCAGCATTCCGATGGGGGGCGACTGGACCGTATCGGTCTGGGTGCGG
>RFXC01000159.1 GCA_009921765.1 Betaproteobacteria bacterium | reverse complement strand
CGATGCAACAAGCCTTTGACTTCAATGTGTACCGTGCGCACACTTTCGCCATCGAAGGACCCACCCCATTAACTACCCCGTCGCCATCCAGCCCGGCAATCGGCAAACCGCATGGAGCGTCGTGGTTCCCGATCTGCCCGGCTGTTTCTCGGCCGACGACGAGAGCATCGACGGCGCGATGACAAAGGCCAAAGAGGCGATCGAACTCTGGATTGAAACCGCCATCGATCTCGGGCAAGACGTGCCCGGCCCCTCCTCCATCGCTACGCTGCAAAAGCAGAAAGCCTATAAGGGCTGCGTCTGGGCGATCGTGGAAATCGATCCGGCTCTGCTGTCGAGCGATATCGAGCGCGTCAACATCACCCTGCCCCGCCGCGTGCTGGCCAGGCTCGATGCCAAGGCGAAGAAGGTCGGCGAAACCCGGTCGGGCTTCATCGCAAAGCTGGCGATACAGGCGTGAGGCACTGGTTTGACAACTATGCCGGGCGGGTTTTGAGAAGGGCAGTCTTTTATGCAGCGCGATCAACGCTTCTCATGCGGCAGGCGGTAACCCCGCTTGCGGCACGCTGGTAACATCAACATGCCATGACGCAAATTGACCCAAAAACTCGGCAAGCGGTGGAACGCTTCCTCGCATTGCTGCAAGGCAAGTACGACATCGCGCAGGCAATCGTATTCGGCAGTCGCGTGCGCGGCACGCAACGCCCGGATAGCGATGCCGACGTTGCAATACTGCTGCGGGGAAAACCCCATGGCCTTCTCCCGGCAAAACTCGACATGGCGGATGTGGCGTTCGATGTGCTGCTCGAGACAGGGGTGCTAATTTCGCCGCTGCCCATATGGACCGACGAATGGGCGCACCCAGAAACTTACTCGAATCCGTCGCTGCTTCGTAACATCGCACGCGAAGGTGTCCGCGTGTGACGGCGGGCCGCGTCAGATCCTCGCTGTTGATGAACAAGGCGGACGTGGCGTTGTCCTCAGCGAAAGCACTCCTCGCCCGCGGTGACGTTGATGGGGCAGTCAACCGTGCTTACTACGCGATGTTCGACGCAGCGAGGGCAGCATTGATCGTTTCTGGTGACCCCACCAGACAGGATCCGGGCCGAACCCACAGCGGACTGATCAGCGAATTCGGCTTATGCCTCGTCAAACCAGGCTTTGTGGAAAAAGAATTGGGGCGGATGCTTAATCGCGCCCACGAGATACGACAGGTCGCCGATTACACGGACGAATCTGTCGCTCTCACCGACGCGGAGCGCATGCTGCTCGATGCGGAAATATTCATCGGCGCCCTGAGATCTTTGTTTTTTTCGGTCGACTAAAGTGCAGTGCGCATTTCTGCCAAGGCTTCATCGGCAGCCGATTCGTCGTTGCCGGTAAGAGGTATTCCCTGGCTGGAAAATAAGGTCAGCATTTCGGCCAAGGGTTTGCCTGCCGTTCGGGCAGCAAAGCCCGCCGACACCGCCGCGCTGCGAAACAACGTCACCGCGAGCGCCACCCGCACAGCCGGCAGGTTGGGTACCCCCAACCGCTCCAGATCGACCAGCAACGCCTGCGGGTAGTCTCGGTTCATGACCACCACCATGCCATCGGCGCGGGCAGCGGCCAGCGCTGTGCCGGGATTGCTCTTGAGTTGACGAATATTGACGGTCTTCATGATGATGCCTCAACCGGTAGGACACACCGTAGGAACATTCAAAGCTTAGCATCGTCGAGTGTGGCAGAACTCACAGGCCGAGGTTTGGAGTCAACCCGGGAGGGTTCATTTCCAGCTTGACGACGATCGCCTCGTCTTCCAGTTGGTTGGCAAGCGCCAATGCCCTATCAACGTTGACGCCGGTTCGAAGTCCGCCCATCGAAGCCGCTTTCAACCGGTAGCGGGAAGGCTGCGGCGGTTTGGCCCTGCTGTCGGTACCGTCGCACCCGAGGCACGCGCGTCGAACCTCTACAAGGCCGACCGCCTCCTTCGATACTCCGCATGCGCGGCAAACGCACTCGAGGTGAGTGCTACATCCGCACGCGCTATTCCCGCCTGCCTTGCTGCGTTTTCCCAGCCATCCAGCGCCGTAGCCACGTCCTCGACGATCCGCCGGCCGCGGTCTGCGCTCAATCCGTAAAAACTCGCTGTTGCAAGCACTGTGTCAAGGCTGGGCCGATTGTCGTTGTCGTCAATGTTGAGGATATGGTCGGTCTTGTCGATATTTGGATTGATATCGAACCCGGGCGCGAGGCGCCAGCCCGACCGGCCGAGCAAAAAACCGTGGTTGCGCAAATGATCGTCCCGATTCCCGACCGCCACGTTGAAGGCCACTCGACGGAACAGTTGCTCCAGATCCCCGTCCGTTTGAGCACTGTCTCCCTCTGCGCGAAGGAACCGCGCCAACTCCAGATAACTGGTGCCCTCGCTCTGCTCCTTGCGAAGCAAGGTCATGGCCGATGCGTAGTACCGACGCGCACCGTGTACCCGATCAAATCGCTTGACACAAAACGTGTGGAACCGGTTGTTCATGCGCACGGCTCGGGCAGCCGGAACATCCACGCCCGCTTTCAGTGCCAATCGATTCAGAACATATTCCCAGGCACCGACGTCCCGATCATCATCTCGTGCCGGGAATTTGCCGATCCACAGCGAGCCATCCGTCTCGGTGAAATTGGCCTTGGGACGCGCACCACCCAGGGAAGCGCCAGGAGAGACCAACACTGCCAGCCATTTGCGTAGCGCATCGAGATCATCGATATGTCGATTGCTGAGTTGATACGCGACCGCCTCCAACTCTCGCAGCGAGGTCACGGGCGGCGCCGCCAATTTTTCATTGCCCAGGAACGCCTCTGTGCCAACGCGTCGGAAGCGCAGCGCACCCTGCCGGGTGAAGTCCTGAACGCCGATCAAGAAGTCCCACGCATGGAGCGTCCGGGCGGTTCGGTTCTCGTCTTTCGCTTGCAGGACCTCGCGACGCTTCATCAAGGTCTGCCCCCATCGATCTGGCGCAGAATCGAGGAACACTCCGAAGTTACCGAGTTCGGGCTTGGGAAAGAACGGCGCATCCCCGAGCGACAGATCCGGGTCTAGCGCAAACGCGAGCGGATCGCGCAGCCAGTTGCGCTCGTATTGAAAACGGAGCTGGCCGCGATCGTGCGCGAGCGTACCGACCCGGCTTGGCGGACACAGGTCGGAGTCCAGCCAGACCTCAAGCGCCTGCTCGCGGACGTTCATCATGGTTTGCCTGCGTCAACGACGGCGCCCGCGCCCTCTTTCGCTGCAACACGTCCCCGCCGCCTGGGTGCCGACCTCGGCGTTTCCAACCCCAGATCCTGCAGCTTGCGGCCCAGCCGATCATCGGCGGCCAGCGCGTTGAGATCGTCTTCCAGCCCCAGTACCACCAGCACGCGCACATAAGTGGCCATGGTGGCGCCCGGGGCGCCCGCCTCCACTTTGTAGAGCGAAGTTCTGGAGATGCCCGCCCTCTGAGCCACCACCACGCTGCTCAAGCGCCGCCGCAGCCGGGCGAGCTTCAGCCGCTCGCCGAGTTGGGCGAGGAGTCTTTGCTCCTGCGGAAAAATGACGGGCGGCTTGCGAGGCATGTTCATTATTATGGACAAAATTGAATATTTTTGTCCAGGATAGTGAACATCAAGTCCCCCGACCACCGATGCAACGCGTCACGACTCGGTCTTGATCACTTGCGCGATTCCAGCTTGCCGACGATCGCCTCGTCATCCAGTTGGCTGGCAAGCGCCAATGCCGTATCGAGGTTGGCGCCGGTAAGAACTCCGCCCATCGAAGCCGCTTTCAGCCGGTAGCGGGCAGGCTGAGGCGGTTTATCCATGGCGTCGAGCCCCAGGCTCAAAGCCTCGTTGACCACTTCCCTGAAAGATTGCCGATTCCGGAGGGCGCGCGCTTGCAAGCGCTTGGCGAGCCGGTCATTCAGCGTCACCATGATCCGCCTCATGACGCAACCTGGACTGCCACTCGCAAGATCGTCAATCTGCCCGTCTACCCCCTAAACCCTCCGATCCTTCAACCCCACCTGCTGATAAATGGCGTTGATCTGATCCTTCGCCTCTTGAGGCAGGGTGTCGGTAGCCGCGCGAATGGCCCAGCCCACCTTGGCTCGCGCGTAGTCGCTCATTTCCTCGTCCTGACCCGAGGTGCCGCCGCTGATGCCGTAGGCGCCCACCATCTCGTCGCCCACAAACACCGGCGCGCACCCACCCGAGGCCACGATCTGCCCGTTGGTGAACACCGACGCGTTCGCCAGCATCTGCGGATTGCGTTCCTTGAACCAGTGCTGGATCACCAGACCATCTGAAAAACGCGGGCTCATCGAGCGAAACGCCGCCATGGTGAAGGCCTTGGCCCGCGCCGTGTCGGGCGTGATGAAGCCGGCGTCATCCATGCGCTCCAGCGCGATGATGTGCCCCTCGGGCCCCACGATGGCGCAGGCCACGGGAACGCCCATCTGCTGCGCCTTCTCGAACACTGCATCAATGAACACGCGGCACTGCGCCAGGGTGAGCTTGGCCATGAGAAAAAATCCTTTCTGCTTACTGAGATTGCACGCCCGCGGCCTTGATGACCCGAGCCCACTTGTCGGTTTCACTGCGAATCAAGGCCGCGTAGTTCGAAGGCCCCGCCCGCACCACCTCGATGCCCTGCGTCTTGAATTGCGCCTGCAGCTCGGCACTGTCTTGCGCGGCATTCACCGCCGCAGCCAGCTTCTCGATGACCGGCGCGGGTGTGTTCAACGGCGCATTGATGCCGAACCACACCGATGTCTCGAACCCCTTCAACCCCAACTCATCCACCGTGGGCAGATCGGGCACGGATGACGCGCGCGTCAAACCCGTTGAGGCCAAGGCCTTGAGCTTGCCCTCGCGAATGTGCGGCAACACCGTGGACGCCGGCCCGAACATGGTCAGCACCTGGCCCGCCAAAAGATCGACCACCGCAGGCGAACTTCCCTTGTACGGCACATGCAACATGCGAACCCCGGCCATGTAGGCGAGCAACTCGCCCGACAGATGCGGCGACGTGCCATTGCCCGACGACGCGAACGTGATCTTCCCGGGTTCGGCCTTGGCTTTGGCGATGAGCTGCCCCAGGTTGTCAACGCCCAGCGAAGGATGCGCCACCAGAATGTTCGGCACGCTGCCCATCATGGCCACCGGCAGCAACTCTTTCGAAATGTCCACCGACGTGTTCGCCTGCAGGGTGGCATTGATGGTGTTGGCAATGGTGCCGACAAACAGCGTGTAACCGTCGGCCTGCGCACCAGCCACCGCGCGCGCCGCAATGTTGCTGCTCGCCCCCGCACGGTTCTCCACCACAAACTGCTGACCCAGCGCCTGCCCCAGGCGCTGCGCAATGACCCGCGTGGCCACGTCGGTGGAGCTTCCCGCCGGAAAGCCCACCACGATGCGCACCGGCTTTGACGGATACGCGTCTTGCTGGGCGAACACCGCACCAGGCAGCGCAAGCGCTGCCGCTGCAATTACACACACACTTCTACGAGCGCCACGCATTCACATCTCCCCAAAACGAGAAACACCGACTAGCGATAGACCCCATCCCAGGGCTTGCTCTCCACCTGCGCGCTCTTGCCATCAGCACTCGCACTCGGCCGATTCAACTCGAACATGTTCTCGGCACTGAGAAACGAATAATCCATGTAACCCAGGCGCGCAAGCGGCTGCACTGCAGCGATATCCACGCGGCCGTTGCGAATCACCGCATCATCAATGTACATGCCCACCACGCGGCCAATGATGAGCGTGTAGCTCGACTCACCCTCGCCGCCGGGACCGGGCAATCGAAACATCTTCCAGAGCTTGCACTCGAGCGCGACCGGGCTTTCGGCCACACGCGGTGCGCGCACATAGTGACCCGGCACCGCCGTGAGGCCGGCGAGCAAAAACTCATCCACGTCGGCCGCCACCGGTGCCGAGCTCATGTTCATTTGCTGCGTGAGCGCCCGCGTGGCGAGCGAGCAGGTGAACTCGCCGGTGGCTTCAATATTGCGCTGACTGTCCTTGTAGCCCTGCGACGAGAACATCACCATGGGCGGCTTGTCGGCAATGGCGTTGAAGAAGCTGTAGGGCGCGAGGTTGTTCACGCCTTCCGGCGACACGCTGCCAATCCAGCCAATGGGACGCGGCACCACCACCGCCTTGAAAGGATCATGGCGCATGCCGTGCTGGTTCGTTGCGGTATCAAAATGCATGAAAAGCTCCCGAGACCGTGGGCGGTTGGAACGAGACGAGGCCGAGAGAGTACCGCAAGCCTTCATTCATTGCCGGAGTAAGATTCGGGCGATGAACGCCCCGTCCTCCGACTCAAGCCAGCGCCCCATCCCGCCATGGCTTGGCGCAACCCTGATTGCGCTCATATCGCTACTTTTCAGCAGCAATCACGTGGCCGCGCGCCTGGCCTTCGACCACGGTGTTCCGGTGGTCACTGCAGTCACCATCCGCTCCACGGTCACCGCGCTGGCTGTGCTCGTATTGTTGACACTCTCCAAAGTGTCTCTCAGCCTGCCTCGTCCCACGCTCGTGCGTGCCGGCCTGGTAGGCGTCCTGATTGCGGCACAGAGCTATTGCCTCTACGCGTCGGTGGCCCGACTGCCGGTGGCCCTCGCGCTACTCACCTTCAACACCTTTCCGATTGTCATCGCGGTGCTCTCCTGGCTGACTGGCGGCGAGCGCCCGACTCGGCGCACCCTCTATGTGATGCCGGTCATTCTCACGGGGCTGGTGCTGGCGCTGGACGCCGTCGGCTGGATCGCCCGCGGGCCCGTCTCGAACGACACCATGCTTGCGGGCGTTGCCTACGCGCTGGGCGCCTCGCTCTCGTTTGGCGCAGCCATGGTGCTCACCCAGGCGTGGCTCGGGAAAGTTGACGGGCGTTTGCGCAGCATGCTCACCATGACGGTGGTGGCCATCATCGCAGGCAGTTCTGCGGTGGCCACAGAGAGCCTCCAGTTGCCGGTTGACCGCGAAGGCTGGATCGGCCTGTCGCTCCTCACGGTGCTCTATGGCACAGCCATCACCTCGCTCTTCGTGGTGTTGCCCCGCATCGGCGCGGTCAACAACTCGCCACTCATGAACCTCGAGCCCATCTTTGCCATGCTGATTGCCTGGATCGTGCTGGGGCAAACCGCCGCGCCCCTGCAGATTGTGGGCGCGCTCATGGTGGTGGGCTCGGTAATCTTTCTATCAAGTCGAAAGCAGTAGCCTTGACTTCGGCGCTGGGCGTCAGGCTTCCGCACGCAGCCCCGGCCTCAGCAGCATCCGCCCAAATGCCTGCCCCGCCTCGAGCACCCGATGCGCATCGGCCGCGCGCTCGAGCGGAAGTTGACCGGTGATCACAGGCTTCACCATGCCCTGCTGCACCAGCCCGAGCGCATCCTGCAGCTGGTTGCGCGACGTGCTGATGACGCTCCTGATGGTGATGTCGCGCAGGAACAGCTGCGCCGGGTTCATCCGCACAAAATCGCCGGTCAGCTGACCCACGAAAATCCACCGCCCGCCCATGGCCAGGCTTCGACGCGTGGGCTCAAACAGCACACTGCCCACGTTGTCGATCACGACATCGACGCCTTCGCCGCGGGTGAGCTCCTTGATCTGCGCAGAAAAATCCTCGCCTCGACCGCAGACCACCACCTCATGCGCGCCCCACTGCCGCAATCGCTCAGCCTTGTCGGGCGAGGTGGTAACCGCAAACACCTGCGCGCCTGCACCGCGCGCGATCTGAAGCCCGTGAACGCCCAGACCGCCCCCCGCGCCGGAGATCAGGACCCGATCGCCTGGCCGGACCTGTGCCACATCGCGGATGGCATTGAGTTCGGTGCCAATTGCGCACGAAACGATTGCAGCTTCGTCGAGCGCTACCCCTTCCGGAACATGGACGACATTGTCGTCGCCTACGCAGACATACTCGGCATAGCCGCCGTTCAGGTCGGCATCGCCGAGAAATTCGCGCTCGTCGCAGGAGGTTTCGCGACCACTGCGGCAGAAGCGGCAGGCGCCACAGATATGGCGACGCTGGGCGGTGCAAACACGATCGCCCGGCTTGAAGTGCCGAACCGCTGGCCCGACCGATTCAACGATGCCCGAGACCTCATGGCCGGGTATCAGCGGCATGCGCACGCCGCGCTTCATGACGCCATTGCGGGTGACGACATCGTGAAAGCAGACACCGCAGGCCTCGACGCGGATCCGGACGTCGTTGGCTCGAAGCGGTGGCATCGGAACATCTTCCAGCCGCAGGTGGTCCGGCGCACCGGGGTCACGTACAACCATGGCTCGCATCATGGGCTCCTGTGTGCGTCAGTTTTGTGCAGGGTTGGGGCGAAATCGAATCAGAGTGATCTCTGAGGTGACGTCATCAAATACCGCAGTCACCGGCATACCGATCTTTATCTGGGCGTCGTCGACTCCGACCAGATTGGAATAAAGAAAGGGGCCTTCGCGCAGCTTGATGAGCACCACGGTGTAGGGGAGATCGTCTTCGAACCCCTTGAAATAAAGGCGATGGAAGCGGCAGTGCGACCACACCTCGCCTTCACCGGAAAGCGTGACCCACTCATTGGCATCGGAGAGGCACGTCGGGCAGTGCCGCGCCGCTGGCAAGCGAAGCCCGCCGCAGGCGGTGCATCGCTGCACGCGCACCTGCCGCTCGCGCGCACCCGCCCAGTGTGGTGCGTTCTCGCCATCGAGTGCAGGAAGGGGCTTGGCAGTGGTGCTCATGGCTCGGCTCCGTAAATGATCGATGTCACGAGGGGAGCGGCGCACATGTACTGAATGAGCTTCGCGCCGGGAATCTGCCGCTCTCCGCACTGACCGCGCAATTGCCTGACTGCCTCAGCGTTCAGTGCCCAGCCCTGCATGTAGCTCTCGCTCATGTGGCCACCGCTGGTGTTGGATGGGAACTCGCCACCCAGCGCGAGACGCCCGCCCTCGACGAACCTTCCGCTTTCTCCCCTGGGGCAGAAGCCGAAGCCCTCGAGCGAGAAAAGAACGGTGGGCGAAAAGTTGTCATAGATCATGAGTCCGTCGAGATCGTTATGGCTGACACCGGCCATTTCATAGACGTCGCGCGCGACCTGGGACATCGGTTCGTACCAGTAGTCGCCATCGGGGAACGAGGAGTCTGCCAGTCGGGTGGCCGACGAGAAGCCACGGACGTAGACCGGCGGTTGCTGGCAGTCGCGGGCGTGGTCGGCTGTGGTGAGGATGAGCGCAACGCCACCGTCGTTGATCAGGCAGTAGTCAAACAGATGCAGAGGCTCGCAGATGTAGCGGGAGTGCATGTGTTCTTCGACGGTGATGCGGTCGCGCATCACGGCCCACGGGGTGAGTGCAGCGTGGCTGCGAAACGTCACTGCGATTTCAGCCAACTGCCGGGGCGTGGTCCCGAATTGCGCCATATGCCGTTGCATCATCATGGCGTGAACCGCGCCCGGCGAGGTCATGCCGTAGGGAAACCACATGCCAGCGCCGCCCGAGCCGTAGGTGTCGCTGTCTCCCCCATAGCGCGCGCCAGCACTGCGGCCGTTGTTGCCATACACCAGGGCGATAGTCTTGCAGAGGCCCGCAGCCAGCGCCGCCGCTGCGATCTGAATGGAGTTGCCGGACATCCGCCCCTGACCGGGTGTGACCAGCGCAAAGCGCGGGTTGATGCCGGCAATCTCGCAGAAGCGCTGATAGTCGGGAATGCGGTTGACAATCACCCCATCAATCTGCGACTTCTGAAGCCCTGAGTCGGTGAGCGCGTTCTTGAAGGCCCATAGTCCGAGGTCATAGGGCGAATAGCCCGGCAGCCGACCGAAGTCGGTGTTGCCGACGCCGACCACGGCAACCTTGTTTCGAAGTGACCGCTCAGGCATGGGCGGATCTCCTTGTGTGCGATTGAATGCCAGACATCACGTTTGTGCAGGCGCTTGCGTTGACGAGGGCGACTTGCGGGCGCGCTCGCCTTTCAGCCGATAGCCTTCCTTTTCCCGATCCCATGCGGTGGCGGAGAGCCCCTTTGAAATCAGCAGATATTTCTCCACCTTGTTGCTGGGCGTTCGCGGCAGCTGGTCGACCAGTTCGATGTAGCGGGGGACCATCATCTGCGGCAGGGCCGATTCCAGCCATTGCATCAAGGTGCGCGGCTCAATCTGCGCGCCAGGTGCCGGGACCACCACGAGACGTACATCGTCTTCGCCGACCGGGGAGGGGTGGCCGAGCGCTGCGCACTCCGCGATGTGGGGATGGCTCCCGACAATTTTTTCGATGTCCCAGGCGGAGATGTTCTCGCCTCGGCGCCGGATCCGCTCTTTTTTCCGACCGGAAAAGTAAATGAAGCCATCGGCATCGCGCGAGG
>RFXC01000158.1 GCA_009921765.1 Betaproteobacteria bacterium | reverse complement strand
ACTGCCTAAGCACACACTCTGGGCTCGCAGGCTACAAGAAAAGTGAGTACAGAATGTGTACGCCGTGCGTCGAGGATGATGCAAGTTATTGCTGCACAGTTATTCGGCATAGAGTCGCTGACGGTGCGCGGGCCCCGGCGTGCCCCGCATCACGCGCTCAGCGGTCGCCTGAAAAATCGTGCCCCAGCGGTCGCAGGCCTGCTGCGCCGCGAACATGCGCGATCATGTCGGCCGGCGGTTTGGTGTACATCTGAAGGCGGCTTGCGCCCGCGCCGGTGGAGCGGGCGATCCGGACCATGAACGCGGCGTGCTGAAACAGTACGCCCAGGCTGTCCATCACAGGTACGTTGCCGTGGGCCTTCAGCCGTCCGCGCCGCACCAGGAATTCATTGAGCACGCCGTCTGCAGGAATGATGATGTCCGCGCCCTGGGCGACCATCCGCGCGCAGGCTTCGTCAAACCGGGTTTCGATTGAGCGGGCAGTGTCCTCATCGGCTTCCAGCGCGAATTCGTCAATGGCGGGCTCAAGTGCGAGTGCGCCCGCAAAGCGCCGCTCCAGCCCGTAGGCATGGATCATGTCGGAATAATCGGCTGATTGATCTGCGCAGAGCGTGATCATGCCGAAACGCCGGCCGAGTGAGCACGCAGCGAGCGCGCAGCTCTCGCCCAGCGACACCACCGGAATCTCGACCAGCGAACGTGCCTCGCGCAGGCCCGGGTCAAAGAAGCAGCCGATCGCCATGGCGTGGAATCCCTCGCGCTCGGCCACCAGCGCAGCGTCTGCCACCTGCAGTTCCTGCACGGCGGCTACCCAGCGATGCCGGATTGCAGCGATCGGCGCGCAGGCCTCGGCATAGGTGCCAGGCCGAAGACCGTGAACCCGAACTTCAGCCTCGGACCCCATCACGGCCTGCGCGTGCTCGCTGAGGGTCTTGCGGTAGATGGGCATGACCGTGAGGTCGGTGAAGCTTTGATGCCAGATCCGGATGGGAGCCATGCGTGTGTCCTGTGGAGCAAGGAAGACTAGCGGCTGAAAAAGCGCCGGCATGCACGCGCGATGGTGGCGGCATGCGCCTCGGTGGCATCAAACCCCGCGTGATCAAGGCTGAGCAGTTCTGCCGAGCGCATGAGAGCCACCATTTTCTCGCCTTGGCGGCCCAGGTGCAGTTCTTCAGGCACGCAGCATTCGATCACCAGTGTGGGGGTGCGAACGCGGCGAAGTGTGGCGGCGAGATCGAAATCAAAGTTCATTGCATAGATTTTTCGAATGGCCCGCCGGCACTGAATCGATTCAATCGCACGCTGCTCTTGACCGACAAGCGCCTGGTCATCGATCTGGGCAGCCCCCAGCATCGAGGGCTTCCACCAGAGCGCGGCAAGCGCGCCAAAGTCTGACCCCCAGGTTCGAAGCAGATGACTGCCGTCCGCGGTGGGCTCGAAGCCACCAAAATGCCTGCGGACAATTTCCATGATGGCCGCATTGCGGGCGCGTCGGGAGACCACCAGGCTGTGGGTCATGCCGATGAGCACCGTCTTTGCAACGCGATCGGGGTGGTGGGCCGCCATTGCTGCGGCGATCTTGTTGCCGGTGTGAAAGCCGATCAGGTGCGCGCGTTCGATCTGCAGGCCATCCAGGACCTCCACCATCACGCGCGCGAGGCTCTCCATGGTGGCGTCTTCGGGGAGCGGGTCGGACATGCCGAACCCCGGATTGTCGGGCGCGATGGAACGGTATCGTGAGCCGAGCGCCTGCATGAGCGGTGCGAAGCTGCGGGCCGAGCGCGGTGTTTCATGCAGCATGAGAACCGCTTCGCCCTGGCCGTGTTCGTAGAGATGAATCTGACCGATGCCGGTGCTGAGGTAGGCGCGCTTCATCTTTGCGGGAGTCCTTGAGGCTGGGTCGAGGCGACTGTACCATGGGGCCCCTTTCACAGACCCTGGTGATCTTGATGAGCGCCGACCCGAAGGAAAGCCGAGAGCTCGCGGGGCGCGAGCTCAGGGCGCTGTTCGACTGGACCGCGGAGGCGGCCAGGCGCCCCTTGCCGCGCGCTGCGCAGCGCCGCGCTGCCACCATCCTTGCCGACGACATCGGTGCGATCATCGCCGGATCGCGTGAGCCGCAGGTTGAAAAGGCGCGCGCGGGGTTTCTTGCCGCCGCAAGCGGTGCGCGCGAGGCCACTGTGTTCGCCCGCGCGGGCGCTGTCACCGATCGCGCCGCCGCTGCCTGCGCCAATGGCATGGCAATCACCTGGTGTGAACTCGACGAAGGCTTTCGCCTCGCATCCTGCCACGGCGGCGCCTACGCGATTCCGGCGTTGCTTGCCGAGGCCGAGGCGCGTGGCCTCACCGCCGAAGAGGTGGTCCGTGCGGTCGCGCTCGCTTATGAATTGACGACCCGGATCGCTCTCGCCTATCCGTTTCCAGGGTTCTACGTGCATCCCCACGCGGCATTTGCCACGATCGGCGCAGCGGTCGCGGTGTCGCTGGTGCGCGGACATTCCGCCGCCACCATGCAGGCGGCTGTCACCGGCGCTGCATCCATGACCTTCGCCGGTCCGTTTGATACAGCGGTAGAGGGGTCGCTGGTTCGCAACGGCTGGACGGCGGCGGGCGCCTGGATCGGCATGCAGGCGTGCAACTGGGCCGAGGCCGGTATCGGTGGGGGAATTCACACGATTCACGATGTCTTTGCCACCAGCTTTCGCACGCGGGTGCGCCTCGAGGCGCTCACTGCAGGCCTGGGGGAAGTGTGGTCGGTCGCAAGCGGCTATCACAAGATGTTTGCATGCTGTAACTATGCGCATGCGGCGGTCGAAGCCTGCCTGCAGTTGCGCCAGCGGCTGGACGGCCGAAGCGTGGACGACATCCGCGAGATCGTGGTGGAGGCCGGGCCGTCCGGGCTGGCACTGAGCGCGGTCGAACCCGAAACCGTGCTGTCGGCAAAGTTCTCGATGCCGCATGCCGTGGCGGCCACCACCCGGCTCGGAACCGGCGGGGCCGCTGCCTTCACGTTTGATACGCTGGCCGACCCCGGTATCTCGCGTCTGCGCGAGCGTGTACGGCTGGTGCCTTGCGCCGAGGCCGGGCCGCCGCCGCATGACCGCCCCGGCCGGGTCACCTGGACGTTCAGCGATGGCGCATCGCTCACCGAGTTCGTTCTCAACCCGCGTGGCGGTGCCGATCAGCCGTTTGATGAACCCACCCTGATCGCGAAACTCGCCGATAACGCGGGCGCTGATTGTCCTCGCGCCGCAGCCGAACTTGCCGCCCTCATTGAAGGGGAAGCGCCCGCGCTCGCCCGCAGCTGGCGCGAAACCGCGGCCCGCATTGTGGCGCAGGCATGACACTCGCGCGCGAGTGGGTGCAGGCCCTGCGCCAAACGGCCAATGAGTCGCTGCCGCCCGCGGTGGCGCGCGCGGCCGCGCTCCATTTCACCGACGCGTTGGGGGTGGGGTTGGCGGCGTCGGCGTCGCGCTCCGGCGCGGGCTGGCGGCAGGCCGGCGGCACCCTGGCCCAGGGCGGGAGCGCCACGGTTTTGGGGCAGAAAGCCGGGGCGGGTGCCGCCGATGCGGCGATGGTCAACGGCGGCCTCATTCACAGTCTCGAATTCGATGACACGCATACCGGTTCCATCATGCATGGCAGTGCGGTGGTGGCTGCGGCGGCGCTTGCCAAAGCCGAGTCGGTAGGCGCAAGCGGTGCGGCGATGCTGGCCGCCTATGCTCGCGGCTATGAAGCGCTGGTCCTCCTCGGGCTCGCCGCCCCTGGCCGGTTTCACGCAACCGGATTTCAGGCAACGTCGGTGGCCGGCACGATGGCTGCCGCGCTGGTGGCCGCTGAGCTCGACGGGCTGGATGAAACGCACACCGTCCATGCGCTCGGCATTGCGCTCAGTCAGTCTGCCGGTGTCATGGAATTTCTGAGTAACGGCTCGTCGGTGAAGTCGCTCAACCCCGGTTGGGCCGCGCACGGCGGGCTGGTCGCGGCCGCGCTTGCGCAGGCGGGCATCACGGGTCCCGAGACCTCGCTTGAGGGGCGCTGGGGCCTGTTCGCGCAGTTCAGCGATCAGGCCGATGCCGCGGCGCGTCTGCGGGCCATGCTGCCCGAGCTCGGCACGCGGTGGCATATGGCTGATGCGGCGTTCAAGTTTTTCCCGTGCTGCCACTACCTGCACGCGTTCATCGAAGCAGCGGGCCAACTGGCCGATGCAGGAATCAAAGCCGAAAATATTGCCGGCATTCTTTGCGAGGTGCCGGCCGGGGCTGCGCCCGTGATCTGCGAGCCCTGGGAGCAGGTGCTGAACCCCGCCACCGGGCATGCGGCGCGCTGGAGTCTGCCCGTCACCGTGGCAACCCGTTTCGTCGAGGGCTCGGTGAGTCTCGCCACGTTCGAGCAGCCGGCATCGGCCGAGGTTCGCGCGCTCGCGCAGCGTGTCCGCTGGATTCCTCTGGCGGATGCGCGATTTCCCGAGCGGTTCGAGGCGGTTGTGCGCTGTACGCTCACCGATGGCAGCGAGCGCTCGGTGCGGATCGATGATGTCGATGGCAATCCGTCGCGTCCGGCCTCGGCGACGCGGATTCTCGCCAAATTCCGCGACAACGCTTCGCGCGTGCTGGACACCGAAGCGGTGGATGCGCTCGAGCGCGCGCTTCCCCACCTGATGAACAGTCAGGAACCGGTGACGATGCTCAGTCGGTGGTTGCGCGCCTTGCGGTCCACTCAGGCCGTCATCGCGTAGAGCAGGCGATAACAACCCATCGAGGCCGCGTCGGCAGCGCGAGGCGAGTGCGCGCGCAGATGTTCTGCCACGATCGTCTGGGCCTGCAACGCGTCGGTCTCGCGTGCCGCTTCGATGAAGAGCGCCCGCTGCGGCGATCGATCCTGGTGACCGGTGACACGCACTGCGTCCATGCGGGCGCGGATCTGGGCATCGTGATCAGCGACCCAGATCGAGCCCACCCCGGCCAGTGCAGCAATCGCCTGGACAGGCAGGCCGCCAGACGTATCGTGTGTAGGGTGGTCATTGCCGGTTGCCGACTCGAATGCCGAATCGAACCGGGTCACCGCCAGGACGCTCCCCATGCCCGCTCGTACACGGGTTCGAACGCGCGCGGTCATGCGAACCGTGTTGGCATACCAGCCTCTGCGTTTCCGGTCCTCGTCCGATACGGTTCCCAGAAGCCTCAGATAGTCGGGTGCGAGCAGGGCTTCCGGTGTGTGGGTTTCGAACAGCACCATGTGACTGGCCGCGCCATCAATCGCCTCGAAACATCGGCCGGTGGTGAAGGTGGTCCCGACGCGGCTAGGCATGTGATCACGCAGGTACCAGTCCAGCCACTGGTCGACAATCGACGGGCTGATGTCGAACCAGTAGATCAGGGCGCCGGTCTGGTTCACTGGTCAGGCTTGATATCGGCGGCCTTCACCACCACCGCCCAACGCGCCATGTCGGCCTTGATGAACGCGTCGAATTCCTCGGCTGTGCGCAGGGTGGGCTGCAGCCCCTGCCGAGACAGACTCGCAAGCGTGTCAGGCTGCTTCAGGATCTCGGTGACGGCCGCGTGAATTCGTCGGCGGGTGTCGATCGGGGTGGCGGACGGTGCCATCAGACCATACCAGTAATAGACCTCGTAGCCCGGCACACCCGACTCGATAAAGGTTGGAATGTCGGGCACGATCGCCATGCGTTCCTTGCTCGATACCGCCACCACCCGCAACTGTCCCGACCGCGCAAACGACGTTGACGACGGCAGCGTGGTGAAGATCATCATGTCCTTTTGAGTGCCGACAATCTCTGCCATGGCAGGCCCCACGCCCTTGTAGGGTACGTGTGACAGCTTGGTGCCGGTGACGTGGAAGAAAAGCTCTGCTGCCAGATGGGCGCCGCTTCCCACCCCCGCCGAAGCAAACAGCAGCTGCCCCGGGCTTGCCTTGGCGCGGGTGACCAGGTCCTGCGCGGTTTTGATGGGCGAGGCCGGGTTCACCACCAGCACCATGGGCGTATCGGCGAGCGCAGCCACCGGGGCGAAATCGCGCGCGACGTCATAGGGCAGCTTTGGATAGAGGCTGGGGTTCACGCCGATCTCGGAGGTGGAGCCGACCAGAAGCGTTCGTCCATCGGGCGCGGAGCGGGCCACATGCTGGGCCGCAATGGCGCCCGCCGCACCAGGCCGGTTTTCCACCACCACGCTGGTGCCCAGTTTTTCGGCGAGCTTGGGCGCCAGCATGCGTGAGAGGATGTCGGTGCCGCCGCCGGGGCTGAACGGCACGATGAGCGAGATGGGTTTGTCGCCGCCGCTCTGGGCGGCTGCGTGATCAACCGGGGCGAGAGCGAACACGGCAAGCGCCGCAGCAGTGAACAAGGAAAGCCTCATGAGTACTCCTGGTGAATTCGAACAGTACAGGTGTTGTAGGCCAGGTGCTGTTCAGGCCGCGCGCGGCCAGTGCACCATGGGGAGCCCCGCAACCGGCGACCTGAAAAACGGGATTCGGGTGCCGCGCAGGCTGCCCAGGTAGGCGGTACGCAGATCGGGGCCGCCAAACGTGACGCTGGCCATCCAGGGGGCGATGGTGCCAGCGGCCGCGAACATCATGTCGCTGTTTGCCTTGCCCGCATCAAAGGCGCGCACCAGATCGTGGCCCGCCGGTGTGCTGTCATCGAGCAGCATGAGCCGGTCGCCCTGGGGCGTGATGGCAATGAGCTGGTCGATCATGACAAGCGTGCACCATAGGTTGCCGAAGGAATCGAATGCGATGCCATCGGGCATGCCACCGAGGTGGGCCGGACCATAGATTTCCCGATCGCCCAGGCCGACATCGCCGTTGGCTGATTCACGCACCCGCATTCGTGTGATGTGCGGTCCCGTTGTCTCGACGATGTAGAGCCACTCTTCGCGGGCATCGAATCGAATTTCATTCGTGAAGGAAAAACCGTCGGCAACGATGCGGATGCCCCGCTGGTCGGCGACAGCGACGAAGCCGTCGCGGACACGGCTGGCCGCTGCCGTGGTCCAGGGATTGACGCGCGTGGAGACCGTGATCCAGATGCGGTCGCGTGAATCGCGCAGCACGAAGTTGACCTTGCCGATCGGCTGCCCATCGAGTCGATCATGGAGCACGCGCGTTTGACCGGAGCGTGACATGAGCTCCAGTCGGTCGGTGCCGAAATTGGAGATGAGGATGTCGCCGTTGCGGGCGAATGCGAGTCCGTTGGGCAGTGTTCCCTGGGTAAAGCGGGACTCCGCATCGGCTGTGACGCCAAATGCGTCGCTCGCGCTCTGGCCAATGAAGACCTGCGTGCCGTCGGCACGGATATGCATCAAGCCCCCGCGTGCGTCGGCCGACCACAGGTCGCCATTGGGCTCGGCGAGAATACATTCGGGCCGCTGCAGATCGCGGCCCACAAAGCCGATGGCCGAGCGGTCGACCGAGAAGCCGGACAAGGGGTTTGGGCTCATTCGAGGCTCTATTCCGGGGCAGCACTTGGCATGTCAGGGCTCGCGCTTCACAAACCGGTTGCGCAGAATTCCGATTCCTTCAACCTCAAGCTCGACCACGTCGCCGGGCTTGAGAAACCGCATCTGTTCGAGGCCGCAACCCGATCCGACCGTACCCGAGCCGAAAAATTCGCCCGACACCAGTGTTTCCGAGCGCGAGACATGCGCGATGCAGTCTTCGAACTTCCAGTGCATCTCACCGCTGTTGCCGCCGCCCCAACGCTCGCCATTGACTCTTACCTCCATGGCGAGCCGATACGGATCGGTGACCTCGTCGGCGGTGACCAGGCAGGGGCCGAGCACATTGCCGGTATCGAAATCTTTCCCTTTGCCCGGGCCCAGCTGGCCGGGCATTTCCTTCATCTGCTCGTCGCGCGCCGACACGTCGTTGAAAATGGTGTAGCCGAAGATGTGTTGGCGCGCATCGGCCCGGCTGATGTCGCGGCCGGGCTTGCCGATAAAGCATCCGAACTCGAGCTCGAAATCGAGCATGGTTGAGAACGACGGCCACTCGATATCGGTGTCGTGGCCGACCACGTTGAGCCGGTTGGGGTGATAGAAAATGGGCCGTTCGTACCAGGCCTGCGGGATTGCAAGAATGCCCTTGGCTTCCATGTCACGGATGGCCGCAGCGGGGTCAGGCGCACCGGCTGCACGGACCTTGCGTGCGGTGGAAAACGCCTGCACCAGGTGCTTTTCGAAGCAGAGGAAATCGCGCATCTGCGGGGGCTGCGGAATGGGCGCCAGCAGCCGTACGTCCTTGCGGGCGACGAGCGCCGCCTTGTAGCGGGTTCGGCGGCTGATGAGGGACCGGGCGAGATCCAGCGCCTCATCGCCCGATTGCGCCATGGCCAGTACGCTCGAAAGCCTGGCCGACGGTCGATCGTGCTCCAGACGATGGGCAGCCTGCAGGTCCAGGACCTTGCGGTCGCCGTCAACGAGAACACCAGCGCGGGGCCTGCTTTTTCCGTTTTGGAAGGTCACCAGTTTCATGCCATCCCCCGATTCTTGTCCTGCTCCGGTTCTTTTCCTGGTCCGTCAGGTGGGTGCCAGCCAGGCGGCTTCCTGATCTCGCACAATCCTGACGGCGTTCGTCCGATTAAGAGCCGCAGACGTGCGGCTGTCAAGCGTGGCGGCGTTCCGAAATCGCAGTGAAACCGGGCTGGTTGCAGCGAAAGCGCGGCGGGGTGATGATTCGATCCGAAGGGCTGCCGATTCCGCGGCCCACATGCCCGGGAGAACATTGCATGAGACCCAATTCAGCATCGCTGAGGTCGTTGGTTGCCGGTGTCGCCTGCGCGGCCGCGCTGGGGAGCGCCCAGGCCCAGGAGGTGATTCGCCTGCAGGTTGCCGCTGGCCACCCCCCCATCTTTCTCTGGGTGAAGCACATCAAGGAAAGCCTGATGGCCACGGTGGATGCCGAACTCAAAAAGACCGGCAAATACCGTATCGACTGGAATGAAAGCTACGGCGGCACGCTGGCCAAGATTGGTTCCGAACTCGAGACCATGCAGCAGGGGCTTTCCGACATGGGCATCGTCGCCACGGTGTTCCAGTCGGCGAAGCTCCCGCTCAACAATGTCACGTACTTCGTGCCTTACGGCCCCCCCGACGCCAACATCGTTACGCAGGCCATTGACTACATTCAGGGTCTGCCCGAGCTCACGGCCGAGTGGACCAAGTACAACACGGTGTATCTGGCCGGATTTGCCATTGACAACTACGGTGTTGCCAGCAACTTTCCGATCAACCGTCTGGAAGATCTGAAAGGTCGCAAGATCGGCGGAGCAGGTCCGAACCTCGCATGGTTCCGCGGCACCGGCGCGGTCGGGGTTCAGGGAAGCCTCAACACTTTCTACAACGACATCAAGACTGGCGTGTACGAGGGCGTGGTTGCGTTTGCCACCTCTGCCGTGCCTGCCAAGCTGTTTGAGGTGGCCCCGCATTACACGGTCACCAACATGGGGGCGATGTACGCGGGTGCGGTGGCGATCAACAAGAACCGCTGGGACCGGCTGCCGGATGAGGTCAAGGCGGCCTTTCGGCGCGGCGCCAATGCTTACAAAGCCAATTACATTCGTGAGCAGACCGAACGCATCGAGGCCTCGTATGCGGCCTGGCAGAAAGGTGGCGGCAAGGTGAGCCAGCTATCGCCCGAGGAGCAGATCCGGCTGGTCAAGGCCATGCCCAACCCCACCCGTGACTGGATCAAGCAAGCCGGACCCAACGGGAAGAAAGTTCTGTCCGCCTACATGGATTCGGTTCGCGCCACGGGCTACAAATTCACACGCGATTTCGACAAAGAATAGCGACGGGGGGCGGGATGGAATCCGGGCTCAGCCCGTCGGCAGCGCGTGAACCGGCGCTGCTTCATGCAAGGGCGATCGCTTTGCTGTCTGCGATCGGTACCGTATGGATTTTTTTCCTGATGGTGTTGATCCTGATCGATGTGGTGGGCCGCGGCGCGTTCAATGCGCCGCTTCTCGGTGTGCCGGAAATGGTCCGGTTCTCGATCGTCGGCATCGTGTTCCTGCAACTGCCGCAGACGCTGCGTACCGGTGGACTCACCCGCTCCGACGTGCTGCTTGCGCGCTTGCTCGAGAAGCGCCCGACGGCAGGCCATCTTCTGCAGGGACTCTTCCATCTGACCGGCATGGGGCTGTTCGTGATCCTGTTCGGCACCCTTTGGCCGATCATGATCGAGGCCTTCAAGGCAGGTGATTTCTACGGCTCGGCAGGTCTTATTCAGATTCCGACCGGCCCCCTCTACGTCATCATGCTGATCGGAAGCGGCGCCATGGCGCTTCAGTTTCTGCTCCTTGCCTGGCATGACGCGCAAGTCTCGGTGGGGCGTGCACGACCCATCACTGCCGGGAGCACCGGAGAATGATCGAGCCCACGCTGATCGGACTCGTGTCGGTAGCCATCATGCTGGTGCT
>RFXC01000157.1 GCA_009921765.1 Betaproteobacteria bacterium | reverse complement strand
CATTGAAGGCTTCCAGCCCCGAGAGCCTGAGGGCAGGCGGTGAGGTGGCCGATCTCGCTCCGCGCAGCTTCGCCCCCTCACCGCCTGCCCTCAGGCTCTCGGGGCTGGAAGCCTTCAATGTGGACGCCACGTCGCTTTTCGTGAACATTGGCGAACGAACCAACGTAACCGGCTCCAAGGCGTTTGCGCGGTTGATTCTTGCCGGCCAGTATGACGAGGCGCTCGCGGTGGCGCGCCAGCAGGTTGAAAACGGCGCGCAGGTGATCGACGTCAACATGGACGAGGCGATGCTCGACTCCGTGGCGGCGATGTCGCGCTTTCTGAACCTGATCGCCGCCGAGCCCGACATCGCGCGCGTGCCCATCATGATTGACAGCTCCAAGTGGAGCGTGATCGAGGCGGGGCTTCGCTGCGTGCAGGGCAAGGCGATCGTGAACTCCATTTCGCTCAAGGAGGGCGAGGCCGAGTTCATTCGGCAGGCGCGGCTTTGCCGCCGCTATGGCGCCGCCGTCGTCGTCATGGCCTTCGATGAGAAGGGACAGGCTGACTCGCTTGAGCGCCGCATTGAAATCTGCCAGCGCGCCTGGCGGATTCTCACCGAAACCGTCGGACTGCCCGGCGAAGACATCATCTTCGATCCCAATGTGTTTGCAATCGCAACCGGTATCGAGGAACACGATCGCTACGCGCTGGATTTCATCGAGGCCTGCCGCTGGATTCGCCAGCATCTTGCGCCGGCGCACATCTCGGGCGGCATCTCGAATGTGTCGTTTTCGTTTCGCGGCAACGATCCTGCGCGCGAGGCGATCCACACGGTGTTTCTGTATCACGCGATCCGCGCGGGGCTCTCAATGGGCATCGTCAACGCCGGCATGGTGGGCGTCTATGACGAGATCGACCCCGAGTTGCGCGAGCGGGTTGAAGACATTGTGCTGGCGCGCACACCGCTCTTGTCGGCCGAGCGAAAGCGCCTGCAAGACGCGGCCGACGATACGGCGCGCGCCGCCGCGCAGGCCGCCCTCGAGGCTGAACAGGCCAAAAGTGCGACCGAACGCATGATCGAATTCGCGGGCACGCTGAAGGCGGGTGCCGCAAAGAAGGAAGAAAACCTGGTCTGGCGCGAGGAGCCCCCCGCGCGACGGCTCGCGCATGCGCTCATTCATGGCATTACGCAGTGGATCGTCGAGGATACCGAAGCCATGCGCGCCGAAGTGGCCGCGCGCGGCGGCCGGCCGATCGAGGTGATCGAAGGCCCGCTGATGGACGGCATGAATGTGGTGGGCGACCTCTTTGGCGCGGGCAAGATGTTTCTGCCGCAGGTGGTGAAGTCGGCGCGGGTGATGAAACAGGCGGTTGCGCACCTCGTGCCCTTCATCGAGGAGGAAAAGCGCGCCCAGCAGGCGGCGGGTGCCGATGTGAGTTCGCGCGGCCGGATCGTGATCGCCACAGTCAAGGGTGACGTGCACGACATCGGCAAGAACATCGTGACCGTGGTGCTCCAGTGCAACAACTTTGAAGTGATCAACATGGGCGTGATGGTGCCCTGCTCCGAGATCCTGGCGCGTGCCCGTGTCGAGGGCGCGGACATCATCGGGCTCTCAGGCCTCATCACACCCTCGCTTGAGGAAATGTCGATCGTGGCGTCCGAGATGGAGCGCGATGACTATTTCCGGATGAGAAAAATCCCGCTCCTCATCGGCGGGGCGACCACCTCGCGGGTGCATACCGCGGTCCGAATCGCGCCGCGCTACAGCGGCCCGGTGGTGTATGTGCCCGATGCATCGCGTTCGGTACCGGTTGCGCAGAGCCTGGTGTCACCCGATTCGCGCGAGAAATTCATCGCCGATCTGCTGGCCGACTACGAACGGGTGCGCTCTCAGCATGCGGGCCGCAAGGGCCCCGAATGGATCACGCTCGCCGAGGCGCGCGCGCGTCGAACCCCGGTTCAGTGGGCGATGCAGGCGGACGACCATCCTGGCGAGGGCCCGCATCCGATCGCGCACTATCATCCGCCCCGGCCGAAATTCATCGGCCGTCGGCTGTTTCGCAACTATGACCTGGCCGAGATCGCGCAATACATCGACTGGCAGCCGTTCTTCCAGACCTGGGACCTGGCGGGTGCCTTCCCGGCCATCCTCAACGACGAGATCGTGGGCGAGTCGGCGCGCCGCGTGTTCTCCGACGGCAAGGCGATGCTTCGCCGGGTGATCGACGGCCGCTGGCTCACCGCCAATGCGGTGGTGGCGTTTTTGCCGGCCAACAGCGTGAACGACGACGACATCGAGCTCTACACCGATGACTCGCGGACCGAGGTGGCGTTCGTCTGGCGCAACCTTCGCCAGCAGACGGCCAAGCGCGAGGGCGTGGCAAACAAGTGCCTCGCCGACTTCATCGCACCCCGCACCCTGGACGGTCGGCCATCGGGCATTGCCGACTACATCGGCATGTTTGCCGTCACGGCCGGCCTGGGGGTCGAGAAGAAGGAGGCGGAATTTACGGCGCTCCTCGATGACTACTCGTCGATCATGCTGAAGGCGATTGCCGACCGGATGGCCGAGGCCTTTGCTGAATGCCTGCACCGGCGGGTGCGCACCGACCTCTGGGGCTATGCACCCAACGAGACGCTCGATCCGCAGGCCCTGATCGACGAGCAGTATGTGGGCATCCGCCCTGCGCCAGGCTACCCGGCCTGCCCTGAGCACACCGTCAAGGGCGAACTGTTCGAGGTGCTGGGCTGTCATGACATCGGCATCACGCTGACCGAGAGCTTTGCGATGGCGCCGGCGGCCAGCGTCTGCGGCTTTTATCTGTCGCACCCGCAGTCGGAATATTTCAATGTGGGGCCGATAGACGAGGATCAGCTGGCCGATCTCGCCAGGCGAAGCGGCCGCGAGCGTTCGGATCTTGAGCGGGCGCTTGCGCCGGTGCTGGGGCGCTGAGCCCCGGCCTACCGCCCGGGGCCGCCCGCCCGTGCTTTAAAGTCGCCGCGCTCGAGAAGCCATGCCCCGGCAAAGCCGAGCACCAGGCCCCAGAACGGTGCGCCAATGCCTGCGATCGGCTGATTGGCCACGGTGACCAGAAAAGCGATCAGCGCACCAAGCGAAAACCGCTCGCGAAACGAAATCTGAAACGCGGTCTGCAGCACCCGCAACATGGCAAGACCGGCGAGCGCGGCGATGAATGCAGGCGGTGTGGCGAGCAAAAGCCGGGTGAACCCCGGCGCGAGCGCCCCGAAGACAAGCGACAGCAGTCCCACGAATATGCCGGCGGTGTAGTGCCGGTGACGCTCGCCCGAGCTTGAGATCAGCGCATTGGTGGGCCCGGTGAGGCAGGTGGAGACGGTACCGATCAGGGCGGTCATGCACGACCAGACGCCACAGCCAAGCGTCACTGCATTGACAGGCGCGCGGTGCCCCGCGGGCTCGAGCACCGCAAAGCCCTGACCGTTCTGAACGATCAGCACGGTGATGGCAAGCGGCACCACCAGCTCGAAGGCTGCGGCCGCCGACCATTCCGGGCGCTGAAAGACGGGACGTGCGAGCTCGAACGTGCTTGCCAAGTCTGCGCCGGGGCTACCTGCGAGCGCGACCGCGATGGCACCCGCCACCAGCGCAGCGATCACCGGCGGGGCGCGCCGGCCGAGCGCCGGCCACACCGATGCCGCGATGAACGCGAGCACCATGGGCCCGGCGATGGCGGGCGACTCATGCATCGCGTGCACCAGATCGAGCCCGAAGCGCAGGAACACCCCGGCGACCATGCCCATCACGATCGGCATGGGGACGGCTGCCATCAGGCGCTTGATCCAGCCGGTGAAGGCGAGCGCGATCATGACAAGGCCAGTGAGAAGGAACGCGCCCACCACTTCGGCAAAGCGCAGATGCTCGAGCGCCTGGCCGACCAGAACCGTTCCCGGAATCGTCCAGAAGAAAACCAGTGGTTGCCGCCAGCGCCAGCAGAACAGGATCGACAGCAGGCCGTTCACAAAAAAGCTTCCGAACAGCCACGATGCGAGCTCCGCCTCGGACAGCCCGCCCCGCGAGCCCACCGACAGGATGATGGCCACCGGCCCACTTGCCGCAAAGATGAAACCGATCAGGCCGTTGGCGGCATAGACGGTACCGAAGTCACGCCAGATCTCGCGAAAACCGGCGGGTGCCTGGTCGGGCCGCTCGAAGCGGCCGGCGCTCATCGCGCGTGCCCCCGGGGCTGCGCAGGGGGCAGGCCTGCCCGGTGCGCGGACGGGGGAGCGTCGTCGAGCACGATCGGACCATCCTGGAACACCCGCGCATCCATCGTGGAAAGCGAGGGTGCGATCGCAACGCCTGGCGGCAGCAGGGCGAGCACATCGCGCTCGACGTCCAGCCCGGGCGCCACTTCGCACAAAGTAAGCCGTCCCTCGTGCAGCCGAAAGACCGCACGCTCGGTCACGTAGGTGGCGCGAATGGCCTGGCGCGAGGCGTACTCGCCGTTGAAGCACAGAAGGCCCACCTGCGGAACCATCTTCTTCCAGCGTCCCTCGCGTTCGATCCTCAGGTTCCCGTTGTCCATCATCAGAAGGAGCCCCCCTGATGTGAGGGTACCCATGAACACCAGCTCGCGCGTGGATTGCGTGATGTTGATGAAACCGCCCACCCCGGCGATTCGTCGCCAGGGGCCCACGCCAAACAGACCGACGTTCACATTGCCGCCTGGATCGGCTTCGGCCATGCCAAGAAAGGCCATGTCGAGGCCGCCGCCATCGTAGAAATCGAACTGTGCGGGTTCATCGACGATTGCCTGCGGGTGCTCAGCGGCGCCAAAGGACAGACCGTCGGCCGGTGTGCCGCCGATCGGACCCGACTCCACCGTGAGCACAATGCCCGGGATACCGGCCTCGCGGGAAAGCGCGCCCACGCCCGCCGGCATGCCGACGCCCAGGTTCACGGTACGTGGCCGAACGGCGGCCAGTTCAAGGAGCGCCCGCCGCTGGATGATGCGTCGCGGATCGGCGGGTCGCGGCCCGGGCGCAGTCGCTGCCTGGAGGGGTTTGGCGGGGCGCGCGCGCGCGGTCGCCGCCACGCGCGGGATGAGCCCGGTGTAGGCGGGATTGAAGTACTCGCCAAAGGTCATGGAGTGGTGATGCGGATGCTCGCCCACCACCACGACATAGTCGACCAGGATGCCGGGCACACAGACCGCGCGCGCCTGTGGATGGGCGCCCACCAGACGTTTGACCTGCGCGATCACGATCCCGCCGCTATTGCGCGCGGCCTGCGCGATGGCGAGGAGCTCATGGTGAAAGGGCTCGTGCTCGGCGCTCAGGTTGCCCAGCGCGTCGGCGGTGGTGGCGCGAATGAGCGCGCAGTCGATCGGCAGCGGCTTGTAGCGCAGGTATTCCTCACCCCCGATCGAGATCAGCTCCACCAGCTCTTCGCTACAGGACTGGTTGAGCTTGCCCCCGCCATGCCGGGGGTCTACGAAGGTATGGAGGCCGATCGGTGTGATCACGCCAGGCTTGCGGCCCGCAATCGCGCGATAGAGCTGCGAGATCACGCCCTGCGGCAGGTTGTAGGCCTCGGTGCCTTCCTCGAGCGCGAGCTGCGCGAGTCCGGGCGCCGATCGCCAGTGGCCGCCAATCACGCGGCGGGTGAGTCCGCGGTGACAGAAGTGATTGACGCCGCGGGTTGCCCGGTCGCCCTGGCCGGCCGAGTAGATGAGGGTGAGATCGCGCGGCGCCTGGTCACGCAGAAATCGCCGCTCGATGGCTTCGGTAATGGCTTCGGCGTGTCCCGCCCCCAGAAAACCTGCGCTCGCGACAGTTGAACCGCATTGGATGAGTGCGGCCGCGTCGTCGGCACTGATGAGTTTCAACTCAGACCCCCCAGGTGACGTCGCGCTTGCCGGCAAGCGCCCGCTCGAACATTTCAATGAGCGGTTGGGCCCGGGCTTCGAGCGGGATCGCCGTGCCGGGACCAGCTTCCTCTGCGTCGTGTCCGCCACCCGCGGCGGGCGTTGGCAAGGCATCTGCGGTCCGCGCGCTGGCGTGCGCTGCCTCGCGCGCGGCCTCGCGTGCGTGCCGCTCGTCGGCGATGGCTGCACGCAAGCAAGCGATCGCCGCAGGCAGCTGTTCAACCGTGATGATGCCCTGGGGACCGGCGGGCTTTCCGAGGATGCCAAGCATCCTTTCGGCCACCTTTTCCATCATCACGATGCTGCCTGTGGCGCGCGAACGGAATTCATAGATCATGGCCCTGACTCCCTGGATGATGGAACAGCTTGGTACCATTATCCGATGAGTCTGCCGTCCAGCCTGTTCCGGCGTACCGCCGGTCGCCGACGCGCGATCCGCGGTGTGTTGGGTTGGCTGGTTCTGGCTGGCCTTGTCACCGCGTGTTCGCCCGAATTCAACTGGCGTGAAACCCGAAGCCCCGAGCAGGGCTTTTCGGTGCTCCTGCCTGCCCGCCCTGCGTCCATGAGCCGCGAGATTGATCTCGATGGACTCAAGGTCGACATGACCATGACCGGCGCGCGCGTGGACCGCGCCCTGTTCACGGTGGGCGCGGTTCGGCTCGAGGCCCGGGCGGCCGATCCTGCGGCCGATCTGGCGGCCATCCATGCGAAAGCGCTGTCGGCCATGCGGGTCGCGATGTTGCGCAACCTGGGCGCGGAGCCGCAGCCCGGCGTTCCGATCCGCGTGGGGCTTCTCGACCTCTCTGGCACCGCCAAGGGTGCGGTGGATGCCATTTCGGTGGAAGCGCGCGGCCTGATGGCGGGCGAGCCGGTGGTCATGCAGGCGGTGTTCGTCGCGTATCGGGAGCAGCTCTGGCAGGCGGTGGCGATTGTGGCGCCCGCGCAAGTGTCGCAGGCGCGCACGATGCTCGATTCGTTCCGGCTGCTGGTTCCGTGAACCGCGGCGCGTCCCAGCCGGTCGCAGAGGCCGGATTCGGCGTGTTTGCGCTCTTTGCCTCGGGCTATGTGCTGTCGTATGCGCTTCGCACCGTCAATGCGGTGATCGCGCCCGATCTGGTCGACCAGTTTGGTTTCAGCAACGCGCAGCTTGGCGCGCTTTCCAGCGCCTATTTCTTCAGCTTCATCGTGATGCAGTTGCCCTTGGGCGTGTGGCTCGACCGGTTTGGCTCGCGCGATACCGACTCGACGCTGCTCGCGATTGCGGCGCTCGGCTGCCTCATGTTTGCGCTTGCAACCGAGGCCTGGGTGCTGGGTCTTGCACGGGTGGTGATCGGCATTGGTGTGTCGGGCGCGCTGATGTCGGGGCTGCGCGCCTTCCGGTTTGCCTTTGCGCCGGAGCGTCAGCAGCGGCTCGCCGCCTGGATGCTCACAGCGGGCACGCTGGGCGCGCTCAGTTCAACCGTACCTGCGCAGTTCGCTTTGCCGGTCATTGGCTGGCGGGGGCTGTTCTTTCTCTGCGCGGGGCTGCTTGCGCTGGCGGCGGTGTGCCTGAGGGTGCGCCTGCCTGCCGAGCCGCGTCAGCCCGCCACGCCGCTTGCCGAGCAGTGGCGCGCTTACCTCGAGGTGTTTCGTGAGCGCTACTTCTGGCGCTTTGTCGTGCCGTCGGTCACGCTGCAGGCCACATTCATCGCGATGCAGAGTCTCTGGGCTGGGCCATGGTTTACGCGGGTGCTCGGGATGTCGGCGGCGCAGAGCGCGCAGGCGCTTCTGGTGCTCAATGTGGTGTTGATGTTTGCCTACCTTCTGCTCGGCTGGGTGATGCCCAGGCTGGCTGCGCGCGGCTGGTCGACGCTGTCCGTGACGGTGGTTGGGTCGCTGCTCATGGTTGGCGCTCAGGCGGTGATCGTGCTGGCCGACGGCACCTGGGCGTGGCTCGCCTGGCTTCCGTTTGCGGTGGGCGTGACGGTGTTTACGCCGGTTCAGACGCATGTGAGCCTCACCTTTCGTGGCGCGCTGACCGGTCGCGCATTCAGCGCCTTCAACATGATGATTTTCGTAGGCATTTTCTTTACCCAGTGGTTGTTTGGCGTGCTCGTGGACGCGCTGGGCCGGCAACTGGGGCTCGAGGAGGCGCTCGCGTTTCGATGGGCGCTTGCCTGCTGGCTGGTGCTGCAGGTGCTTGCGCTTTCGGTGATGATCGGCTGGCGCGTGAAGCCGCCCGGTGGGCAGAGCGCGGCGATGTGAGCGCTCAGCCGGCCTCCCCGCTCAGTTCGAGGGGTGAACGGCGATAGCCGATGGCCTCGGCCAGATGATTGCGTTCGAGGACTTCGCTGCCAGCGAGGTCGGCAATGGTGCGGGCGACCCTGAGCGCGCGATGCACGCCGCGCGCCGACCAGCGCAGCCGCTGGCTTGCCGCCACGATCAGCGTCTCGGCCTCGGCGCCGAGCGCGCAGTGGCGCGCAACGCCTTGCGCATCGAGCCTTGCATTGGCGCAGCCCTGCCGACTGAGCTGGCGCGCCCAGGCGGCTTCCACCCGCAGGCGGATGGTGTCGCTCGTTTCGACCGGTGTGCGCTCGAGCAGATCGGTTTCACTCAGGCGCGCCACGGACAGCAGCAGATCGAGACGGTCGAGGAGCGGGCCGGAGACGCGGCGCTGATAGCGCAGGACCTGCTCGGTGCTGCATCGGCAGCGCGGGTCGCCCAGATGACCGCAGCTGCAGGGGTTCATGGCGGCGATCAGCTGAAAGCGCGCCGGAAGATCGATGGAGCGGCTGGCGCGGGCGAGCGTGATGTGGCCGGTTTCGAGCGGCTCACGCAAGGCCTCCAGCACGGGGCGCGAGAACTCGGGCAGTTCGTCCAGAAACAGCACGCCGTGATGCGCGAGGCTGATTTCGCCGGGCCGCGGACCAGGACCTCCGCCCACCAGCGCCGCTGCAGAGGCGCTGTGGTGCGGTGCGCGCATGGGGCGCCGACCCCAGTGCGCGGCGTTGAAGTTCCCGGCGAGCGCCTGGACCGACGCGACCTCGAGCGCCTCTTCGCTTGACAGGGGCGGGAGGATGGAGGCGAGGCGCGAGGCGAGCATGGATTTGCCCGCACCGGGCGGGCCGACCATGAGTGCAGAGTGGCCGCCGGCGGCGGCGATTTCAAGCGCCCGCCGGGCCTGGGCGTGGCCCCGGATGTCGCTGAAGTTCGCGCCCTGCCATTGCGCGGGCGGGGGCAGCTGGTGATCGACCCGTGCCAGAGGGGATGCGCCGAGCAGATGCAGGCACACCTCGCCCAGGTGGTTGGCTGCGAGGGCAGCAACCTCGGGGTAGACCGCGGCTTCGTCGGCGCTGGTTGCCGGGACCACCAGCCGACGGCCGGCTGCGCGGGCGGCGATCGCCATGGGGAGACTGCCGCGAATGGGGCGCAGTTCGCCAGTCAGAGAGAGTTCGCCGGCAAGCTCGAGCGCTTCGAGCGGCTCGACCGGCAGCTGACCGCTTGCCGCGAGCACGCCGATGGCGATCGGGAGATCAAACCGGCCGGAGTCTTTGGGAAGATCGGCCGGGGCGAGATTGACGGTGAGGCGGCGATTGGGAAAATCAAAGCCGCGGTGAACAAGCGCGGCACGCACCCGCTCGCGGCTTTCACGGACCGCAGCCTCCGGCAGACCCACGATGTGGAATGCGGGCAGGCCGCGCCCGACATGAACCTCGACCCGGACTTCTGGTGCGGAAAGACCAACGAGTGCGCGGGATCGAACGATGGCAAGCGACATGGTGGGCGGGGGCGGCTGGCGGGACAACCAGAAGGCCCGATGGCGGAAAGGCCCGATGTTGCCCGGGGACGCCGGCCGGATCGACGTCTGGCTCGGCCGACCGGCCAGGCCATTGGGATGAGAGAGCCGTCCTGCGCAAGGCGCGGTTGGCGCCCGCGGGACAGCCGGCGTAACAGCGGAGGGCTGGAGTCACCGCGCGGCGATCCGTGTCCGCGTTCAGGCGCATTTCGCGAAACCGGACGCTGCGCTTTGCGAGGGCGCCCTCCATACTTCGGGCTTCAACGAAACCGGAGTCTTTCCCCATGGCCATTTACGAACTGCGCACCTACGAAGTTGTTCCCGGCAAGATGGCCGAGATCATGGAGCTTTATAAAAGCGAGGGCTGGGCGGCCATCAGCGGCCACCCGCCGAGACTGCTCGGCTATTTCACCGGTGACGTGGGTGCGATCAACGAACTGATCCATCTCTGGAAATTCGAAGACGATGCCGATCGCCGCGCGTTCTGGACCGGCGTGTTCTCCGATCCCAAGTTCATGGCCTTTGCCAAAAAGGTTCGGCCGATGTTCGTTTCGCAACGAAACAAGCTGATGCTGCCGGCAGGCTGGGGGCCGCAGCCCTGATGCGGCGCGCCGTCCTTCACCGGCCAGTCAGCGCGGTGCCATGGCGCTCCTGATCGCACGGCACGGAGAAACCGCGCTCAATGTCGCCGGCATTGTTCAGCCGGCCGATACCGCGCTTTCGCCCCATGGTCTGCAGCAGGCCGATGCGCTCGGTGCGCGCCTCGCCCGGGAGTACCGGGTGACCGCAATCGT
>RFXC01000156.1 GCA_009921765.1 Betaproteobacteria bacterium | reverse complement strand
TACCGCGGCGCCGATCTGCGCTATGCGATGGAAATTTCGCTCGAGCAGGCGGCAGCGGGCCATGCCACGGAAATCCGGGTGCCAAGCTGGGAGTCCTGCGACACCTGCAAGGGCACGGGCGCCAAGCCCGGTACGCGCCCCGAAACATGCCGCACCTGTAACGGCCAGGGCGCCGTGCGCATGCAGCAGGGCTTCTTCTCCATTCAGCAAACCTGCCCCACTTGCCGTGGACAGGGCAAGACCATTCCCGATCCGTGCCGTGCGTGCGAGGGCGTGGGACGGGTCAAGCGCAACAAAACCCTGGAAGTGAAAATTCCCGCCGGTATCGATGACGGCATGCGGATCCGTTCAGCGGGTAACGGCGAGCCAGGCATTAACGGTGGGCCACCGGGCGATCTGTATGTCGAGATCCGTGTGCGCGAACACGAGGTCTTCAAACGCGACGGCGATGACCTGCATTGCGAAGTGCCGATCGGCATGGTGACCGCGGCGTTGGGCGGCAAAGTGCAGATTCCAACGCTGAGTGGCAAAGCCGAGATTGATGTGCCCGACGGCACGCAGTCCGGAAAACAGTTCAGGCTGCGCGGCAAAGGCATCAAAGGGATTCGCTCGAGCTATCCCGGCGATCTCTACGCGCACCTGGTGGTCGAGACGCCGGTGCGCCTTACTGACGCCCAGAAAGATCTGCTGCGTCAGCTTGATGCGTCGCTTACCGATCCCAAGCACAACCCCAAGACCCGCGGGTGGATGGATCGGGTGAAAGAGTTCTTTCAGCCATAGCGAGGCAGGCTCTGCGGGCAGGACTACCCGCGCGGCGTTGCCTGGGCGATGGATCAGGGCGAAGGCGGCAGGGAGCGCTTGCGGGAGGGGTTTATAAACTGTACAGTCCGTACATAAACGTAAGGAATGATATGGTTTCCCGAGTTCGTTACGGGCTTGAACAGGCGCGCGCCCGGTTGCCTTTGCTGGTGTCCGAGGCGGTCTCGGGCACCTCATCGATCATCACCCGTCACGGAAAACCCTGTGCGGCCATCGTCCCGCTGGATACGCTCGAGCAGCTCGCCCTGTTGAAGCGTCGCGCCCAGGGAATCACGGCGCTGCGCGGCACAGGTCACGGGCTCTGGGGTCGGGATTCTGCAGCCGCGGTCCGGGCGCTTCGGGGTGAGTGGGATTCAGAGTAGTGACCGCCCGACGCGGGACGAAGGCACAGCCCGATTCCGTTCCGGGCATGACCTGGGGAGGGCTGCCAACGGGTAGCCGGGTCCTGGTCGATACTGCGCCGTTCATCTATCTCCTCGAGTCCCATCCGGTGTTGGCTGATCGCTTTGCGGGTCTGTTCGAGGCGGCAGCCGACGGGGAGCTCACCATTGCGCTCTCCACCATCACGCTGGCTGAAGTGCTCACTGGCCCCGCCGCTGCCGGCCTGACCGCACTGGGCAAGCGCTACGAACGGGCGCTCTGCCAGTATGAGGTGGTGCCAATCACCGTGCCGATCGCGGCCTTGGCGGCCCAACTGCGGGTGCAGCATCGGCTGCGGCTTCCGGATGCGCTCCAACTTGCCTGCGCACTCGAGACCGGCGCGGCAGCGCTCATCACCCATGACCGTGATTTCAAGCGGGTCACGGCGCTGCCAGTCCTGGATGGCGGGTGAGGGAGCCAGCGCAATAGACCCGCTTGCGACCGACCGCGAGAGTGGCTCGCGCGGTTCAGCCGAGCCCCGTACTGCCGAAATGACGAGACACATGGCGCTAGCCGGTGCCTTGAGGTACCTTCGGACCCTATGAAAACTGTCACATCTCGCAGGCCGGCGGGTCAGGGCAAGGGCAGGCAGGTGAGTCCGGCAAGCCAGGCGCGACTGGCCGAACTGATCACCGATTCCCCGCTCAGGCGCGACCTGCTGATCGAGTATCTGCATCGGATTCAGGATGCCGAGGGCTGTCTGCCGCACGGGCTGCTCGCTGCGCTTGCGCAGGCGATGAAGCTGTCGCAGGTTGAGGTGTTCGAGGTGGCAAGCTTCTATCACCACTTCGATCTGGTGGCCGATGACGAGCCGCGTCCGCCTGCGCTCACGGTTCGGGTCTGCGATTCATTGTCGTGTGAGATTGCGGGTGCAGCCACGCTGATCGAGCGGCTGCAGGCGCTGGTCGGTGCCGAGGTGCGGGTGCAGCCCGTTCCATGCGTGGGACGTTGCGCGCAGGCGCCGGTGGCGGTGGTGGCGCGCCATCCGGTTCCACAGGCGAGCGTGGATGCGGTGATCGCCCACGCGAAGGGGGGCTCTCGCGAGTGTCAGATGCCCACAGGCCAGCCGGCTGGCGGGGATCGGAGCGAAGCGATTCCTGCACCGCCCGCCGGCGCGTGGCCGGTCCTGCAGTCCCTGATCGATGGCGTGGCCCAACCGGCCGATGTCATGGCGCAGCTTGAATCGTCGGCCCTGCGTGGAATGGGCGGGGCGGGTTTCCCGGCGGGTCGCAAGTGGCGCATCGTCGCGGGTTTTCACGGCCCTCGAATGCTGGTGGTCAATGCCGACGAGGGCGAGCCCGGCACCTTCAAGGACCGCTTTTGGCTGGAGTGCGAGCCTCGACGCTTTCTGGAGGGGATGCTGATTGCCGCCTGGGCAGTGGGCTGCGAAACCTGCGTGATCTACCTGCGCGACGAATATGCTGGCGTGCGCGCGCTGCTTGAGCGCGAAATCGCATTGCTGCGCGCGGCGCCCCCGTTGCGGTGGTCGCTGCCTGCGATTGAATTACGGCGAGGGGCGGGGGCCTATGTGTGCGGCGAAGAGAGCGCGTTGATCGAATCGATCGAGGGCAAGCGCGGCATGCCACGGCTCCGTCCGCCGTATGTGGCCGAAGTGGGACTCCACGGCCGCCCGACCCTTGCACATAACGTCGAAACGCTTGCCTGGGTTCCGATCATCCTGCAGCAGGGCGCAGCGTGGTTCGCAGCGCTCGGTCGTCGCGGGCGCAAGGGCCTGCGCTCGTTTTCGGTGTCGGGGCGGGTGCGCGAGCCAGGCGTAAAAATCGCACCGGCCGGTATCAGCCTGCATGAGCTCATCGCCGACTATTGCGGCGGCATGGCGGAGGGCCATTCGCTCGCTGCCTTTTTGCCTGGCGGCGCCTCGGGAGGGATTCTGCCGGCTTCGCTGGCCGATGAGCCGCTCGATTTCGACACGCTTCAGCCGCATGGCGCGTTCATCGGTTCCGCTGCCGTGATTGTGCTGTCGCAGCAGGATGATCTGCGTCGCGCCGCGCAGAACCTGATGCGTTTCTTCCGGCTTGAGTCCTGCGGCCAGTGCACCCCGTGCCGCGTCGGGACGGCCAAGGCGGTGACGCTGATGGACGCGCCGACATGGAACGAACCGCTTTTGCGCGAGCTGTCGCAAACCATGATCGATGCATCGATCTGTGGTCTGGGTCAGGCAGCGCCCAACCCGGTGCTGTCGCTCTTTCGGCATTTTCCGAAAGTTGTCCGCTGATGAACGCAAGGGACGCTTCAATGGCCCCGCTGCCCGCGGCGATCGCCTTCGAACTCGATGGCCGAGCAGTCGAAGCGCGCGCCGGCGAAACATTGCTTCAAGTCGCGCGCCGCCATGGCATCGACATTCCCCACCTCTGCTATCGCGATGGCCTGCGAGCCGATGGCAATTGCCGCGCCTGCGTGGTTGAGATCGAGGGCGAGCGCGTGCTCGCGCCCTCCTGCTGTCGCGCGCCCGCGCCTGGCGCCAGAGTCCATACCGGAAGCGACCGCGCGCGGGCGGCACAGAAAATGGTGCTCGAACTGCTGCTGTCTGACATGCCCGAGGCGACGCATCGTGAAGACTCTGAACTGAATCAGTGGGCTGCGAGGATGGGGGTGGGTACGCCACGCTTTGCATCGCGCGAGCAGCCGGTGTCGGATGTGAGTCATCCGGCGATCGCAGTCAATCTCGATGCCTGCATCCAGTGCGGCCGCTGCGCGCGCGCCTGTCGCGAGGAGCAGGTCAATGACGTGATCGGCTACGCGTGGCGGGGCGATGCCGCGAAAATCGTCTTCGATCTGGACGACCCGCTGGGCGCCTCCACCTGCGTGGGCTGCGGTGAGTGCGTGCAAGCCTGCCCGACCGGCGCGCTGATGCCCAAGCTTCTGGGCGCTGCGGCCTCGCGCGTGGCCGATGATGCGTTTCTCGCCGCATCGGCGATCGCTCCGCGACGCGCGGAAAAATCGGTCGACTCGGTCTGTCCCTATTGCGGCGTCGGGTGTCAGCTTACCTATCATGTGAGCGGCAACCGGGTCATTCATGTGGAAGGCCGACCGGGGCCCGCCAACCAGTCGCGACTGTGCGTCAAGGGCCGGTTCGGATTCGACTATGTCAGCAGCCCCGACCGCCTCACCGTGCCACGCATCCGGCGCGCTGATGCGCCCAAGCGTCTGGATACCGATCGTGTGCCCGCCAACTGGCAGGATTCATTCCGCGAGGCAACCTGGGATGAGGCATTGGGTCTGGTCGCGGCAAAAATTGCCGAGATTCGGGATCGGAACGGACCCGATGCGCTCGCTGGCTTTGGTTCGGCCAAGGGCTCGAACGAAGAAGCCTATCTGTTTCAGAAGCTGATCCGCACCGGGTTCGGTACCCACAACGTCGACCACTGCACGCGACTCTGTCATGCCTCGAGCGTGGCGGCGCTCCTGGAGGGTATTGGGTCAGGCGCGGTGTCGAATCAGGTCGCCGATGTGAGCGAGGCCGAGGTCATTTTTGTGATCGGTGCGAATCCCACCGTCAATCACCCGGTCGCTGCCACCTGGATCAAGAATGCGGTGAAGGCGGGCGCCAAGCTGATCGTGGCCGATCCGCGCCGAAACGGTCTTGCGCGTTTTGCCACGCATATGCTGCAGTTTCGTGCCGACACCGATGTGGCCATGCTGAACGCGATGCTGCATGTGATCATCGAGGAAGGGTTGGTTGATCAGGCGTTCGTGTCGGCGAGAACCAGCGGGTTTGATGAACTGCGCGAGGCAGTTCGCGACACTTCGCCCGAGGCCATGGCGTCCATCTGCGGGATCGATGCCGCGACACTTCGCGAGGTGGCAAGGCTCTACGCCACCAGTCGCGCGTCGATGATTCTGTGGGGCATGGGGGTCTCGCAGCACACGCACGGCACCGACAACGCCCGTTGTCTGATTGCACTTGCGCTCGCCACCGGTCATATCGGCCGGCCTGGCACGGGGCTTCATCCGCTTCGTGGGCAGAACAATGTTCAGGGTGCGTCGGACGCGGGCCTCATCCCCATGATGCTCCCCGACTACCAGCGGACGGGCACCGAGCACGTGGTTCGCGCATTCGAGGATTTCTGGGCGCAGCCGCTGTCGCGCGCCCCTGGGCTGACGGTGGTCGAGATCATCAATGCCGCGCACGCGGGGCAGATCCGCGGGATGTACATCCTGGGCGAGAACCCCGCCATGTCAGACCCCGATCTGTCGCATGCGCGCGAGGCGCTGGCGTCGCTCGAATTTCTGGTGGTCCAGGATATTTTCCCGACCGAAACCGCCTGGCTCGCAGACGTGATCCTGCCCGCTTCGGCGCATGCCGAAAAGACCGGCACGTTTACCAATACCGACCGGCTGGTCCAGCTCGGGCGCGCAGCGCTTACCCCACCGGGGCAGGCGAGGCAGGATCTTGCGATCATTGTGGATCTTGCGAAGCGGCTGGGCCTGGCCTGGCACTACACGCATCCGCGAGAGGTGTTCGAGGAAATGCGCGGCTGCATGCCTTCGCTTGCAGGCATCAGCTGGGCGCGCCTCGAGCGTGAGGGCGCGGTGATCTATCCGTGCGCGGGCGACGACGACCCCGGCGAGGCGGTGGTGTTCACCGATCACTTTCCGACCGAAAACGGGCGTGCGCGCTTCGTACCCGCCACGCTTCGATTTGCCGATGAATTGCCCGATACCGACTATCCGCTGGTCCTGATTACCGGGCGCGAGCTTGAACACTGGCATACCGGATCGATGACGCGACGGGCGCAGGCGCTCGATGCCATTGCACCGGAGCCCACGGTCTCGATGCATCCGGCGGCGCTGACCCGGCTTGGGCTTGCGCCGGGAGATCTTGCGGTCGTGCGCTCGCGGCGTGGCCAGATCAGGCTTCGCGTGCGTGCCGATGCCGGGCTGGCACGCGGCGATGTGTTCATTCCGTTTGCTTATGCCGAGGCCGCCGCCAACGCACTCACCAACCCCGCGCTGGATCCGGCGGGCAAGATTCCCGAGCTCAAATACTGCGCGGTCAGGGTGGAGCCTGCGGGCGCGCACGCCTGACACCCGCCGTGCTGATTCCCGGTGGGTGAGCATGTTGTCAGCACAGGTGTTCGGCTAGACTGACGCCCGGCCTGGACAGGTCGCAGCGATGGGGAGAAACAACATGACAACAAGCAACGAACTTGAATTTGCACGCGCCCGCAAGGTGCTGGTCGGTGGCGTCAACTCGGCGGTGCGCGCCTTCCGTGCGGTGGGCGGCACGCCACGATTCATTGCGCGCGCCGAGGGCGCCTACATGTGGGATGTCGAGGGCAAGCGCTACATCGACTACCTCGGATCGTGGGGGCCGATGATCGCTGGTCATTCGCATCCGCATGTGATTGCAGCCGTGCAGCAGGCGGCTGTGCGTGGGCTTTCTTATGGCGCCCCGAACGTGATGGAAAGCGAGCTCGCCGAACGGCTTTGCGCCCTCTTTCCCCAAGTGGAGCGGGTGCGTTTTACCAGCTCTGGCACCGAGGCTGCGATGTCGGCAATCCGCCTGGCACGTGGCTATACCAAGCGCGATCGCATCATCAAATTCGAGGGCTGCTATCACGGCACGGCGGACAGCCTGCTGGTGAAGGCGGGATCGGGTGCGCTTGCCTTCGGCACGCCGAGTTCGGCGGGCGTTCCGGCTGATCTTGCCCAGCACACCCTGGTCGCCCAATACAACGATCTGGCGAGCGTCGAGGCGTTGTTCGCTGCGCATCCTGACAGTGTCGCCTGCGTCATGGTCGAGCCCATGCCCGGCAACATGAACCTGATCCGGCCGGCGCCTGGCTTTCTTGAAGGGTTGCGCACGCTCTGTACGCGTCATGGCGCGCTCCTCATCTTTGACGAGGTGATGAGCGGGTTTCGGGTGGCGCTCGGCGGTGCACAGGAGGTGGTCGGCATCCGGCCCGACATGAGCGCATTCGGCAAGGTGATCGGTGGCGGGATGCCTGTGGGTGCAATTGGCGGGCCGGCTGCGATCATGGAAATGATGGCGCCGCTCGGGCCGGTCTATCAGGCGGGCACGCTGTCGGGCAATCCCATCGCGATGGCGGCGGGTCTGGCCACGCTCGATCTCATTTCCGCGCCCGGATTTTTCGCAACGCTTCATGCGCGTTGTGGCCAGCTGGTTGACGGGCTCAATGCGGCCGGTCGCGAGGCAGGGGTGCCCTTCAGCGCCCAGCACCAGGGCGGAATGGCAGGGCTTTATTTTCGCGCGACGCCCCCCAGCAGTTTCGCTGAAGCCCAGCAGCAGGATCTGGATCGTTTCAAGCGCTTCTATCACCTGATGCTGGATGAGGGGGTGTATCTGCCACCGTCACCGGTGGAAGCGTTCTTCTTCTCGAGCGTGCATAGCGACGACGATATTGCGCACACGGTGGCCGCGGCGCGGCGCTCGCTTGCAGCGGTGGCCTAGGCCGGATAGATGCCGGGCGCCGGAAACGGCGCGGCGCCTGCGCCAAGCGCTTCTTCAATGCGCAGCGCCTCGTTCCATTTCGCCATCCGTTCGGAGCGCGCAAAGCTTCCGACCTTCAGTTGCGGCACGCCCCAGCCTACAGCCAGGTGAACGATGCTCACGTCTTCGGTTTCGCCCGAGCGTGCTGACACGATGGCGCCCCAGCCTTCGGCCTGTGCCGCGCGCCATGCGGCAAGGGTCTCCGAGACGGTTCCGATCTGATTGGGTTTGAGGAGCGCCGCGTTGCAGCAGCCGCTTCGCGCAGCCTCGCGGATTCGGGAGGCGTCGGTCACCAGAAAATCGTCGCCCACGATCTGCACGCGTGCGCCGCAGCGCGCGGTAAACGCACGCATCCCCTCGACATCGTTTTCGGCGAACGGGTCTTCCACCGAAACGATGGGGTAGGCGTCGATCCAGCCGGCGAGCAGGTCGCCAAAGGCCGCGCGATCGAGCTTTCGACCGTCGAGCTTGAGGCTGTAGTGCTGACCATCGAAAAACTGCGTGGCGGCCACATCGAGCGCAATGGCTACCTGCCCGGGCGCCGACAGCCCGGTGTCTTCAATGGCTCGGGTGAGCGTTTCGATAGCCGCTTCGTTGCCGTTGAAATCCGGCCACCAGCCGCCCTCGTCGGCCACGCCATAGACCGAACCGCGGGCGGCCATTCGGGCGCCTGCTGCGTGATAGACCTCGGCTGTCCATTCAATGGCCTCTGCGAAACTGCGGGCGCCCGGGGCGACCAGCAAAAAATCCTGCAGGTCGACACGGGCACCTGCATGAGCGCCGCCACCAAAGATCTGGACTTCCGGGAGCGGAAGCCGGGGTGCCGTGCCTGTGGCCCGTTCGCTTGCCAGATGCTGCCAGAGCGGCACGCCTGCTGCCTGCGCGGCCGCCTGTGCGGCAGCGAGCGACACGGCCACGATGGCATTGGCGCCCAGGCGAGCCTTGTTGGGAGTGCCATCGAGTGTGATCATGGCCTGATCGATGGCCGACTGGTCCTCCACCGGCAGACCTTGCAGCGCCTGGGCGATCGGACCGTTGGCGTTGGCCACCGCCTGACTGACATCGAGTCCACGCAGCCGTTTGCCGCCATCGCGCAGTTCGCGCGCTTCACCCGACCCGGTGGATGCGCCAGCGGGCGCGATGGCACGGCCCACACCACGCGCGGTGTGGACCTCGGCCTCCACGGTGGGGCGGCCGCGCGAATCCCAGACCCGGCGTGCGCGGACCTGCGTGATGGGTGTTGTCATGACGAGATCTCCGTGCGCCAGGCGTGTGCGAGCGCTGAAAGCTGCTTGACCGGCGCGGCGAGCAACTGGCGGGCTATGCGCCGGACCGGGTCGCGCTGGGTGTCGGTCGTGAGGTATTCAACCGGTGATTTGCCGTCCACCCGGGCAAGAAGCAGCCCTGGCAGCAGCGCCGCCGCGCGGGCTTCCAGATCGGCCGCGGGCTCCCACTGAACCCGCGCGAGGTAGGCGGTCGACAAGGTGTGGAAGCAATCGAGAAAGTGCGGCGCGGCCTCCGGGACCCACAGGCATTTCAGCAGCAGATGATTGAGGCAGAAGGCGAGGTCGAACGCAGGATCGCCATACCAGGCGCACTCAGCGTCGAGGAAGACCGGGCCTTCCGGACCGCAGAGAATATTTTTCGGGCTGATGTCGCCATGCACCAGCGTGAGATGGGTGCCCGCGGTGGTGCGGACCAGCGCATGCAGCGCGTCCGCCCGGTCGGGATGGCGGCGTGCGGTGGCCTCCAGATAAGGTTCCAGCCGCAGGGCGTGAAAAAATCGGTCGGTTTCGAACTGCGCGGCGAGGTCGGGTCGGTGAGCGGTCGCGAGATGGATCTCAGCGAGCGCCGCGCCCACCTGGGCGGCAAAGTCGGGCGCTGCCACGCCACGGCTCAGTTCCTGTTTCCAGACCGGATAGCGCCCAGGCTCGAGATAGGCCATCACGAACAACTGATCGGCAGCGCTGTCGGCGATCAGGGCCGGTACCCACCGGGGCGAGATGGCGGCCACGGTCTGCAGCCACAGGAACTCGTAGCGGTTGCGCTCAACCGGCGCCTCCCAGACCTGGCTGACCTTCAGGCGTGCGAGTGCGCGCTTGACGCATACAGGGCCCGAGGGCAGGTCGACGCGCCAGATGTCGGAGGACACGCCGCCTGCGAGGGGCTCGAGCATGACCCGCTCACCCGCTCGAAGCAGACCGAGACGGATGAGCGCGGCGGTCAGATCGGCAGCGGGCTGCGCCAGAGCGTCGCTACCCGCCATCGTTCAATCAGATCCGCTCGAAGATCGCGGCGATGCCCTGGCCGCCACCGATACACATGGTGACCAGTGCGTAGCGGCCCTGAATACGCTGCAGTTCGTAGAGCGCTTTCACCGTGATGACCGCCCCCGTTGCACCGATCGGGTGACCGAGCGAAATGCCTGAGCCGTTCGGGTTGACCTTGGCCGGATCGAGATCGAGTTGGCGCGTGACCGCCAGCGCCTGCGCGGCAAACGCCTCGTTGGCTTCGATGACATCGAGATCGGTGGTGCGCAGTCCCGCACGATCGAGCGCCTTGCGCGAGGCCGGCACCGGGCCGATGCCCATGACCGCGGGATCAACACCTGCGTGTGCGTAGGACACCAGTCGCGCAAGCGGCTTCAGGCCGCGGAGCTCGGCGGTGCGTCGCTCCATGAGCACGACGGCGCCGGCGCCATCGTTGATGCCCGACGCGTTGCCTGCGGTGACGGTGCCGTTCTCGCGCTGGAACACGGGCTTCAGCTTTGCCATGTCCTCGATCGACGCATCGGCGCGAAAATGCTCGTCGGCGTTGAAGATGACCGGGCCTTTCCGTGATTTGAGCTCGATGTCAAGGATCTGGTCATGGAAGTAGCCACTCTTGACTGCATGGGCTGCGCGCCGATGGCTTTCGACGGCGAGCGCATCCTGGTCTTCGCGGCTGATCTGCCACTGCTTGGCCAC
>RFXC01000155.1 GCA_009921765.1 Betaproteobacteria bacterium | reverse complement strand
TGCGTGGTGAGGCAGGCCTCGCTTCGCTTGAATTGCTGCGACCGGTGATTCGCGTCGAGCGCCTGGAGCCGCGCCGGTTTGCGGTGGCGGGCGCGCTGCTCGATCTTGACCGGACCGGGTCGTCAGAGTCGCTCGCATGGTTGCTTGCCAGTCGCTCGATCTCGGTCAGAAATGCCCGGCTCGACTGGCGCGACCGGCTGGGTTCCGAGCCCGCCGTGATTGCAGGCGTTGACCTGCTCAGCACGAGCGACGGCATACGGCACCATTTTTCCCTGCGCGCACCCGCGATGGGGCTGGGGCTGAGCGGGATCGAATTCGCCGCCGATTTCACCACGCCCACAGCATCGGATCTGGCCGACTGGAAGAAATGGCGTGGTGAGCTCTACGCCTCGGTGCGAGAGGTCGAATTTGTGCCGCTGGTGAGAGTGCTCCGCGGCTGGCTCTCGCCCGCGCAACCCGAGCCACAGGTGGTGCAGAGCGGCCGGGGGCCTGTCAAGGCCTGGCTGCGGTTTTCCGACGGGCGCGTGGTCGATACCCTGTTGAAGACTGTCACAGAATCGATCGATCTGCGGATCGGCGGCGGTCGGGTCGCCTTGCGATCGCTTTCGATCGAGGCGGTTGGCCGCTTCGATCCGGCTGGGCCGATTACCGTCCATCCGCGAAAATTCACCGCTGTGGACGCTGCGGGGTTTGCGTTCACGCTCGACGAGCAGGCCGAGCAGCGCATCACCCTCGCAGCCGAGACGCTGCGGCCGGTGGCCGGCCAGCTGTCGTTGCGGGGGTTTGACGCCAACCGACTGCTCGAGGCCGCGCGCCGACTGCCACTGCCGGACCGATGGCTCACGCCACTTTCGCAGGTGGCGGTAAGCGGTCGGGTGACCGCAGCCTCGATGGCCTGGGACGCAGCGGGTGGACAGCCCTCGGTCAGCATCGGTTTTGAGCGGCTCAGCTTGCGGCGCACCGAGCCGCGCGGCGCACCGGCGAGCCGCTGGCCTGCGTTCACCAACCTGAGCGGCAGCGTCGACGTTGTCGGCAACTCGGGCCAGATCCGGCTCGATTCATCCGCGGCGTCCATCCGGCTTCCGGGTGTGCTGGCCGAGCCGCAAGTGCCGCTCGCGAGCCTCGCCGGCACAGTGGGCTGGCAGATCGGGGTACCTGACGAGAGCGGCGCTCAGGGTGTCATCGAGCTGTTTGCGGCGGGTCTCAACTTTGCCAACGCCGACCTGGCCGGCTCACTCAGCGGACGGTGGCGAAACACGGGTCGTTCCGCCCTGGGCGAGGTCGATCTCGCCGCCACGCTCACCCGGGCGAACCCCGCGCGGGTGGCGGCCTATCTTCCGGTCAGCATCGATCCCGGTGTGCGCAGCTGGGTGGGTCGCTCGGTATCGGGTGCAGCGCGCACGGAGGCGCGGCTTCGACTGCGCGGCGACCTCGCCGATTTTCCCTTCCGCGAGGCAAGCCTGGGAGAGTTCAGGGTGGAGGCAAAGCTCGATCAGGCGGCGCTCGGCTTTCTTCCGCAATGGCCCGCCATCGACCGGATCCGTGGCACGCTTGCGTTCGACCGCGCGGCCATGGACCTGAAGGCCGAGTCTGCCGCGACGCTCGGGGTCGGACTGCGCGAGATCAGCGCCCGAATTCCGGACCTCGCGCGTCCGGTGATCGCGATTCGTGGCCAGGCGCACGGACCGCTTGCCACGATGCTCGACTATGTCCATGCCAGCCCGATCGGGCGCAACGTCGATCCCCAGATGAAGGGCTGGCAGACCGAGGGCGCAGCCGACCTTGCGCTCGAGCTTGATATCGGTTTGGGCCAAGGGGGCGCAACCGGCTATAGCGGGCGGGTGGTCTTCGACAACAACGAACTGCGCGTCGCGCCAGGCGCGCCCGCGATCACCGGTATTGCGGGCGAGATCCGATTCGATCCACGAGGTGTCCGCTCGGAGTCGCTCAATGCCCGCTGGCTGGGCGGGCCCCTCCTGGCAAGGTTGAATGCCCCAACCGGTGGGGCGCTTCGGATCGACGCGCGTGGCGCGCTGCCTGCGGCCGAGTTGCGGACGCTGTTGCCTTACCCGAGGATCGATCAGATCACCGGGCACGCCGACTGGCAGGCAAGCGTCGATATCGGCCCGCAGGGCGTTCACGGACGTCTCGATTCGCGGCTCGAATCAATCGCCAGCGCATTGCCCGCGCCTTTTGCGAAAAAGTCGGGAAGCGCCTGGCCGCTCCATGTCGATTGGACCCGTCCGCGCGACGCGCAGCGGGCTGAGACCATCCGCATCCGATTGCGCGACGATGTCCAGGCGATTTTTGAGCGCTCGGCCGCCCCCAATGCGGCAAGGGCGGTCATCGCGGTCGGCACGGCTGCCGAGCTGCCAGCGGAGGGCGTGGCGCTCGACCTCCGGATTCCGCACCTCGACATTGGCGCGTGGGAGCGCGCCCTCGCGCCGCCGCAGCCCGATACTTCGGCGCGCGCGATCGCCACGCCCGTGCCGATGCCCGGTGGCAGCCCGGCTGATACTGCCGCGCAGAGTGCGCTGGCCGAGCCTATCGCCATCGATCGTGTGTCGCTGATCACCGACTCGCTGGTCGTGGGCGGCAAAGATTTCACCAGCGTGGTGATGGGTGCGACGCGGCTGGACCACGTCTGGCGCGCCAGCATCGCCGCGCGGGAAATCAATGGGCTGGTCGCTTGGCAACCGGCCCGCGCGGGCCTGCCTGCCGGCGCGGTTCAGGCACGGCTTTCGGTGCTGAACGTACCTCGCAATCGCCAGAGCGACATCGAGCGTCTGCTGGATGCTGCGCCGACGCGGTTGCCGGCGCTGGATATCGAGACCGACAGGCTGGTCCTGTCGGGGCGCGAACTCGGGCAGATGAGTCTGCGCGCCGCCAATGCGGCCGATGGCGATCACCCGACGTGGCAGCTTGAGCGCCTGCGGATCGACCATCCGGGCGGGCGTCTTGATGCAACCGGCACCTGGGAAGCGAGCCGCCTGGGAGCGGCGCGCTGGACGGCGCTCAATTTCGAGCTGGGCCTTCGCGAACCAGCGCGCCTGCTGGAAACCTTCGGCGTGGTGGGTGCGGTAAGCGGCGGCGGCCCGGGGCGGCTTGCAGGAAGCGTGCGCTGGGAGGGCTCGCCGCTTGCGATCGACTATCGATCACTCACCGGCGAACTCGAATTTCAGGCCGGCAAGGGACAGTTTCTAAAAACCGAGCCGGGGCTGAGCAAGCTGATCGGCGTGTTGAACCTGCAGTCGCTGCCGCGGCGGCTGTCGCTCGATTTTCGCGACATCTTTGCCGAAGGCTTCGCTTTTGACGAGATAGGCGGCCGTGCTGCGATCGCCTCGGGCGTGGCCACCACCAATGATTTCCGCATGCGGGGGGTCCAGGCTCAGGTAGGTATTCGCGGCTCGGTGAACCTTGCCGACGAGACCCAGAAGCTGCGGGTCGAGGTTAGACCTGAACTCAATGCCGGCCTTGCCTCGCTCGCCTATGCCGCCGTGGCCAATCCCGCGATCGGGCTCGGAACCTTTCTTGCACAGTGGGCATTCCGCAAGCCCCTCCAGGACATGTTTTCCTATGAGTACGATGTTGCCGGTTCGTGGGCCGACCCCAGTGTCGTGGAGCGCGCCCGTCCCCGGTTTGATGTGCCGGCGGCGCCCGCGCCCCGCTGACCGTCGGGTGGTCGCTGCGCGCACCGCCTTGCCTGAGTTAGGATCACAGCATGAAACCAGCCCATCTTCCCCTCCAACATCTGGCGGTCGCCCGATCGCTCCTCCTTGAACCCTACGGCCTCGACGAATCACGGCTGCAGGGGGTGCTCGCCGAAATTTTCGAGCATCGGGTAGACCATGCCGATCTCTATTTCCAGTTCACGCGCAGCGAAGGCTGGAGCCTCGAGGAAGGCATCGTCAAGTCCGGCAGTTTCTCGATCGACCGCGGCGTAGGGGTGCGTGCGGTCAGTGGCGACAAGACCGCGTTTGCCTATTCCGACGACATCAGTCTCGATGCGCTTCGCTCTGCGGCTCAGGCTACCCGCACGATTGCCCGGCGAGGCAGCGGCCGCGTGAAGGTGGCCTCGGCGATGAAGGGCTCAGGCGGTCACGCGCTTTACGGGCGTGATGATCCGATCATCGGCATGGAGGCGGCAGCCAAGGTGGCGCTGCTTGAGCGGGTCGAGAAAATGGCGCGCGCCCGCGACCCGCGCATCGTGCAGGTGATGGCGGGCCTCGCAGGCGAGTACGACGTGGTGCTGGTAGCTCGCGCCGATGGCCTGATCGCAGCCGATGTGCGGCCGCTGGTCCGTCTGTCGGTCACTGTCATCGCCGAGCAGGGCGGGCGTCGCGAGCAGGGGCATAGCGGCGGTGGCGGTCGCTCGGGGTTCGATGTCTTTGACGACGCAGCGCTGTCGCGCTACGTCGACGAGGCGGTGAAAGCGGCGCTCACCAATCTGGAAGCGCGGCCGGCGCCCGCCGGCACCATGACCGTGGTGCTGGGCGCGGGTTGGCCCGGCGTTCTGTTGCACGAGGCCGTCGGACATGGTCTGGAAGGCGATTTCAACCGCAAAGGCTCGTCGGTGTTTTCGGGCCGGATTGGCGAGCGGGTGGCTGCCCCCGGGGTCACGGTGGTCGACGACGGCACCATCACCGGCCGGCGAGGGTCGCTCAACATCGACGACGAGGGCAACCCCACGCAGCGCAATGTGCTGATCGAAGACGGCATTCTGCGCGGCTACATGCAGGACATGCTGAACGCGCGGCTGTCGCGGTCGGCCATCACCGGTAACGGCAGGCGCGAATCGTTTGCGCATCTGCCCATGCCGCGCATGACCAACACCTTCATGTTGTCGGGTACGCGCGACCCCGAAGAAATCATTGCCTCGGTGGATCGCGGCATCTATGCCGCCAACTTTGGCGGCGGTCAGGTCGACATCACCAACGGCAAGTTTGTTTTCTCCGCATCCGAGGCCTGGTGGGTGGAAAATGGCAAGCTGCAGTATCCGGTGAAAGGCGCGACGCTGATCGGCGACGGTCCGGAGGCGCTCAAGCGCGTGACACTCATCGGTAACGACATGCGGCTCGATTCGGGCGTCGGTGTTTGCGGCAAGGACGGGCAGAGCGTGCCGGTGGGTGTGGGCCAGCCGACGCTGCGCATCGAAGGTCTGACAGTGGGCGGAACGGGCTGACGCCGCGCAGAGGCCGGCGCGGCTGCCTCAGTAACCGAGCACCCGGGGCAGCCACAGGGCGAGTTCGGGGATGGCTACAACCGCCACCAGCACCACGCCCATCGCAAAGACCAGCCACATCACCCAAGGCACGGTCTGTTCGATCCGTACGCCCGCGAGCCGCGCTGAGACCATCAGGTTGACCGCCACCGGGGGCGTGAACTGGCCGATGGCCACCATGTAGGTGAGCAGCACGCCAAACCATACCGGGTGCCAGCCGTAGGCCTTCATCAGCGGCATCAGGAGCGGCACGAAAATCAGAAAGATCGATACGCCGTCGAGCACCATGCCAACGAACAACAGCACGACGATGATGGCGGCCAATGCGCCAAACGAGCCGATGCCGCTGTCGAGCACCGCGCGGGCAAGCGGATCAACGATGCCAAGCGTGTTGACCGCATAGGCGAAGATACTGGCAAGCGCGATCACGATCATGATCACGCCGGACACCTCGGCCGCCTCAACCAGAATATCGGTGAGGTCGCGCAGGCGGATCGTCCGGTGAATGAACATGCCCACGAAGAGACCGTAAAACACCGCCACCACCGCAGCTTCCGTGGGGGTGAACCAGCCCGCGCGCATTCCGCCCAGAATCAGCACCGGCGCGAACAGCCCCCAGGTGGCCTCGCGCAGCGCCCGCCAGAAGGGCGGGCGTGGCTCGCTCGCCTCGGCCGCGCCAAAGCCGTGGCGCCGGGCGAGCCACACCGCCGGTACGATGAGCGCAAGGCCTGCGAGAATGCCGGGGATCATGCCGGCGGCGAACAGTGCCGGAACCGATGCCCCGGGCACCATCACCGAATAGACGATGAAGGCGATGGAGGGCGGAATGAGGATGTCGGTGGCGGCAGCCGCACCGATCACGCTCGCCGAGTAGGCGGGCGGATAACCCGCCCGCGCCATGGCTGCCAGCATCACGCCACCGACGGCTGCGGCGTTGGCCGGCCCTGAACCGGAGATGCCGCCCAGGAACATTGCCACCGCAATCGCAACGAGCGGCAGCATGCCGGGCCCGCGACCCACAATGGCGATCGCAAAATCGACCAGGCGTCTGGCCACGCCCGAGCGGTCGAAAATAGCCCCGACCAGTACGAACATGGGCAGCGCCAGCAGGGGGTACTTCGCAATCCCGGAATAAAAATTGTTCGGAATCGCGAGCCAGCCGAGTCCACCCATCCCGATGCCGACTGCGCCACCCAGCATCAGTGCGATGCCGATCGGCACACCCGCCACCATCAGCGCAATGAAGACCACAAAGATGAGCAGACCGGTCACGGTTTGGGTGCCCAGAGCCTGACCAGGCGCTGCATGCAGCGGGCCGCGAGAAGAAGCGCCAGGATGGGCAGCCAGATCGTGTACCACCACTGGGGCAGCCCGATGCCGGGGGTGGTGACATCGAACCGGTAGTCATCCCACGCAAGCCTCGAGCCCAGGCCGGTGAGCAAAAGCCAGGCGACCACCGATGCGAGTGCGGCGAGCGATTCAAGCGCGCGAACCCGGGCGGGCGAAGCGCCATCAATCAGCACTTCGATCCGGACATGCGCGTTGCGCACCACGGCGGCGCTGGCCGCCACCATGGTGAGCAGCACCATCAGCACGACCGACAGCTCTTCGGTCCAGGCAAACGACTGGTCGGTGAGATACCGGACCACCACATTGGCGAAGGTGATGAGGGCGAGCAGCGCCATCAATACCGCGCCAATCCGGTCCTCGGGCAGCAGCCGTTTCCGGGCCGACTGCCCCGGCGCTAATCCCGGCTCGGCGACAGGCGCAGAAGCCGGGGGCGGCAGGGGGTCGGCCATGATGCTGGAGGATCAGCCGCGGCGTGCGACCGCATCTTCAGCGATCTTCACCAGGTCGGAACCGATGGTCTTGGCCCACTTGTCATAGACCGGTTTCAGCACGCGCTGGAACTCGGCCTTCTCCGCCGGTGTGAGCTCGGTGACCTTGACGCCCAGCGCCTCAACCTCGCGGATCATGGAGGTGTCGGTCTTGGTGAGACCCTTGCGGGCAATGGCGATTTCCTGCTTGCCTGCCTCGATGGCGGATGCGCGCACGATTTCCTGATCGGCCGGAGACCATGACTGCCAGACCTCGCGATTGACCACGAAGATGAGCGGATCAGCGACATAGCCCCAGCGGGTCACAAACTTCTGCGCGAGCGTGTGGAGCTTGGCCGCGGTGAAGATGTGCATCGGGTTCTCCTGGCCCTCCACCGCGCCCGAGGCGAGTGCGGGCTGCGCGTCGGCCCAGCTCATCTGCGTGGGGTTGGCGCCGAGCGCGGTGAACACCTCGGTGAAGATGGGTGAACCCACGATACGGAACTTGAGCCCTTTCATGTCGGCTGGCGAGCGGATCTCGCGGCGCGAATTGGTGAGCTCGCGGAATCCGTTCTCGCCCCAGGCAAGCGGCACGACCCCCGCCTTGTCGACGATCTGCATGGTGCGTTTGCCCGCCTCGCTGCCGGTGATGGCATCAAGACCCGCATGGTCCTGGGAGAGGAAGGGCAGTGAAAACAGGTTCAGCTCTTTCACCTGCGGCGACCAGTTGATGGTCGAGCCGATGGCCATGTCGATCACGCCCTGACGGATCGCGGAAAACTCGCGCGTCTGGTCGCCGTTGATGAGCGACACGCCGGGGTACATCTTGATGTTGATCCGGCCCTGCGTGCGTTCGCGCACCAGGTTGCCCCAGATCTCGCCGCCCTTGCCCCAGGGGAAGGCGGGCCCGACCACCGTCGACAACCGGTATTCGGCGCGGTATTGCTGAGCGTGGGACGGGCGGATGATGAACGGGGCAGTGAGCGCGGTGGCGCCGGCGGTGCCGGCCTTCAGGACAGAGCGACGGTCCATGGTTGGTCTCCTCATCAGGGGTGATCGATGGCAATGCAACGGTCACAGACCGGTGCTGCAGGCGGCATTCTAGTGCAGCGGCGCATGGCGGCCGCGCCCGATCAGCTCGCCAGCGCAAAGGCCCGGGCGGCAATGGCCTCCGGGGTGAGCCGCGCCTGCGCCTCGAGCCCGGGCGAGTAGCCCACCGGAATGCGTAGCGCTCCCAGGCGGGCGAGCCGCACCTCGGGTGCGAGTTCTGCGATGGTGGCCGCGATTTCGGCGCCAAAGCCTGCCACCTGCACGGCCTCGTGGACGATGAGCAGGCGCCCCGTTCGTGCGGCGGACGCCAAAACGGTCTCGCGGTCCCAGGGCCAGAGCGTGCGCAGGTCGATGAGCTCGGCATCGATGCCCTGCGATGCGAGCGCCGTGCAGGCTTCTGCGCACTGGTGCACGGAACGGCTCCAGCTCACGATGGTGAGGTCACGCCCTGGGCGCACGATTCGTGCGCGGCCGATCGGGAGCGAATCGGTGGCAACGACATCGCCCTCCATCGACCACAGTTCCTTGTGCTCCAGATAGGCTACCGGGTCGCCACAGGCGAGCGCGGCCTTGAGCAGATCGTGGTTGTCCTGCGGTGTGGCGGGCGCAACCACCACCAGGCCAGGGATGTGCGCAAACCAGCTCTCGAGCGATTGCGAATGCTGCGCGGCCGACGACGACCAGATCCCGATCGGCATCCGCAGCACGACCGGCACCCGCCCCTGGCCGCCGAACATGTAGCGATTCTTGGCGGCCTGGTTGACGATCTCATCCATCGCGCAAAGCGCGAAGTCGATCACCCGCAGTTCGACCACCGGCCGCATGCCGGTGAGCGCCATGCCGACCGCCGCACCCACGATCGTGGCCTCCGAGATCGGCGTATCGATCACGCGCGAGGCGCCAAACCTCGCCTGCAGCCCGCGGTACTGGCCGAAGATTCCGCCCCGGCCGATGTCTTCACCCATCGCAATCACCGACGGGTCTGCCTGCATGGCAGCGCACAGCGCGTCGACCGCTGCTTGAGAGTATGTGCTCACAGCCATTGCCCGGCTCCCGTGCTCTGAATCTCTTCAAAGGCCGCGGTCACCGACGGCCAGGGCGCCGCAGCGGCAGCGGCGAGCGCAGTCTTGACCTCGGCACGCGCCTCGTCGTCGATTGCGGTGATGGTGGTTCCCGCCACCCCGAGTTCGCCCAGCCGGCGGCGGGCCAGGGCGATCGGATCGCGCTCGAGCGCGCGCGCGAGTTCGGCCGGGTCGCGGTAGGCAGCCGGGTCCACCGAGACATGGCCCTTGAAGCGGTAGGTGCGTGCGTGGAGCAACGCCGGCCGTGCCTCGTTCCTGACCCTTGCGACGAGTTCCCCTGCACAGGCAAGGACCGCCTCGACATCGTTGCCGTCGACCTCGACCGCCTCGATACCGTAGGCGCGCGCCCTTGCGGCTGCGCCCCCCCCGGCAGACAGCGTGTCAGTGCGTGTGGTGGCCGACCACTGATTGTCTTCGCACACGAAGAGAAGGGGCAGGTGGTAGGCAGCCGCCCAGTTGAGGCTTTCCGCGAAGGGCCCCCGGTTGATGGCGCCGTCACCAAAAAACGCTGTGGCGATTGCGGGGCGGCCTTGCAGCCGGATGGCGTGCGCAGCACCGACCGCGATCGGGATACTGGCTGCAACCACGCCGTTGGCGCCCAGCATGCCGACCGAGAAGTCGGCGATGTGCATGGAGCCGCCGCGGCCGCCGCAGAAACCGCCCGCCTTGCCGAAGAGCTCCATCATCATCCGGGTGAGGTCGGCGCCCTTGGCAAGGGTGTGGCCATGCCCCCGATGGGTGGAAGTGATCGGGTCATCCGGCCTGAGGTGCGCGCACACGCCAGCAGGCACAGCCTCCTGACCGGTGGAGAGGTGAAGAGGACCACGCACCTGCGCAGGCGCGCCGCCAGTTGCCTGGTCGGTCTGCGGCCCCCAGGCCGCGAGGCCGCCGCGACTCGCTATTTCGGCCGCGTCTTCAAAGGCGCGGATGCGAGCCATGGTTCGATAGAGGGCGAGAAGGGTCGCTTCGGGGTCGGGGCTGGACATGTCGGCTCCGTGAACGCACATCGGGCAGGGAAACGGCGTCGGATGCTAGCAGACCGGAACCCGCGCCGGCTTGCAGCGCGGTACAGGCTGCGGCTACACTCGAGGGCATGTGCACAGCAATCCGTTATTTTGAGTTTTATTCGTTTTTCGGCTTTCCGCCTGCCGGCGGACTGAGTCGGGAGCGCGTTCGCAGCTGACACGAATCCAACCCGACAAAGACCGCCGGCCTCAACCCCCGGCGGTTTTTGTTTTTCCGGCGCCCGTGTTGCAGCGGGCCATGTCCTGTTTTCTGTTGACTGGAGTCGAGCACCATGAGCGTCACCACCGATGACACCCGGATCCGCGGCTACCGCGAGTTGTCCCCTCCCGCTCATCTGCTGCGCGAGTATCCGCTTGATGACAGCACCGCGCAGGTGGTGGCGGGTTCCAGGCAGGCGATACACCGGATTCTGCACGGCATGGATGACCGGTTGCTGGTCATCATCGGGCCATGCTCCATCCATGATCCGAAGGCGGCACGGGAGTATGCGAGCCGACTGGTGG
>RFXC01000154.1 GCA_009921765.1 Betaproteobacteria bacterium | reverse complement strand
GTCTCCACCGGCGACAAGGATATGGCTCAGTTGGTGAGCGAGCACGTGAGGCTGGTGAACACCATGAGCCGCGATGGCGGCGGGGCCGAGTGGCTGGACCGCGATGCGGTGGTGGTCAAGTTCGGCGTGCCGCCCGAGCGGATTGTCGACTGGCTCACGCTGGTGGGCGATGCCGTGGACAACGTTCCGGGCGTCGACAAGGTTGGTCCCAAAACTGCGGTGAAGCTGCTCACCGAATACGGTTCGCTCGATCAGCTGGTGGAACGCGCGGCTGAGGTGAAGGGCGCGGTGGGCGAGAACCTCAGGCGCGCGCTCGATTGGCTGCCCACGGCGCGCACGCTCGTCACCATCCGTACCGACTGTGAGCTGGGTCCCTCGGTGACCGGCATCGCCGATTCGCTTGCGCTCGCGCCGGAAAACGATGCGCGCATGCTGGCGCTCTTTGCGCAGTGCGGCTTTCGCACCTGGTTGCGCGAGCTCGAAGCGAAGCTGGGCGAGTCGGTGCCGGGTGCCGGAAGTGGTTCGAGTGCAGTCGGCATCGGCGGCGCATCTGCAGAGGACGCTCAGGCGGCGGGCCCGCATGAACAGCGCGCGCTTGCACCCTGGATGCCGCCGCATCCCATTCCTGACAACCCGGCCGAGCGATGCTACGAAGCGGTTCTGGATGAGCCTGCCCTCGAGCGCTGGCTCGCGCGCATTGCAACGGCCGACCTGGTGGCCTTCGACACCGAGACGACCTCTCTCGACCCCATGGCCGCCGAGCTGGTGGGCTTTTCGTTTTCGATCGAGCCGGGCGAGGCGTGCTACATCCCGGTCGGGCATCGCTACACCGGCGCCCCTGATCAACTTTCCCTGGGTCACGTGCTGGAGCGTCTGAAGCCCTGGCTGGAAGACGCTTCGCGGGCCAAGGTCGGGCAGAACCTGAAATACGACACCCATGTGCTCGAGAACCATGGTGTGCGGCTGGCGGGCGTGGCGCATGACACGCTGCTTCAGAGTTATGTGCTTGAGGCGCATCGCAATCACGACATGGATTCGCTCGCCTCGCGCCATCTCAACCGGCGCACGATCCGCTACGAAGACGTGGCGGGCAAGGGGGCAGCACAGATCGGCTTTGAGCAGGTGCCGGTCGACCGCGCAACGCTCTACGCGGCGGAAGACGCCGAGGTGACGATGCATCTGCATCGAACACTGCACCCAAGGGTCAGTGCCGAGCCTGCGCTGGAGCGCATTTATCGCGATATCGAAATCCCGGTCTCGCGGGTGTTGCAGCGGATGGAGCGGCGCGGTGTGCTCATTGATGCCCAGGCGCTTGCCCGGCAGTCCGATGAGCTCGGTCGCAAGCTGCTCGAACTCGAAACCCGCGTGCACGAGGCCGCCGGCCAGCCCTTCAACCTGGGCTCCCCCAAGCAACTCGGTGAAATCCTGTTCGAGAAGCAGGGGCTGCCGATCCTGAAAAAAACCGCAAGCGGCGCGCCCTCCACCGACGAGGACGTGCTCACCCGGCTGGCTGAAGACTATCCGCTGCCCAAGCTGCTGCTCGACTGGCGGGGGTTGGCGAAGCTGAAGAGCACCTACGCCGACAAATTGCCGCGCATGGTGAACCCGCGCACCGGCCGCGTGCACACCAGTTACTCGCAAGCGGTGGCGGTCACCGGGCGCCTTTCCTCGAGCGAGCCGAACCTGCAGAACATTCCAATCCGCACGCCCGAGGGCAGGCGGATTCGCGAGGCCTTCATCGCACCGCCTGGGTGCCGGATCATGTCGGCCGATTATTCACAGATCGAGCTGCGCATCATGGCGCACCTGTCCGACGACCAGAGCTTGCTGCGGGCCTTTGCCGAGGGCATTGATGTACACCGTGCCACGGCCTCGGAAATTTTCGGCATTCCGGCGGCCGAGGTGTCGAGCGAGCAGCGCCGCTATGCCAAGGTGATCAATTTCGGGCTGATCTACGGCATGAGCGCGTTTGGGCTGGCTTCGAACCTGGGCATCGAGCGCGATGCGGCGCGTCACTACATCGAGCGCTATTTCGCCCGCTACCCCGGCGTCAAACGCTTCATGGACGAGACTCGCGTGCGGGCCCGCGAACAGGGCTATGTCGAAACCGTTTTCGGCCGCCGGCTGTGGCTTGCCGAAATCGCGAGCCCCAGCGGTCCGCGACGGGCGGCAGCCGAACGGGCAGCCATCAATGCGCCGATGCAGGGCACAGCAGCCGACCTGATCAAGCTCTCCATGATCGAAGTTGAGCGCTGGCTTGAACAGTCGGGACTCCATGCGAAGCTCATCATGCAGGTACATGACGAACTGGTGCTCGAGGTGCCGGAATCCGAAGTGGAGACGGTCCGCGAAACCCTCGGCCGACTGATGACCGGAGTGGCGAGCCTCAAGGTTCCGCTCGAGGTTGAAACCGGTATCGGCGACAACTGGGATCAGGCACATTGATCGCCCCATGACGCCTCTTTATTCAATTTCTCCTGGCCTCTTCCACTCCTTTCATTGAAGGACCTGACCATGAACGCTGATGACCGGATGATTCGCGCGCTGCGCGACGAGATGAATTCCCTCAGCCCGCCGGCCGCCGCCCCGGGTCGGCGCGGGTTTGTTGTGACAGCGCTCGGTAGCGGGTTTGCCGCGGCGGTGATGCCCACCGGCGCCCTGCGGGCCCAAACCATCACCACCGACACCGCCGGGCTCACCGCTGGTGAAGTCAAGATTCCCGCGGCCGGCGGCGACATGCCCGCGTATCGCGCAATGCCTGCAAGCGGTACGGGGCATCCGGTCATTCTGGTGGTGCAGGAAATCTTTGGTGTGCATGAGCACATCAAGGACGTCTGCCGCCGCTTTGCCAAGCTCGGTTATCTGGCAATTGCGCCCGAGCTGTTTGCGCGTCAGGGTGATCCGACGAAATATCCGTCGGTGCCCGAGTTGTTCAAGAACGTGGTGTCTAAGGTGCCCGATGCGCAGGTCATTGCCGACCTCGATGCCTCGGTGGCCTGGGCCGGCACCCAGGGCGGGAACCTTGACCGCCTGGGCATCACCGGATTCTGCTGGGGCGGCCGCATCACCTGGCTCTACAGCGCCCATTCGAAGCGCGTCAAGGCGGGCGTGGCCTGGTATGGTCGTCTGACGGGGGATACCTCGCCCATGACCCCGCAGCACCCCTACGAGATTGCAGGGAGCCTCAACGGTCCGGTGCTCGGGCTCTATGGCGGCGTCGATACCGGTATTCCGGTCGCCACCGTCGATGAAATGAAGAAGCGTCTCGCGGCGGGGGGGGCGGCCTCGCGGGCGTCCGAGTTCGTGGTGTATCCGGAAGCGGGCCATGCCTTTCATGCCGACTACCGGCCCAGCTACCTCAAGGCGGCGGCCGACGATGGCTGGGCGCGCTGCCAGGCCTGGTTCAAGAAGCATGGGGTCTGAGCGAGCCGATCGGATCCTCGGGGCGAGCGCATCGTGACACCCGAGCTGATCCATATTCTGCTCGCCACCGCGGCTGCGGGCGCGCTTAGCGTTGCCGCGGCCGCGGCGCTATCGCTTACGCTCCTGTCGCGCATCGTGCCGCGGCTGGTGAGCCTCTCGGCGGGCCTGTTGCTGGGCACCGCCGTACTGCACCTGCTGCCTGAGGCGGTCGAGTCCGGCGTCGACATACACGCCCTTTCCTGGACCTTGCTCGCCGGTCTGATCGGCTTCTTCCTCCTGGAAAAACTCGCGATCCTGCGACACAGCCACCATCACGAGGGCGACGGCCACGAACACCACGAGGGCCATGACCGGGCCGAGGCCGGCCCAGGCGGCATGCTGATCCTGGTGGGCGATGCGATCCACAATTTTGCCGACGGCGCGATGATCGCCGCTGCTTTCCTGATCGACATCAAACTCGGCTGGCTGACCGCGCTCGCAATCGCCGCCCACGAAATTCCGCAGGAGATTGGCGATTTCATTGTGCTGGTCAACGCGGGCTACACCCGCAAGCGCGCACTCGCCTTCAACCTGCTGTCGTCGGTGGCTGGCGTGGTGGGGGGGCTGGTCGGGTATGTGGCCTTTGCCGCGAGCAGCACCCTGCTGCCCTTCGTGCTGATGGTCTCCGCGGCGAGCTTCATTTACATCGCGCTCGCCGATCTGGTACCCGACCTGCACCGACAGAGCCGCAAACATCGACCTGACTCTTTACTGCAGCTGACGCTCATGTTTGCCGGCATCCTGATGGTGGCAGTGCTGACCTCCGGGGCGCATGCGCACTGAGCGCGGGGCCCGCACGAGCGTGGGTTGACCGCGACCGGTGTGTCGGTGTTCCATCAGCCCGGCAGCCCGGCAGCCCGGCAGCCCGGCAGCCCGGCAGCCCGGCAGCCCGAGTACGACGAACTGGCTGCCGTAGACGCGCCCCGGGGCGTCAGCCGGGTTGCGGCCCCCGGGCAACGGGGCGCGCCGGGTCGGCGCACCATTCGCTCCATGATCCCGGGTAGAGGCTTGCGCCCGCGAGCCCTGCGTGCTCCATGGCAAGCAGGTTATGACAGGCGCTGACACCGGAACCGCAGCTGTGCACCACCGTGGCGGGATTTTTGCCCGAGAGGAGCGCCGTGAATTCCTCACGCAATACCTCGGCCGGCTTGAAGCGGCCATCGGGTCGCAAGTTGAGCTGCAAGGGCCGGTTGAGCGCGCCGGGGATATGTCCGCCGACGGGGTCCAGCGGTTCGGTATCGCCGCGCCAGCGTTCCGGCGCACGCGCATCGATCACCAGCCGTTCGCGGCGCGGCTGATCGTTGAGCAATTCCTGGACGGTGACCCGGGTGGCGAGCGGGGACCTTGCCGACAGCGTTCCCAGCGTCTTGCGGGCTGGCATCTCGGCGGTGACCGGGTAACCGGCGGCGCGCCAGGCTCGGAAGCCGCCATCGAGAACCGCGACCGCCTCGTGCCCCAGCCAGCGGGCGAGCCACCAAAGCCTGCCCGCAAAGCCGCCGGTATCGGCGTCGTAGACGACCAGCTGCCGTCCGTCGGACAGCCCGAGAGATTGCAGATGTGCCCGCAACAGGTCGGGATCGGGCAGCGGATGCCTCCCCGAGCGCCCGTCGCCTTTGGGGCCGGCGAGATCACGGTCGAGTGAAACAAAGCTTGCGCCGGGGATGTGTCCGGCCGCGTAATCTGCTTCGCCCTGGGCGGGCTTGAACAGATCGTGACGGCAGTCGGCGACCACACAGTCATCGAGCCGTGCCGCGAGTTCCTCGACGCTGATCAGGGTGGTGAAAGGTTTCATGATGGGATCCTGAAGAACGCTCAGATCGGGCCGAGTTCTCGGCGCAGGAACTCGTGGAAATGTTGCATGCCATCTTCCATCGGACTCTGGTAGGGGCCGGCATCGTCATCGCCCCGGTCGAGCAGGACCTTGCGGCCGGCATCCATGCGCTCGGCGATTTCGTCGTCTTCGCGAGCGGTTTCCATGTAGGCCGCCCGCTCGGCCTCCACGAACTCACGCTCGAACAGAACGACCTCTTCGGGGTAGTAGAACTCGACGTAATTCATGGTGCGGTTCGGGCTGAGCGGCACCAGAGTGGAGACGCAGAGCACGCCCGGGTACCACTCCACCATGATGTTCGGATAGTAGGTGAGCCAGATTGCGCCGTGCGGTGGGGTTTGCCCGCCGAAACGGCCCAGCACCTGCTCATGCCACACGCGATAGGTGGGCGTGCCGGGCTTGCGCAGCGCGTCGTGAACGCCCACCGTCTGCACCGAAAACCAGTCGCCGAACTCCCAGCGGAGCTTGTCGCACGACACGAACTGCCCGAGCCCCGGATGGAACGGGACCACGTGATAGTCCTCGAGATAGACCTCGATGAAGGTTTTCCAGTTGTAATGACAGTCGTGCGCTTCGACGTGATCGAGCATGTAGCCAGAGAAATCGAAGTCGGGCCGTCCGGTGATCGCGGCCAGATCGCGGCCAACATCCCGAGGACCAGAAAACAACAGCCCCTGCCAGTTCTGTAGCGGCGAGCGCCCGAGATTGAGACACGGCTGCTCGCTGAAATGCGGTGCACCGAGGAGCGTTCCCTTCAGGTCGTAAGTCCAGCGATGCAGCGGGCAAACGATGTTCTCCGCGCTGCCGCGACCGTTCAGCATGATCGCCTGGCGATGGCGGCAGACATTTGACAGGAGCTCCACCCCCTGTTCGGAACGAACCAGTACGCGCCCTTCGCCTTCGGCGGCGAGCGCGTGATAATTTCCGGTCTCGGGTACCATCAGCTCATGGCCGACATAACCCGGACCGCGCTTGAACAGCGTGTCGATTTCGCGCCGGAAAAGCGCTTCGTCGAAATAGGCGTGAACCGGAAGTTGCGCGCGTGACTGCGCGACATGTTCGCGGCGACCCAGATCCGACATCCTGACCCTCCCGGAAAAAAAGCCGAAGGACGGAACCAAGCCTGACCGGGTCCTCGGAACGGGCGTTGAGGGTGGTCAAAGGGGACCGAGAGGATACCCGGATTTCACCCGAAGGCAAGTCGCAGTAACATCACTCTTTGTTGACATCATGAATCGTCATAAAACTACGACACCACCCCCCAGCCCTGCGGCCGATACCGGCGGGGAGGGCGGTGCGTTGCCTGCGAGTTTTGAGGAGGCGGTGGCCGAGCTCGAATCGCTGGTGCAATCGATGGAATCCGGGTCGCTTGCGCTCGAGCAGTCGCTCGCAGCGTATCGCCGGGGCGCCCAGCTGGCCGCTCACTGCCGCAGGCTGCTCGCTGACGTGCAACAGCAGGTGAAGGTGCTTGAGGCCGATTTGCTCAAACCCTTCGATGCTGCACCGGAGGCCGACTGAGGTGGATGCGCCGGTTCAAGTGCGGGTGGCGGGATCGACTGATCAGGCTTTCGCCGGCTGGATGGCTGATCACGCTGATCGGGTTGAGCGTGCGCTCGAATCGCGGCTGCCGGCTGCCAGGGCGCATCCCGCGCGGCTGCACGAAGCGATGCGCTACGCCGTGCTGGGTGGCGGCAAGCGAATCCGACCGCTGCTCGTCTATGGCGCGGGTGAGCTCACCGGAGCAGCGCCAGGCGCGCTCGACTGCGCGGCCTGCGCGGTGGAGATGATTCACGCCTACTCCCTGGTGCATGACGACATGCCCTGCATGGACAACGACGTTCTGCGTCGCGGAAAACCAACAGTTCATGTGGCCTTCGGCGAGGCCATGGCCATGCTGGTGGGCGATGCGCTGCAGGCGCTTGCCTTCGAATCGCTCGCTGCGGCGGCGGGGCTTGGGGCCTCGCCCACGGCGGTGGTCGCCATGCTCGCCGAACTTGGCCGCGGGGCCGGATCGCTCGGCATGGCGGGCGGTCAGGCTATTGATCTCGCCGCGGTGGGCCGCACACTCGCGCGCACCGAGCTTGAAGACATGCATCGCCGCAAGACCGGTGCACTGCTCGCGGCCTCGGTGCGCCTGGGTGCGGCCTGCGGTCGTCCGCTTTCAGGGGCCGAACGCGCGCAGCTTGACCGGTTCGCGCTTGCTGTCGGCCTGGCTTTTCAGGTGGTCGATGACGTGCTTGACGTCGAGGCCGATTCGGCCACGCTCGGCAAAACCGCCGGCAAAGACTCCGAGCAGAACAAGCCCACCTATGTGTCGGTGCTCGGCCTCGATGAGGCGCGCGCGCTTGCACAGTCGCTCCGCGATGAAGCGCGATCGGCGCTCGCTCAGCTGGGGCCGGGGGCATCGCGCCTGGCGGCCATTTCCGATCTCATTGTGCAGCGCTCCTCTTAAGGATCCCACCATGTCGACTTCTTTTCCGGCCACTCCGCTGCTCGACACCATCGACCGTCCGGAGCAGCTGCGCGCACTCGATCGCCAAAGTCTCCCGCAGCTTGCCGATGAGTTGCGCAACTTCGTTTTGCATTCGGTGGCGGGAACCGGCGGGCACCTGTCCTCCAACCTTGGCACGGTCGAGCTGTCGGTGGCGCTGCACTATGTGTTCAAGACGCCGCGTGATCGCATCGTCTGGGATGTGGGACATCAAAGCTATCCGCACAAGATCCTTACCGGCCGCAGGTCGGGTATGTCCAAACTGCGACAGTTCGGCGGCATCTCGGGTTTTCCTCGTCGCGTGGAAAGCGAATACGACACGTTCGGTACGGCGCATTCCTCCACATCCATCTCGGCCGCGCTCGGCATGGCGGTGGCCTCGCGAATTGCGGGCGAGGGATCGGGTCCTGAACGCAGGCGCCACATCGCCGTGATCGGCGACGGCGCCATGAGCGCAGGCATGGCGTTTGAGGCCATGAACAACGCCGGTGTCATGCCCGACATCGACCTGCTCGTGATCCTGAACGACAACGACATGTCGATCTCGCCGCCCGTGGGCGCGTTGCAGCGGCATCTCGCGCGCCTGATGTCTGGCCGTTTTTACGCCGCTGCGCGGGATATGGGCAAGGCCATGCTGTCGGTGGTGCCGCCTGTGTTGCAACTTGCCAGGCGGTTTGAAGAGCATGCCAAGGGCATGGTGCTCCCCGGCACCATGTTTGAAGAGTTCGGATTCAACTACGTGGGCCCGATCGATGGCCATGATCTGGACAGCCTGATCCCCACCCTGCAGAACCTGCGCGAGCGGCGCGGGCCTCAGTTCCTTCACATCGTTACCCGCAAGGGCAAGGGCTATCGCCGCGCCGAAGTCGATCCGATTGCCTACCACGGGCCCGGAAAATTCGATCCTGCCGAGGGGCTGAAAAAGCCCGCCGCGCCGGGCAAGCCCACCTTCACCAATGTGTTTTCCGACTGGATCTGTGACATGGGTGCGGCCGACCGTCGGCTGGTGGCAGTCACGCCTGCCATGCGTGAAGGCTCCGGTCTTGTCGAGTTCGAGAAGCGCTTTCCAGATCGCTATTTCGATGTGGGCATCGCCGAGCAGCATGCGGTCACCTTTGCGGGCGGGCTTGCCTGCGAGGGATTGAAGCCGGTAGTCGCCATCTACAGCACCTTCCTGCAGCGAGGCTACGATCAGCTGATTCATGACGTGGCGCTGCAAAACCTGCCGGTGATGTTTGCGATCGACCGTGCGGGGCTGGTCGGCGCCGACGGCGCCACCCATGGTGGTTTCTTCGACTACGCGTATCTGCGCTGCGTACCGAACATGGTGGTGATGGCGCCCTCAGACGAAGCCGAATGCCGGCAGATGCTCACCACCGCGTTCCTGCATGATGGACCGGCGGCGGTTCGTTATCCGCGCGGCGCAGGCGTCGGGGCGGTGCCCGCACGTGATCTTTCCGTGCTGCCCATCGGTGTGGCCGAGCGGCGCCGGGAGGGGCGGCGTATTGCCATCCTGGCGTTTGGTACGCTGCTTGCGCCCTGTCTTGCGGCGGGCGATGCGCTCGATGCCACGGTGGTCAACATGCGCTTTGTGAAGCCCCTGGATGTCGCCATGCTGCGTGAACTGTCGCGTACGCACGACGCCTTCGTCACCGTTGAGGAACACATGGTGATGGCGGGCGCGGGCAGTGCCGTGGCCGAAGCCCTTGCCGCTGAGGGCATCTCGATCGACCTGCTCCAGCTGGGCCTGCCCGACCGGTTCATCGACCATGGTGAGCAGGGTAAACTTCTGCAGCTCGAGGGGCTGGATGCTGCAGGAATTGAACGCACGATCCGTCAACGTTTCGTGGCGCTGCTTCCTGGAGCAGAGCCGCGGCTGGTGGCCAGCCGCTCGGCATAGCCGGTTCGGGCGCGGCGCTGTCCGTCGTTGCCCAGCCCGACAAAGCCTCTAATCCGAGCGCCCGACTGGGTCTTTTACCCCTATTTCTTACAGGTTTACGGTGCATTGCCGCATTGCGGCGCTTGCGCGACTAGTATCGCGCGCTCAGATCAGAAACAGCGGTCGTCCGACCGTAACCTCCTCCACCCCCTCATGGCTGCGACAGTCGGCCTCCGGAGTTTTCATGAATACGCGTGATCCTCATTTCACGGTTGGCTCAGAGATGGCCGATGTCCAGGGCAGCCACGACCCGCGCAACATTGCGATCGGGCTGGTAGGCGTGAAGGGGGTGCGTTATCCGCTGCACTGGGGAAGCGGCTCGGAGCGTCAGGCTGCGGTGGGCGATTTCACGATGAGCGTGTCGCTGCCGGCTGACCAGAAGGGCACGCACATGTCGCGGTTCATCGCGATGCTGGAGGAGCATTCCGCATCGGGCGAGGGGCTGGATGTGGCGGGGTTGGCGCGGATGCACGGGCAGATGCTGGAGAGGCTGCAGGCGGGTCGGGGTCGGCTGGAGGTGTCGCTCACGCTGTTTGTGAGGAAGGCGGCGCCGGTGTCGGGGGTGCAGAGTCTGATGGACTACCAGCTGAAGGTGGTGGTGGAGGGTGAGGCGCAGACGGCGGTGACGGAGGTGCAGTTGGTGGTGCCGGTCACGAGCCTGTGTCCGTGTTCGAAGACGATTTCAGACTATGGTGCGCATAACCAGCGTTCGCACGTGACGATGTGGGTGGAGGCGAGGCCGGTGATCGAGCCGCAGGAGCTGATCAGGCTGGCCGAGGACGAGGCGTCGTGCGAGCTGTGGGGGGTGTTGAAGCGGGCAGACGAGAAGTATGTGACCGAGCGCGCGTACGACAACCCGAAGTTTGTGGAGGACCTGATCCGCGATGTGGCGGCGCGGTTGTCGAAGGACGCGCGGATTGGCCGCTATGCGGTGGAGGTGGAGAACTTCGAGTCGATCCACAACCACTCGGCCTGGGCGCGCATCGAGTCGAACTGAGCGC
>RFXC01000153.1 GCA_009921765.1 Betaproteobacteria bacterium | reverse complement strand
CGATTCATGCGCGCCTCGTTTCCGGCATGGCTAGCTCTGGGTATCTTCGCCACCCCGCTCCTCGGTTGGGCCCAGACGGCCTGGCCGCAACGCCCCATCAGGGTCGTCATTCCGTTCCCACCGGGCGGCCCCACCGATATTGTGATGCGCGCCGCAGCCGACGGCGTGCAGACCACGCTCAAGCAACCCGTGGTGATCGACAACAAGCCGGGCGCTGGCGGCAATATCGGCGCCAGCGAAGTGGCCCGGGCAGCACCTGATGGCTACACCTGGCTGTTTTCCACCGACACGGTCATGACCGTCAACCCGCATGTCTACAAGAGCCTGGGCTTCAAGGTTGAAGATCTCCGACCTGCGATGATCGTCACGCAGTTCAGCCAGACCCTGGTGTGCAACCCCTCGCTGGGGGTCAGGACGCTGGGCGAATTGATCGACAAGGCACGTCGCGAGAAGTTGTCCTACGCGTCAGGCGGGGCGGGCGTACCGGGGCATTTGTCGATGGAGTTGCTATTGAACATGGCCCGCATCGATATGGCGCATGTCCCCTACAAGGGACCTGCTCCCGCCACAATCGACGTAGTGGCCGGTCAAGTTCCCTGCGGGTTGTTGGCGGGTCCTACGGTGCTGCCGCACGTGCGCGCGGGGCGACTCGTGGCGCTCGCCGTATCCGGCAAGGCGCGAGCTCCCACTCTTCCTGACACCCCCACCATCAGCGAGGCGGGCGTTACCGGCTACGAAGCAGACTTCGCGCTGTTGTTGCAGGCACCCCGCGCCACGCCTGACGACATCATCCAGAGAATGCGTGAGGCCATGCTGCAGGCACTCAATGTTCCCGAGGTCAAGGCTCGACTGGCGGCCTCCGACCAGGTGGTCGTGGGCGCAACGCCCGCCGAAACCGCCGCCGTTGTCGCTTCCGACTCGCGCAAGTGGGGAGACGTGGCGAGGCGAATCAAGCTTGGATTGGATTGAGACGCAGGCTGCGCGCGCCGCTCAGCGATAGCCGAACAGATGGGGCAGAAACAGGATGATCTGCGGAAACACCGTGAGAACCAGCAGCAAACCACCCAGCACCAACACGAATGGCCAGATTTCCCGGACGATCTCCATCAGCGGAACACGGGTGAGGGACGACATCACGAACAGCAATAGCCCGTAGGGCGGCGTGATCAGACCAATCATGAAGTTGAGCGTGACCACGATTCCGAAATAGGTGGTGTCGATCCCCAGGGCCCGAACACTTGGCATGAGCAGCGGTACAAACACCAGCATCATGACCGAACCATCTAGGAAACAGCCCAGAACAAGAAAGAAGGCGTTCACCACCAGCATGAACTGCAGCGGTGTGAGTTGCATTGCCGAGATGGTTGAAACCAGGCTTTCAGCCAGCCGCTCATTGGTGATGGCGTAATTCAGGATGAACGCGCTCGCAATGAGCAGCATCGTGGTGGCTGTTTGCCGGCTGGATTCATTGAGAATGTCGCGAACGCTCTGCACCCCGATTCGGCGATACAGCACCGTACCCAGCACCAGCGCCCAGAGCGCCGCCACGGCGGCCGATTCAGTGGGCGAGAACACCCCCGACCAGATTCCACCCAGCAGCACCACCGGCAGCGTGAGCGACGGCAAGGCACGCCCCATCACCGCGGGCAGTTCGCCTGCCGAATCGTGTTCGGCTGCAGCGAGGCCTCGCTTTCGGGCGATGAGCCAGATAGCCAGCATGAGGCTCGCACCCATCATCACGCCGGGAATCAGGCCCGCCAGAAATAGCGCACCAATCGACGCCCCGGATATAAGCGCATAGATGACCAGCGGAATAGACGGTGGAATGATGGGGGCGATGGTGGCAGCGGCGGCAGAAATGGCGCAGGCGAGTCCGGCCGGATATTTGCCCACCTCGCGCATCATTCGGGTAGCGACCAGCCCTGGGCCCGCCGCATCGGTGACTGCACTGCCGCTCATGCTCGAGAAGATCATGCTGACCAGCACGGTCACGTGTCCCATACCGCCCTTGAAGCGCCCAACCAGCGCATTGGCCGCCGCCCATAGCCGCTCGCTGATCGAGGCGGCGTTCATCACATTGGCCGCGAGCACGAACATGGGGATGGCGACCAGCACATACAGCGTGGTCATTTGCCCCATCACCTGCCCCACCAGCAAACCGATGTCCTGCTTGCTGACAAACAGGTAGGCACAGCCCCCCGCAAACATGACCAGCGCCAGCGGCAGACGCATGAGCGCGCCAAACACCACGACACCGAGCAGCGTGATGAGGGCGGTGTTCAAGACGGATCGGCCTGCGAATCAGCGCCCCATGATCTGAGCTCGGATCGCCAGTTGGCGCCGGCGAGGCGGACGATGCAGACCAGCATGCGAAGCACCACGACAACAAAGAAGAACGGAAATATCGCGTAGACGAAGTCGAGCCGCATTTCGAGCATGTCGGTACGCTCACGCCACAAGAACAGGGTGTAGTCGATCAACCCGGGCAAAGCCACCAGCATAAGCCCGACAAACAGCGCGAGGATCGTGGCGAGCACGATTCGCTGGGCACGCTCGGACAGGTTGATGAACAGCACATCGAAGGCGATGTATTCGGTCCAGCGGAGCCTGAAGGCGCTGGTCCACAGGACCGACCAGACCGTGAGCACAGTAACCGCCTCGTCGACCCAACTGACGGGCCGATCGAAGAGGTAACGCATGCCTACGCCATAGATGAACAGCAGGAAAACCAGACCGAGGCTGCCAGACGATACAGCCGCGGTGAAACGGTTGAACAACGCACCGGCCCGATTTTCCAAGCGTGCATTCCCACTTATTGAATGGCCTGTACTCGGGCGATCAGGCCCGGCTTCCACTTGGCGGTCATACCGGCCGCTTCATATTCCTTGAAGACCACCGCACGGAACAAGCCGGCGTCGGGCTCGCTAATACGAATATTGGCCGCCTTGAAGGTATCGATCGCGGCCCTTTCATCGGCCAGGGTCTTGGCGATTTGCGAATCGGCCGCCTCCCGCGAAGCAGCACGCAATTCGGACTGCTGAGCGGGGCTCAGCTTGTCAAAGGCGGGCTTGGCCATGGCGATAAATACGGGCTGAACCAGATGCCGCGTGAGTACGACCTGCTTGGTGACCTCGTGGAACTTCCAGTCGCGGGTCATGTTGGTGGGATTGTCCTGGCCGTCGATCTGGCCGGTTTTGAGCGCCAGATACACCTCGGTGATGGGCATGGATACCGGTGTGCTGCCCAGCGCCTTGGCCAGTACCTGGAATGAAGCGCCTGGCGGCATGCGCATTTTTGTTCCATTGAGATCGGATGGCTTTTCGATCTTCCTGTCGTTGTTGAGGTTGACCGTCCGCGTGCCGAGATAGGCAGTTTCGAGAATCACGAGCCCCATCTTGTTCTGGACCTCGGCAACATACTCCTTGCCGATATCGCTGCGGAACGTTTTGATGAGGTGGTCGGCGTCCCGGAACAGGTAGGCCGCGCTGAATGCGCCGTATTCGGGCAGCTGCGCATCGATCTCGAAAGTGACGGGACTTGCCATTTCAAGGTTCCCGCGCTGCAGCGCGGGCAGTTCGGTGCCCTGCCGGAATAGCGAACTTGCGGTATGGACCGACACCTTGACTGCACCGGGGAATTTGCTCTCCATGCGCTGCTTGATCGAGCGAAACGCATCCGACAAAGGCGAGTTGTCGGGAGCGGCGGTTGAGATGCGGATTTCGGTCTGCGCCATGGCGCTGGGCAAAGCCAGCATAGTGGCCAGCGCGATGGCAGTTGATGCGGCAAGTTTGTTCATGACGGGTCTCCTCTCTGTTTTGCGTTGTGCAGTCTGAGGGTCCAGCCTCAGGACTCGGGTTGGATCGCAACCGACAGGCGACCGATGCCCTCGATTTCGGCATCCACCTGATCGCCCACCTTCAGGAAGGTTTGCTTGGGAACGCCCACGCCAGCAGGGGTGCCGGTGAGCAAAAGATCGCCTGGGTCGAGCGTCATGATTCGTGACGCGATGACGATCTGCTCGGCGAGCGAAAAGATCATTTGGCTGGAATGTCCGTCTTGCTTCAGTTCGCCATTGACCCAGAGCTTCAGTCCGATGGACTGCGGGTCCGGGATGGCCTGCGCCGGCACCAGGCGGGGACCGATCGGGCAGCAGGTGTCATTGGCCTTCCCGGCCACCCAGTCGAGTTTGTAGAAGGTTTCGGGGGCGCGGTTGTGGTCACGTGCTGAAAAATCGATGGCCACGGTGTAGGCCGCCACATGCGACAGCGCATTCTCCAGGGATACGTTGCGCGCAGGCTTACCAATGACCGCGGCAAGCTCGATTTCCCAGTCGAAGGCCTTGGTGCCAATGGGCATGCGGACCGTAGCCCCAGGCCCCACCACCGCATTGCGAGGGGGCTTCATGAAAAAGAACAGCCGCTGGTCTTCCTTCTTCGCACCGGGCATGCCCATTTCTGCAAGATGATCGAAGTAGTTGGCGCCCGCGCACAGGATCTTGCCCGGGTAGCGTAGCGGAGCAAGCACCTTGACCTGATCGGGCGCCAATCCGTCAGCGGGCCTGCAGGCCTCCGCCGCACGCTCGAGAATGAGCGAATTGCGCGACCAGTTCTCGAACAGCGCCGCGATGGAGTCGGGCAGTCCGGCCGCGTCGGGCAATGACCCGATCGGGTAGTAACGACCGCCGGTTTCGATACAGGCGTGAGCACGCCCCTGGTGTTCAACGGTGGCAAGCGCGTAGGTCATGGAAGCATTCATGCGTAGGCGAAGCGAATATTCTGTTGGCATGAAATCGGACTGTCAATATAATTAGCGATAGAAAATATAAATTTTGGGTCCGGCATAGAATGCGGTTTTCGTAAGTACTTCTACCTGCCAATCCCATGGCCCCTCCCAACGCTGATCTGCATCCCGAGCCCAAGACGCTGACGCGCCAGGCCCACACGCTCTTGCGTCATGACATTCTCAGTGGTGGCTTGCGTCCGGGCGAGCGGCTGCGAACGAAGGATCTGCAATCGCGCTATCAGCTCGGGCTGTCGCCGCTGCGCGAATCGCTGCAAAGGCTGTCGGCCGAAGGCCTGGTGGTCATTGACGAGCAGAGGGGCTTCTCCGTTGCACCCGTATCCCTACCCGAGCTTAAAGACCTGACGGTGGCGCGCATTGCGTTGGAAACCTCCATGCTGTCGCTTGCCATCGCGCAGGGCGACGCCGATTGGGAAGCCGAGATCGTCGCTGCCTTCCACCGCCTGAGCCGTACCCCGCTCCCATCGGGCGCGCACTCCGACGAGAAGGCCCGGCAGTGGGAGCAGCGGCACCGAGCTTTCCACGCCGCGCTCGTTGCCGGCTGCGCGTCGCCCTGGCTGATGCGCCTGCACGACCAACTGGTGGACCAAACCGAGCGTTATCGGTTGATCCGCCTGCAGAATCTGAGCAGGAAGAAGCCGCTCGCTCGAGACATTCACTCGGAGCACGAAGCCCTCATGAATGCGCTCCTCGACAGGAACGAAAAGGTGGCCACCCGTCTGATTCGTGGACACCTGCAGGCGACATTCGAGGCCACCGCCAAATGGCTTCCCGCGGATTGAAGCCATGACTGTCCTGATCACCGGAGCTGGCTTGATTGGCCGACTCACCGCCCAGCAATTGCTTGAGTCGGGCGAAGATATCGTTCTGGCCGATGTGGTGATGCCGTCCCGCAACGATCTGTCGGGTTCGGGCTCAATCCTGCCAGTCGTGTGTGACGTCAGCGACTTCGACGCAGTGAAATCGCTGATCACCGAGCACCATGTCACGCGAATCATTCACACGGCAGCCTTGCTCTCCACAGCGATTCGCGAGCGGCCACTTGATGGAATTCGCGTCAACGTCATGGGTACCGCCAACCTGCTCGAATGCGCGCGAACCCTGCCCATCACGCGCCTGGTCCTGGCAAGTTCCACAACGGTGGGCTACAACTGCTTCGCAAGCCTGGGTCCCGATCCCCTGCCCGAAGACGCTCCCATGCGCATGCAATCGGAGCAGCCAGGCAGCATCTATGCATCCACCAAACTTGCTGGCGAGCATCTCGCGGGCGTTTACCAGTCGCTATACGGCGTCGACGTGATCAGCCTGCGCTACGCAGCGGTCCTGGGCGGGCGGCCGGAGTCGCCGCCCACCAGCGTCCCTGGCCGGCTGATGCACCGGCTGGGCGAGGCAGGTCGTACTGGCCATCCTCTGCGACTCGACGATCCTTACCTGCTCTGGGGCGGCGCCGAGGAATTCATCGATGCGCGAGACTGTGCCCGAGCCAATGTGTATGCACTCCGTGCGCCCTCGCCGCAACAACGCGTTTTCAACATCGCTACCGGCCAGTGGGTCAGCATGGCAGAGTTTGTTGAAGCGATGCGCGCGGTGTTTCCTTCGTTAACGGTGGAACTGCCACCCGAACCAGCCACCGGATTCGCAGGGTTTCCAAGCCGCCGGCCCGCGCCTTCGGATGTCCGGGGCGCACGCGAGCAGCTGGGCTTTTCCAGCCAGTATTCCCTCTCACAAACCTTCGCCTACTGGTGCAAGGGCGATACGTAAGCGCGACCAACTCTGGCTTCGACTCACCCCCCAATCTTTCAATCTCCCCAGCGTAGAAGCGGGGCGGCGTTGCTCCCGTGTGGGGTGCCGAAAGCGGATAAGTCGCAAGCCCCCGGCATACCATTCTTCCGTTGACATGACTGTCATCGATTCGGATAGTTACGTAGGGCCGTCAGCGAAGGAGCCCACGGTGTCGCTGGGAGATTCTTTGGCGATGCCCCAGTTGCCCATCGCGGGCGCCGTGAACACCGGTTTGCCCTTGTCCAATAAAGACTTGCGCAGGGCGGTGTACGCATTGCCCGCGGCGAGGAAGCCGTCACCATCTTTGCAGGCCTGAGTCGGCGTGGTGAAGGGCGTGCGAATCGCACCCTGTGGCCCGGTCCCTGCTGTCGAGTGAACGCCATGCTATGGTTTGTTCAACCTCCATCAGCAGGCTCTCCCCAAATGCGCCAAAACGTTTCGCGAGTCATCGTCGGAGTACGAAGAAGCGTTGGCAGCAACGTTCGCACGGTGATCGCATCGTGGATCGGAGCGGCGTGCGTTATCCACCTTGGTGCCTGCGGACAGGCCAGCACCGAGACCGATCCCGCTTCAGTTCGGCACACCGCCCAGCAGGCGGTCTCAGCGGCTCACTACGTTGGCGGCGAATCAACGAACTTCTTCAGTGCCCAGGCTGTCACGCCGTCGCCTGCAGTCGAAACTGGGGCCGACGCACCGGTTTACACGGCGACCGAGGTACTCACTGCGTTGAAATTCGCCTACGGTCGCTCCGCAGGGATCACCGCCAGTTTCTTCGACATTGATCAGGATGGAGCGGCAACCTTGCGGGATGCGCAGCTTGTTCTCCAATACGCGATCAAGCGCGTACCACTACCGGAGAGCCTGAACGCCCTCAGAGTCAAACCGACCTTGTTTGCTTCGTCTTATCAAAACATGAAAAGCCAGGGCTTGCCGCAGCTGCCACTTGCCGACTTCAATTTTCCATTGACCAGTGCATGGGCTGCAGGTGATTTTTTCGGCGACGGCACAACCATCGTGATGGTATCGAAAAGCAACAGCATCAACTGCTACTTGCCAACTGGCGGCATTGACCAGACCTGCATCGGAACGCCCCCCAGGTACATCAAGGACGAAAATCGCACCGAATTCAAATTTTACAGACTGACGAAACTGCTGACGCTTGAGGATACTGGCAAGTCGATAACAGGATGTTTAACGCCTCGAAAGGCGCTGGTTGCCGACTTCAATAAAGACGGCCACCCGGATATTTTTATTGCGTGCCATGGATGGGATACGCCCATAAACGGGCAGTGGCCGTTTGAGCCCAACAAGCTGCTGATCAACGACAGCGCAGGCCGGGGAAGCTTCACCATTTCCGATGTCGGGGCAACCGATCGACAAAGCGACGGCGCGGGTTTTTATCATGGGGCAAGTGCAGCAGACGTCGATGGTGACGGTTATCCCGATATTGTTCTAACCGACAATTTCCGAGGTCCCTGGGATGCGTCCCTTGGTCAGCAGATGGTATTTCTGATGAATCAAAAGACAGACCCGGTCACCTTCAAGACTGACAACAATCGTGTCGCCAACCGGTGCATCCCTCGCGAGGGTACCTGGCCAGCGTGCCCTGGGCCCTATTTCGCCATTGAACTCATTGACGTCGACGGCGACGGAAGCGTTGACATCGTTGCGGGTGGTGCCGAACCCGGGATCAGTAACGCCTATACCGCGGCGGCAGACACGGTCATCCTTTACAACGACGGACAGGGCCATTTCGGCACCAGAGCGACCGTCATAACGCCCGACCCCACTTACCCGAGCGTTTTGGATTTCACGATCCTGGAAAAAGCGCCGGGTGAAAAGTTTGTTTTAATCGGTCGGTCGTATGGCGGCGATGACCGTAGCCAGTCAGTACAGGTTTTCAATTTGAAAACAGGCATGGTGACCACGCCCTGGACAGGACAGCGACCTTGGGTGGAGTGGTGGTTGCCAACGAAAATGCACGGGGTGTTGGGAATCACCCCGTACGCGAACACAAGGTTTTCAGAGGTTTTCGTTGCGCCCTAGCCGGCCACTTGCCAAGGTGCACCGGAGCACTTCAATCCAACTGCAGGTTCAATCCCTTGGCGATAGCCGCCCAGATGCGGTCTTGCTCTTGCAGGAAGCGGGCGAATTGCTCGGGGCTGGAGGGGTCGGGCTGAATGCCCAGTTTCTCAAAGCGCTCGATCATGGCTTTGTCGCGCAGCATTTGCGTAGCAAGCTCGTTGAGCCGCTTGACGATGGGCGCAGGCAATCCCGCTGGCCCCAGGAAACCAAACCAGCCTTGGGCCACAAAGCCTGGGTAGCCCGATTCGGCCACGGTAGGGATGTTGGCCAGAATGGGCACGCGCACCGCACCGGTGGTGGCCAGGACCTTGAGCTTGCCCGCCTGGAAATTGGCGACGGTGTTGGTCAAGGAACTCTCGAAGGATAGATCGACAATGCTGGCCAACAGATCTTGCATGGCGGGAGCGGCCCCTTTGTAGGGCACGTGCGTCATCCTGATGCCAGCATCGGCGGCAAGTTTCTCGGCAATCAGGTGCGGGAGCGAGCCCTGCCCCACGCTCGCATAAGTGATCTTGTTGGGCTGCGCCTTGGCCGCCGCAATCATCTCGGGCAAGGTGTTGTAGGGGGTCTTGACCCCAGCCAGAATCGCGCCCGGTGTATTGACGATATTGGTGATGGGAGTGAAGTCGCGGCTGGGGTTGAAATTCAGCGACTTGTGAATGTGCGGCGCAATCGAAATGGCGCTGACCGTCATGACGCCCAGGGTGTGACCGTCGGGGTTGGCCTTGGCCAGCATGGCCGTGCCGATGTTGCCCCCGGCGCCGGCGCGATTTTCTACGACGACGCTCTGGCCCAGGCCCTCCGTCAGGTGCCTCGCCAACTCGCGTGCCACCAGGTCGGTGACGCCGCCAGGCGGAAACGGCACGATCAGGGTGATGGATTTGGAAGGCCAGTTGGCGCCTTGCGCCCCGACCGGACCCCAGGAAATCAAACCAGCGCATGCGACCAAGGCCAGCCAAATTCGACGTTTCACAGCAAGCCCCTTATTTGAGTGCAAAAGCGATTCGGAATCTAACCATGCCCCTGGTTGGAGTCAATCGGATCTCTGGCGCGCCTGGGCACCGGCGCATTTCACTCCTGGTTTCCCGTCTGGTCGGCGCGGGCCATCGAGTGCATGGCCACCCACGAGTTTCGGCAGATCGAACTTCCGCTGGACAGCCCAGCCCCGATACGGTCCTATCCCGAAAGTCGCCCGGAAATCGCCTTTTCACAAGGGTCCGCCATGAACTGCTTCACTCATATCCGGATTGCCGCCCGCACACGCGCACTGACCGTTGCCATCTTTGGCGCAGCGCTCACGTTCAGTGCTGCCGCCAGTGCTGACCCCGCTTACCCCTCCCGCCCCGTCACGATCATCAACCCGTTGGCAGCAGGCGGCGGCGCTGACAATTTTCTCCGTGCACTGGCTCGTGAAATGCAGAGTCTTTGGGGCCAACCTGTCCTGGTTGAAAGTCGGCCAGGGGCCGGCGGACTGATTGCAGGCGAGTTCGTGGCGCGTGCCAAGCCAGATGGCTACGTGATTGGTGACTTGCAGTCCACCCAATTGATGCCCGAAGTGTTTGAAGCGCTTCGTAAAGCGAACTACACCTACTCAGACATGCGGCTCGCGGTACGGGTGTTCTACCTGCCCTCGGCGTTTGTATCGCGCGCGGGCGTGCCCTGGAAGGATATGACCGGGTTCGTCGGACATGTCCGCGCCAACCCTAATCAGGTGACCTTTGGCCAAACGACGGGCGAAGGGCACCCACTGCATCTGTTGGCTCGCGCGATGTTTGATCGTAACGCGATGAAGGTTGTCGAGGTGCCCTTCAAGGGCGCCGGCGATGCAGTCCTGGCGATACTCGGCGGACATGTCGATACCGGTTATCCGCTTTCAATTTCGAGCGTGCAAGCCCACAGCCGCACGGGAAAAATGTCGATCCTTGCAATTGACAGTCTGGTGCGAAACCCTGCCCTGCCCGAGGTGCCCACGTTGACCGAACTGGGCTTTGATCCGCAGATGGCGCCCAACTATCACGTGTTCGCAGTACCAAAGAGCACGCCGGATGGCATCGTTCAGAGAATTCATGACGCGGTCCGTCACGCGCTCGGCACCGAAGCGATCCGCGACTACGCCCGCCGGCAGGTGGTCGAGCTTTACTACGGGTCTGCGCTGCAGGCAGA
>RFXC01000152.1 GCA_009921765.1 Betaproteobacteria bacterium | reverse complement strand
CGCGCCCTCCCAGTAGGTGATGCCGGTGCTGCCGCGGGTCTCGAGCTCCTGATCATCAAACATGGGCTGCAGCTCGATCACCCGGCCACCGATCCGCAACCGCTGTGCCACCGGCCATGATGCGCCGCTGCGCGGTGACCGCCAGCGGCGAAGCGGCTCGAAGGTCACCCCGCCCGAATCGCCCGAAGCACCGATTTCTCGCTGTTCGGCGTCGACCCAGCGGGCGTATTGCCAGAGCGCCCGGCCATCGGCGCTGCGGACCTGGAAAGCCGTGAGCGCGCTACCGTCCGCGAGGTGAAGGCCGACCCAGTCCCAGCCCTGTGCCTGGGCATCCAGCAGTTCGCTCGACCACTCGTGATCAAACCATGCGTGGCCCTGTACCGGGCGCGAAACAAGCCGCGTTCGATCGGGATCGGCCCAGGCGATTTCGCCCTGGGCAGCAAGCCAGGGGCGGCTGTAATAGAAGCTCGCCTGCGCGGGTTGGGGACCCTTCTGTGAAAAGCCCGCCGCGCCCTGCAGCAGGGGCGGGCGTTGCGCCTGAAAATCAATGCTGACCGACAAAGCGGCGTCGCTGATCCGGGCCCGGTAGCGATCGGCCGAATCGCGAACCAGCTGCCAGTTACCGATGCGAAGCGCGGTATCGGTTTCGTCAGCCTGCGCCATGCCCAGACCCATCCGTGCTGCGCGCTCGGCCTTGATCAGTCGGCCGCGCCCCGGCACCGCGATGGCGGCATGTGCAAACATCAGCTGCTGCGCGGCAAAGCGGCTGGTGTGATCCCGCTGCCAGCCGGTCGCCACCCTGAAAAACGTGATCTGGAGGCCGATGGATGCGCGCGCGTCCGAGAGGGTCGTCTCCATCCAGCCGGTCAGGTACCACCATTCAATCCTGAAGTCCGGGTGTGCGCCGTGATCGCGTGGAAACGACAGGCGCGTATCGGGCGTGACCGCTGCAAAGCGGGGCTGCGTGGCGTCCGCGCGGGCGGATATCGACCAGGGCGACGCACTGCCCGCTAGGGCGAGCGCCTGGATCAGCTGACGCCGGGTGGCGCTCACCAGTCCTGCCTCACCGCCAGCACGGGCGCCGCACCCGTGGCCTCCCGGGCAGACAGCCGTGCCGCGACGGCGGCCAGCATGATCATGGCGAGCGCGCTGGTGGCAAGCATGCCGGTGGGCCAGTGCATGGACATCGTCCAGTGGAATGACTGCGGATTGACACGATGCACGAGGACCCACGCGACGACAGCGCCAAGCATAAGCCCCCACACACACGCAACCACAGTGCCCAGGGCCGCCTCGATCGCGAACTGCTGACCGATCTGCCTGCGGGTGAGCCCGAGGTGGCGAAGCATGCCGAACTCCCGTTGCCGTGCGAGGGCTTCGCCCGCGACCGACGTGGCAACGCCAAACAATGCCACAGCGATGGCGATCGCTTCCAGCACATGCGTGATGGCAAAGCTCCGGTCAAAGATTCTGAGCGATAGCGATTTCAACTGGCCGGTATCGCGAAATTCCATGCTGTCGGTGAGCGCAGACAGCGCTTGGGCCTGGGCGATGAAGGACTCCGTCTGCGCGCGATCGACGAGCCACCAGGCCACTTCGTTGGCTGCCTCGTCGCCTGTCAGACGACGATAGTCATCGATATCGATCGCAATCGCGCCGTGCTGACGGGCATAGTCTCGCCAGATACCGGCAACCAGGGCTCGCACCGGAGTCGGGGAGTTGCCGATTGGCAGCGACAGCATGTCGCCCGGCTGCACCCGGTAAATGTCGGCGAAGGGCTCACTTACCCAGACGCCCAGCTGATTCTCAGGCACCGCGACCTGCTTTCCTGTCAGGGGGAGGCGTGCCGCGACGCCGGCCGAGTGCAGAGGACGCGCCACCAGCGCAACCGCCGGGCGGCGCTCATCGAGCAGGATTGATCCGACCCGTGAAAACTCGACCTGGCTTGCGCCCGGCAGAGCGCGGATACGCGTCTGCAACGATTGATCGAAGCCCTCGCCCGCCGCGCTGGCGGGCAGCCGGGCATAGAGATCGGCGGGTAACACCTGGTCCAGCCAGTCGGAGACCGAGACCCGAAAACTGGTCACCATGATGGCCATCGGCACCAGTGCGATCGCCGCGAGCCCCGCCGCCCAGCGCGCACGTCCGCCCGGATCGAGCACGCTTTCCGTCGAGCGTGCGCGCAGGGCACGCGCGGGAATGATGCGTTGCGCTGCACGCATCGGCGAAAACGCGCCCATCAGGGCAATGGCAAGGCCGCCCACGAGGCCTGCCGCGATCGATAGCGGGTCGATGGCAAGCGCGATCACGCGACGATCGAAGTAGCCGCCGCCCAGATCACCCCCGGTCAATGCGAGAAGGAACGATGCGAGCGCCATACCCCCAAGCACTCCGGTGACCGAGCCGATTGCGCCGATTGCCAGTGCATCGACCAGCACGCGTCGTGCAGCGAAGCGGCGAGGGGCCCCCAGCACGCCGAGCAGCGCAATCTCATGCTGCTGGCGGGCCACCCGCAGCGCGAGCGTCGCCTGAACGATGAAGGCGCCGGTAAAGAGTGCCACCAGCGCGAGCACATTGAGATTGACGCGATAGGCGCGCGACAGGTTTGACATCCGCTGTCCGGCCGCCTGCGGGACGCTCCATAGCACCTGCACGGGAAGCCTGGGCTCAACCGCTGCCCGGACGCTGCCCGCATCAGCGTGTTCCTCAAAGCGCAGGTCGATCCTCGACAGTTTGCCCAGTCGACCGAAGTATTGCTGGGCATTGGCGATGTCGAGCACTGCCAGCAACTGACCCTCATCGGCGCCCTCCACGCTGCCCGCCACGCGCAACGTCTGCTGGTGTGCGCCGGTCTGAATGACGAGCCGCTCACCCGGCGTGATGTCGAGCGCGCGCGCCGCCGCCCGCGACAGGAACACGGCATCGTCGGCAAACAGCGCTACCGGGTCGTTGCGATAGGGCTCAGCCAGCGAGGGCAACAGGGTGGGCGTGACTTGTGCTGCTCGAAGCGGATCAATCCCCAGTACACGAAGCATGATCGGTTGCTCCGCTTGAGGCGCACCCGACTGCGTGCGTCCAGGGGCTTCGGTCTCGCGGCTGGTGGTACGAGGCACGGCCGGCGCGACTGCCATGGCAAACGCTTTGAACTCGATCACGGGGCTTGCTGCCGCGATACCCGATGTATCGATCAGCAACGAATAGATCTGCTCGTCGAAGTCGGCGCTTCGGCCCACCAGCTGCGCCTGCGCGTCGCCGTTCACCATGGCGATCGCAGCAGAAAATTCCGCCAATGCCGAGCGGTTGACCCAGTGCACACCCAGGGCGAGCGCGACACCGATCGCAATCGACAGCGCGCCAGCCAGCATGGCGGCCGGGCCTTCTCGCCAGTGGGCCGCGATCAGCCATCGGAGCAGCGCGCGATGGGGATTGGCCGACTGCGTCACGCCGGTTCGAGCCGCCCCTCGCGCAGGACCAGCTGGCGGTCGGCGATGGCGGCCGCCTCATGCGAGTGGGTAACGAGCAGCAATGCCGCGCCCGATTCGGCAGCCTGCTCGGCGATCAGTGCGAGTGCTGTACGGGCGCTTGAGGGATCGAGGTTGCCCGTGGGTTCGTCGGCGAGCAGTACGCGTGGCGCGGCCACGAGCGCCCGCGCGAGCGCGACCCGTTGTTGCTCGCCCCCCGAGAGTTGGCTGATCGGAGCCTGAAGGCGGTCGCCCAGGCCCAACCGGCCGAGCACGGTGGCGGCGCGCTCGAGCGCCTGGGCGGGGGGCATGCCGTTCAGGAGGAGCGGCACAGCCACATTCCGCTGGACAGAGAGGTGACCAAGAAGGTGAAACGCCTGGAACGCAAATCCGATCAGCTGACGGCGAAGCGCGGCGGCGTGATCGTCGTCCAGACCGATGAGCGAGCGTCCGGCCACCTCTACGCGCCCAGCGTCGGCGGGTTCGAGTCCGGCGATGATGTTGAGCAGGGTGGACTTGCCGCTGCCCGACTCACCGAGCAATGCGATCCGTTCCCCTGGCTCGGCTCGAAGCGTCAGATCCTGAAGGATGATCCGCTTGCCGAAGCGCTTGTGAAGTGCCTCGAGAAGAACGGCGGGCGGATCCTCCCGCTCAGTCATTCGATGGTTCTGCGATCCCGCCCACGGTCTGGCTGAATCCGCCGTCGACATAAGTGATTTCAGCGGTGACACCGCCCGCGAGCTCGGACAGCAGGAAGGCGGCGACGTTGCCGACGTCTTCAATGGTGACGTTGCGGCGCAGCGGCGCATGCGACTCGACGAAATCAAGGATTTTGGAGAAGCCCTTGATGCCGCTTGCAGCCAGCGTCTTGATCGGACCGGCTGAAATGCCGTTGACGCGAATGCCGCGCGGGCCGAGGCTTTCAGCGAGATACCGCACCGACGCCTCGAGACTGGCTTTGGCCAGCCCCATGGTGTTGTAGTTGGGCACCATGCGCACGGCGCCGAGGTAGCTGAGCGTGAGAAGCGCCGCGCGCCGGTTGGCCATGAGCGGTTGGGCTGCCCGCGCGAGCGCGATGAAGCTGTAGGCGGAGATGTCGTGGGCCACGCGGAAGGCCTCGCGGCTCGCGCCCTCCAGAAAGTCGCCCGCGATCGCCTCGCGCGGTGCAAACGCGATGGCATGCACCAGGCCGTCGAGACCGTCCCATTGCTCGCCAAGCGCAGAAAACAGTTGCTCGATCTGCGCATCGTCGGCAACGTCACAGGGAAAGATTCGTGTTGACCCGAAGGCTGCTGCCATGTCGGCAACGCGATCACGGAACCGGTCGCTCTGGTAGGTGAAGGCGAGCTCGGCACCCTGCGCATGACAGCTGCGGGCGATGCCGTAGGCGATGGACCGATTGGACAACAGACCAGTGATCAGGATGCGCTTGCCGGCAAGAAAACCCATCGTCGAGGTCTCCGCTAGAATCGAATGTTGTTTATTGTCGCACGCGTCATGTTGAAGGCAGTTGTCGTCAGAGCCCTGCAAGTGTTCCCTCGTCTCCAGCGCTGCCGGCGACCGGGTGCGCATGCGTTTGCCTGGCTTGCCGCAGCCTTGCTGGCTGCGCTCTCTCACGCGCCCCTACAGGCGGCGCACGGCATTGCCTGGGGCGAAGCGCTCAAATACCCCCAGGGGTTCTCGCATTTCGATTACGTGAACCCCGCTGCCCCCAAGGGTGGCTCGATCAACCTCGACGGCTATGGCAGCTTTGACAAGCTGAACCCCTTCACGCTGAAGGGGATCGCAGCGGCCGGGATCGGCACGCTGATGTTCGAAACCCTGGCTGAGCCCAGCAAGGATGAACCCTTTTCCATGTATGGGCTCCTTGCCGATGACATCCGGTTTGCCGAAGACGGCCTGTCCATCACCTTTCGACTCAATGCAGCCGCGCGGTTTTCTGATGGGTCGCCCGTCACCGCCGAAGATGTGCGGCACTCATTTGTCACCCTCACCAGCCGGCAGGCTCATCCGCGTTATCGGCAAAGTTTTGCCGACGTGGCGCAGGTGCGGGTGATCAACTCCCGCACGATCCGCTTTGACTTCAAACGTCGCAACCATGAGCTCCACATGATCATCGGCATTCAGATGCCGGTGTTCTCGCGCAACTGGGGCAAGGGCAAGAATTTCACCGATCTGATCGAAGATGAGCCGATCGCAAGCGGCCCCTACCGGATCGAGCGCATCGAGTGGGGGCGGTCCATCGTGTTTCGGCGCAACCCCAACTACTGGGCCAACGATTTGAACGTCCGACGCGGCATGTTCAACTTCGACCGCATTGTCTACAAATACTTCAAGGACGAAACCGCGAGGCTTGAGGGTTTCAAGGCGGGCGAGTTCGACTGGATCTACGAAAATTCTGCGCGAAACTGGGCACGCGGCCACACCGGCCCGCGTTATGCGAGCGGCGAACTCGTCAAGCGCGAGTTCCCGCACTCGAACGCCGCCGGCATGCAGGGCTTTGCCCTTAACGCGCGACGACCACAGTTCTCGGATGTACGGGTGCGGCGCGCCATTGCGCTCGCGATGGATTTCGAGTGGATGAATCGCCAGGTGTTCTACGGTCAGTATCGGCGCACGCCCAGCTATTTCACCAACACCGACATGGTGGCCACGGGCGAGCCCGATCAGGACGAGTTGACCTATCTTGAGCCGCTCAGAAAGCAGCTCGCGCCGGAGGTGTTTGGCGAGGTGCCCCTGCCGCCCACCACCGCTGCGCCATCCTCGCTTAGGGCGAACCTGCGGCTCGCGCGCAGCCTGCTGATGGATGCGGGTTGGCGGGTCGATGACGAGGGTGTTCTCAGAAACGCGGCCGGGCAGGCGTTCGCGTTCGAATTTCTCACCTACTCAAAGGCCTTCGAGCGCGTGGCCGAATCCTGGGTGCGCAATCTTGCCAAGCTCGGTATCGAAGTGACCATGCGCACCACCGATCCGGCGCTCTACCGCAAGCGCATCGAGGACTACGACTTCGATGCCATCGTGCATGTGTTCAGCGCCAGTCAAACCCCCGGCAACGAGCTGGTGGAGAGCTACACCTCCGGAGCGGCCGCCGAGAAGGGCTCGCAGAACATGCCTGGCATTCGCGACCCCGCGATCGATGCGCTGGTGTCGCGCATTCTCGAAAGCCGCTCTCGTCCGGAGCTCGCAGCCGGTGCGCGGGCGCTTGATCGTGTGCTGCGGCATGGCTACTACATGGTTCCGCATTTTCACGCCCCGGCAAACCGGGTGGCCTTCAGCAAGCGGCTCGGGCACCCGGAAACCATCCCAAGATATTACTGGTCTCCCACCTGGATGCTGAAAACCTGGTGGGTTCAGCCTGATGCGGCGGGCGCGCGGTCGAGGTGAGCACATGATCGGCTATGTCATCAAGCGCCTGCTTCTCATGATCCCTACGCTGATCGGCATCTTGCTGGTGAGCTTTGCCATCATTCAGTTTGTTCCAGGCGGCCCGGTCGAACAGCTGGTGCAAGAACTGCGCGGCGCCTCGCTTGCCGGCGAAGTGTCCACGTCGTCGGCCGGGCTCTATCGCGGCGCGCAGGGCGTTGACACCGAGCGGCTGAAGGAAATCCGCGAGCTGTACGGTTTCGACAAACCCGCCACGCAGCGCTTTTTCGAGATGCTCGAGCGCTACGCGCGCTTCGATCTGGGGCACAGCTATTTCCATCACAAAAGCGTCTGGCAGCTCATGATCGAAAAGCTGCCGGTGTCGATCAGTCTTGGATTCTGGAGTTTCCTGCTGGTGTACTCGGTCTCCATTCCGCTGGGCATCGCGAAGGCGGTGCGCAACGGATCGCGCTTCGATCTCTGGACCAGTACCGCGATTCTGGTGGGCTATGCCATTCCTGGCTTCGTTCTCGGCGTGGCGTTGCTGGTGTTCTTCGGGGGCGGCTCGTTCCTGCAATGGTTCCCCCTTCGAGGGCTGGTCTCTGACGACTGGTCGCAGCTGTCTGCGGGCGCGAAGGTGCTGGATTATTTCTGGCACCTCGCCATGCCGCTCACCTGCCTGGTGGTGGGCAGCTTCGCGGTGACCACCATGCTCACCAAAAACACGTTTCTTGAAGAGGTTCGCCGGCAATACGTCATGACCGCACGGGCCAAGGGTCTGAGCGAGCGCCGGGTGTTTTACCGGCACGTGTTCCGAAATGCGCTCATTCCGTTGGTGACCGCCTTTCCCGCCGCATTCATTGGCGCGTTCTTCACCGGTTCGCTTCTGATCGAAACCCTGTTTTCGCTAGACGGCTTGGGGCTCCTCTCCTATGAGGCCGTGGTCAAACGCGACTACCCGGTGGTGCTCGGCTCGCTCTACGTGTTTTCGCTTCTCGGGCTGATCACCAAACTGATCACCGACGTGCTCTACACCTGGGTCGATCCACGGGTGAAGTTTGGAGCCGCTTCATGAGTCCGGGACGTCGCGCCTGGCTCAGGTTTCGCGCGAACCGGCGTGGTTATGTGAGCCTGTGGATTTTTTCAGTTGCGTTCATCCTCTGTCTGGGCGCCGAGTTCCTGTCCAACGACGCGCCGATTCTGGTGCGCTACGAAGGCCAGTGGTATGTGCCGCAGTTCAAGGTGTATCCGGAGACCACCTTCGGAGGCGACTTCAGGACCGAAACCGATTATCTCGATCCCTTCATTCAGACTCGCCTCTCGGAGGGCAGCAACTGGGCGTGGTGGCCGCTCAATCCCTACAGTTTCGACACCCTCAACTATTTCGCGCCCAGCCCCAATCCGGCGCCGCCCTCGGCTGCCAATCTGCTTGGTACGGATGATCGCGGTCGCGATGTGCTCGCCCGGCTGATTTATGGCTTTCGGGTGTCGGTACTGTTTGGCCTGGCACTCACTGCAATTGGCGTATTGCTGGGAGTCGCGGCGGGCGCGGTGCAGGGGTATTTCGCAGGGCGGGTCGATCTGGCCATTCAGCGCTTCATTGAAGTCTGGAGTGCGGTGCCCGAGCTCTATCTGCTGCTGATCCTGGCTTCGCTCTTCCAGCCGAGCATCTGGATACTGCTGGTGATTCTGTCGCTCTTTGGCTGGATGGGGCTCTCCGATTATGTGCGCGCTGAATTTCTTCGAAACCGTGCGCTCGACTATGTGACGGCCGCCCGCGCGCTGGGGCTCTCCGATGCGCAGATCATCTGGCGTCATGTGTTGCCCAATTCACTCACGCCGGTGATCGCATTTCTCCCATTTCGCATGAGCGCGGCCATTGTGGCCCTCACCAGCCTGGACTTTCTCGGGCTGGGCGTGCCGTCGTCCACACCCAGTCTGGGCGAACTGCTGGCTCAGGGAAAAACCAACCTCGACGCATGGTGGATTTCGCTCGGTACCTTCGGGGTGCTGGTGTTCACGCTGATGCTGCTGATTTTCATCGGCGAGGCGCTCCGCGATGCGCTGGACACGAGGAAGGGCTGACATGGAACCGATGCAGGCATCCGGCGCTCCCGTGCATGCGCTTCCTGACCCTGCTGCGAAAGCGCCGCTGCTCAGCGTCGAATCGCTGTCGATTCGCTTTGCCACGGCGAGCGGTTCGGTGCAGGTGGTACACGACGCGTCGTTTTCAATCGGACAAGGGGAGCGGCTCGCGCTGGTTGGCGAGTCGGGTTCTGGCAAGACCATCACCGCGCTGTCGGTGTTGCGGCTCAATACGGATGCGCACTACACCGGACGCATCATGTTCGATGGCCGTGACCTGCTGGCCGCCGACCTGTCCGATGTGCGCCGGATCCGGGGGCGAGACATTGCGGTGGTTTTTCAGGAGCCAATGAGCGCACTCAACCCGCTGTTCACCGCGGGCGATCAGATCGCTGAATTGCTCGAGCGTCACGAAGGCCTGAGCCGCGGTCAGGCCCTGCGCGAGGCGCAGGCGCTCCTCGCGCGAACACAAATCAGTGATCCGGAACGCTGCGCGGCTGCGTATCCGCATGAGATCTCGGGCGGCCAGCGACAACGGGTTCTGATTGCGATGGCGCTTGCCTGCCGGCCTCGGCTCCTGATTGCTGATGAACCGACCACGGCGCTTGATGTCACCATCCAGCGTCAGATCATTGCACTGCTCGATTCGCTGCAGCAGGAATTCGGCATGTCGGTGCTGCTGATCACGCACGACCTGCCGCTGGTTCGACAATTTGCCGACCGCATTGCGGTGATGCAGGGCGGGCACCTGGTCGAGTTCGGCCCAACCGCGGAGGTGTTCGCGCAGCCTGCTCATGCCTACACGCGACGCCTGATCGACAGTCGGCCGCGCCGCCTGGTTGATCCCGCACCTGCGGATGCGCCCGTGGTGCTCGATGCAAAGGGCCTGGCGTGCAGTTTTGCCATTCGCCGGGGCTGGTTCGGTCGTGATCGACTGGTGGCTGTCCAGCCGCTCGACCTGCAGTTGCGTGAGGGCGAGACCCTGGGAATTGTGGGTGAGTCTGGTTCGGGCAAGACCACGCTGGGCATGAGCCTTCTGCGGCTGTCGCAGGCCGAGATATCGGGTCGGATCGATTTTCGCGGGCACCACCTTGATTCGCTCAATCGCAGTGGTCTGCGCCCCCTGCGGCGGGCCATGCAGGTGGTGTTCCAGGACCCCTATAACGCACTGTCTCCGCGCATGACGGTGGGTGCAATCATTGGCGAGGGCCTGTCGCTGCACCATCCCGAGATGTCCGCAGCCGATCGCGAGCGCGCCGTTGGCGAGATTCTTCACGAAGTGGGGCTGTCGGCCGATATGGTGGAGCGCTATCCGCATGAGTTCTCAGGCGGGCAGCGACAGCGAATCGCCATCGCCAGGGCGGCTGTGCTCAATCCCGCGCTGATGCTGCTCGATGAACCCACCTCGGCACTCGATGTGTCGGTACAGCAGCAGGTGCTCGAACTTCTGGTGGCGCTTCAGAGGCGGTATCGGATGAGCTATCTGTTCATCACCCATGATCTGGCGGTGATCCGCGCGCTCGCGCACCGCGTGATCGTGATGCGCGCCGGGCAGGTGGTTGAGGCGGGCGACCTCGAGTCGGTATTTGGCGCGCCGCGCCACGATTACACCCGCGAGCTGCTCGCTGCTGCCTGGTCCCACTGAGGGTTGCGGCCGGAGGTCGCCGGGCGCGATTTTCAGATACTGCGATCGACCGGTCGGGCCGAATTGGCTGGCGCGGAAGGCGGGACAGCGGTTGACGCGCGGCGTGGCTCGGCTGAATCAACGTCCGCCTGCGTCTTGGGATTGGTGGGCCTCGCGGACGCAGCAGCGGGTTTGTCGACCGGGGTAACCGCGGGTTTGGCCGGGGTCGCGGCCGCCGTGCCTGCTGCCGGTTTGTCGGAAGCAGGTTTCGTTGACGGAGTGACTGCTGACGGTTTCT
>RFXC01000151.1 GCA_009921765.1 Betaproteobacteria bacterium | reverse complement strand
GTGGTCGACAACAAGCCAGGCGGCACCGGGATCGTGGGTGCATCGGATGTGCTTCGCCAACCTGCCGATGGTTACACGATCATGACGCTCTACATGCCGATGACGGTTTCGCAGTCGGTCAATCGCCAGGTCACCTACGACCTCCGGCGCGACTTTCTGCCAGTCGTGCAAACAGTGTTCTCGTACAACGTCCTGGTGGTGCCGCCTTCCATCCCGGTCAACACGCCGGCCGAGCTGGTGGCGCTGCTGAAATCGAAGCCTGGCCAGCTCAATTTCGCATCGGGCGGTGTCACGTCGCCCGCACACCTCGCGGGCGAGCTGCTCCTCCTCCAAACCGGCACCCGTGCGCTGCACGTGCCTTACAACGCCTTCCCGCAGGCCATCAGCGATTTGCTTGCCGGGCGCGTCGAGTTCATGTTTGCCGCCACGCCGCCTGTGGTGGGTCATATCGCTGCGGGCCGTCTGCGGCCGCTGGCCGTCACGGGCGATCGCCGTCTGCCGGTGCTGAAGGATGTGCCCACCATGATGGAAGCCGGCTTCGCCGATTTCGTGGTGCGCGACTGGCAGGGGTTCATGGTTCGCGCAGGTACGCCCGCCGCCGTGATCGAGAAAGTCAACGCCGCGGTGCGCCGCGTGGTCACCAACCCCGAGACGATCGAGGCGATGGCCAAGCTTGGCGCCACGCCCGCAGCTGCTTCAGCGGCCGACTTTGGCATGCTGGTGGCGTCCGAGGTGGAATCGTGGGGGCGCGTGGTCAAGGCTGCCAACATTTCCATGGAATAGGGCGGGGCTCCCGACATGCGCAAGATTCGCAATGTGCTCTTCATCATGGCCGACCAGCTCCGCTGGGACTATCTCTCGTGCTACGGGAAGTCGCCGGTGGCCACGCCCAACATCGACCGGATTGCCGCGCGCGGGGTGCGGTTCGATCGGGCCTATTGCAGCTCGCCGGTGTGCGGCCCGTCGCGCATGTCGTTCTACACCGGCCGTACCGCCTTCAGCCATGGCGCAAGCTGGAACTTTGTGCCCCTGCCGGTCGATGAGCGCACGCTGGGCGATTATCTGAAGCCCACCGGCGCCCGCGTGGCGCTGGTGGGCAAGACCCATATGGTGCCCGACCTGGAAGGCCTGAAGCGGCTGGGGGTGGATCCCAGCACCGATCTGGGCGTGCATCTTTCACAGTGCGGGTTCGAGCCCTATGAACGCGATGACGGTGTTCATCCCTCGTTCAAGGCGAACCCCGACCTGCGCTACAACCGCTTTCTTCGCGAGCACGGGTATCCGGGCGACAACCCCTGGCACGACCATGCCAACTCGGCGCTTGGCGAAGATGGCAGCGTGTTATCGGGCTGGTCATTGCGGCACGCGCATTTGCCCGCGCGGGTGGCCGAACCGCATTCCGAAACCGCCTACATGACCGATCGCGCGCTGCAGTTCATTCGCGAGACCGGTGATCGGCCCTGGGTGCTGCATCTGTCCTACATCAAGCCGCACTGGCCCTTGATGGCGCCGGCACCCTACCACTCGATGTATGGCGCGGATGACGTGCCGCCCCCGGTGCGAAGCAACGCCGAACTTGAAAATGCGCATCCGGTGGTGCGCGCCTTCATGGAGATCGAGTGCTCGAAAACCTATTCCGATGATGCGAAGCGGGCGGTGGCGGTGCCAACGTACATGGGGCTGATCCGCCAGCTTGATGACCACCTAGGGCGCCTGTTGAGAGAGCTCGAGGAGCAGGGCCGGCTGGATGACACTGCGATCATCTTCACCAGCGACCACGGCGACTATCTCGGCGATCACTGGCTGGGCGAGAAAGAGCTGTTCCATGACGCAAGCGCCCGGATTCCGCTCATCATCAGCGACCCTGATCCGGCGGCTGACGCCACGCGCGGTTCGGTCGATCGCCGTCTGGTCGAGGCCATCGATATCGTTCCCACCATCCTCAGCTGGATGGGTGTCGACGATCCGGGCCAGCGGCTGGAAGGCCGGTCGCTGGTGGCGGGGCTGCGCGGCGAGGGCGCGAGCCCCTGGCGCGAGGGGGCGTTTAGCGAGATCGATTACGCGTTTTACCGGTCGCGGCTCACGGTCGGGGTGTCGCCCAGCGCCGCGCGGGCCTGGATGATTCGCAGCGACCGCTGGAAATACGTGCACTACAAGGGCTTTGCGCCACAGCTGTTCGACCTGCATGAAGACCCCGATGAGCTGATCGACCTGGGCCAGGCGCCGGGCCTGGAGTCGGTGCGGGCCGACATGCAGGCGATGTTGATCGACCGCCTCACCGATCGTCGCAGCCGCGTGACCATGACCGATCAGGTGGTCGCCGACCGCACCGACGGCAGCACGCGCGCGGGAGTGATCATCGGGAAGTGGTGATCGGTACAGGTTGCCGACTGACCAGCGGAACGCGCGGGGTGCAACCGATCGCTTTTGGGCTTACATTCGGGTTCAATACATCCCTGAAATCCCAAAGCGGAGGGTGCAGACCATGACGGCATGGGTGGTGGTTGAAAACGAGAAGCCATTGCAGCGCATGGCCCAGACGCCGCTGCAGCCAGCAGGAACCGAGGTGGTGGTTCGGGTCACCCATGCCGGTATCTGCCACTCGGATCTTCACTTTTGGCACGGCACCTACGATCTGGGCGGTGGGCGAACGCTCCGACTGACCGACCGTGGGGTGAAACTGCCGCGTGCCATGGGGCATGAGGTGGTCGGACGGGTGGTCCGGGTGGGCCCTGATGCGCGCGGGGTGTCGGTTGGCGATTTGCGCATCGTCTATCCGTGGCTGGGTTGTGGTCACTGCGAACGGTGTTCGGGGGGCGAGGACAATCTCTGCAACACGCCAAACTCGATTGGCGTGATGCAGGATGGCGGCTATGGCGACGAGGTCAAGGTGCCCCATCCGCGTTATCTGGTGGATGCCAACGGGATTGACCCGGCTTACGCGGCCACGCTCGCCTGCTCGGGTATCACGGTGTACTCGGCGATCCGGAAAATCCAGCCGATCGCGCCCGATGATCCGGTGGTGTTGATCGGTGCCGGCGGTCTGGGACTGCAGGCGATCGCGATGCTGCAGGCGCTCGGTCATCGCAATATTGTGTCGGTGGATTTGTCGCCTGATAAACGCGCAGCCGCGCTTGAGGTCGGCGCCCGTGCGGCGGTCGATGGCGCGGGTGAGCCGGCCGAAGTCACAGCCCGGATCCTGGCAGCCACCGGCGGTCTCGTGAAGGCTGTTATCGATTTCCACAACAGTGGCAATACGGCGACCGTGGGGGTCGAATGCCTCGCCAAATCTGGAAGACTCGTGTTGGTCGGTCTGGGTGGCGGGCAGCTTGAGTTGTCGCTCGCAGGGTTCATCTTCCGGCCTCGATCAGTCATCGGCACAGCGACCGGCACCCCCCAGGACCTGCGCGATGTGGTGGCGCTCGCGCGTGAGGGCAAGCTCCGCCCCATTCCGGTATCGGTGAGGCCGCGCTCGCAGGCCAACGAGGCGCTTGCCGAACTCGCGCGGGGACAGGTCCGTGGCCGTATTGTTCTCACGCCCGATGACTGATTCAGAGCGAGCAGAGTCCCTCTCGCCTGCGATCGACGTGATCGTGGTGGGTGCAGGTTTCGCTGGCCTCTACCTGCTCCACCGTCTGCGGGCGATGGGTCTGCGCTGCCAGGTGATCGAGGCGGCCGACGATGTCGGCGGTACCTGGTACTGGAACCGCTACCCCGGTGCGCGCTGCGATGTTGAAAGCATCGAGTATTCGTATTCGTTTTCGCCGGAGCTCGAGCAGGAATGGGTGTGGCGTGAGCGGTTCGCCGCGCAGCCCGACATTCTTCACTATCTGCATCATGTGGCCGAGCGCTTCGATTTGCGTCGCGATATCCGCTTTTCCACCCGTGTCAACTCGGCCGTCTTTCAGCGCCAGCGGCGCATCTGGCGGGTGAGCACTTCCCGGGGCGATACGCTTGAAGCGCGTTGGGTCGTGATGGCGACGGGATGCCTATCGGTCGCCCGGCGTCCCGATATCCCGGGACGCGACACCTTCGCAGGGCCGTCCTATCATTCGGGCGACTGGCCCCACGAACCGGTCGATTTTTCCGGCAAAACCGTTGGCGTGATTGGCACTGGGTCCACAGCCATCCAGCTGATCCCTGAGCTCGCGCGCGAGGCTCGCCGATTAATCGTGTTTCAGCGTACCCCCAACTTCAGTCTGCCCGCGCACAACCGCCCGCTTACCGGTGAGGAGCAGGCCAACGTCAGAGCGCAGTACCGGGCCATTCGTGAAAAGGCCAAGCGCACGTCAGCGGGGGTGGCCTATTTTCCCGTTCCCACCCATAGTGCGCTCGAGGTCCCCGCCGAAGAGCGCGAGCGGCTGCTCGAAGCGGCTTGGCAGCGGGGCGGTACCGGACTTGGACGCACGTTCAACGACACCATGATCCGCCCGGAATCGAATCAGCTGATCGCTGACTTCGTTCGAAGAAAGATTCGCGAAAAAATTGCCGACCCGGCCCTCGCCGACAAGGTGTTGCCCTGGAATCACCCCATCGGAACCAAGCGGATCTGTCTGGACAACGGCTATTTCGAGGCGCTCGGGCAGTCCCATGTCACGGTGGTCGATGCGCGCACTGAACCCATCTTGGCGATTGATGCTGCAGGAGTGCAAACAGCCTCCTCGCACTACCCGCTGGATGCGCTGGTGTTTGCCACCGGTTTTGATGCCATGACGGGCGCACTGCTTGCGATCGATATTCGAACCGATGACGGCATCACGCTGCGCGAGCGCTGGTCGGGTGGCCCCGCCAGCTACCTGGGGCTCGCAGTATCGGGCTTACCCAATCTGTTCATGGTGACCGGACCCGGCAGCCCGTCGGTGCTCAGCAATGTGGTCGTATCCATCGAGCAGCATGTCGACTGGATCAGCGACTGCATCAACTGGATGCGTCACCAAAACCTGAGCTGTATCGAAGCCACCGAGGGCGCCCAGCAGCGCTGGGTCGAGCATGTCAATGCGCTTGCCGATGCCACGCTGTTTCCTCAGGCACGCTCTTGGTACACCGGGGCGAACATCCCCGGCAAGCCCCGTGTCTTCATGCCCTATGTGGGCGGCGTGGCGGTCTATCGCGACAAATGCGATGCGATCGCTGCCGCCGGATACGAGGGGTTCGCGTGCTCGTGAAGCCAACCGATTTTTCAAACCCAGCCGCATACGCGGTGGCATGACAACACCAAAAGGAGGAGACCCCATGACCGATCAAAACCATACCCACGGCGGCCGACGCGCAGCGTTTCGCGCCATCGCCGGAGCGGGCGCCGCTACAGGCATCCTGGGCGCGCCCTATGTGCATGCTCAGCCCACCATTACCTGGCGGATGCAGGCGCTCTGGGACCCAGGCACCATGCCGCAAAAATTCGAGGAGCGATTTGTCGCGCGGGTGGCTGAACTCACTGGCGGTCGATTCAAGCTCAATCTGTTCGCCGCCGGACAGATCGTGGGGGCTGCGCAGGCCTTTGACGCGGTTCGGGGCGGGGCGTTCGAGCTCATGAAGACCTACGATGCCTACGAGGCTGGCAAGATCCCGGTGTTCGCCTTCACAGGGTCGGTTCCGTTCGGCTTTCCGGAGTCCGATCAGTTCGAGGCCTGGTTCTATGAGCGCGGCGGTATCGACATCGCCCGGCAGGCCTATGCGCAGGCCGGCCTGCACTATATCGCGCCGTCCATCTACGGACAGGAACCGATTCACAGCAAGGTCGCCATTCGCAAGATGGCCGACTTCGCGGGCAAGAAGGGGCGGTTCGTTGGTCTTGCTTCGGCGGTGATGGCCGCTTATGGCGTGGCGGTTACGCCGCTGCCCACGGGCGAGGTGTATTCGGCGCTCGACAAAGGCGTGATCGACATCGCCGATCGCGGCGATCTCACCGCCAATTTCGAAGCGGGTCTGGCGGAAGTTGCCAAGTTCGTGATCCTGCCAGGATTTCATCAGCCCACCTCGGCCACCTCCTATGTGGCCAACCGCGCGGCTTGGGACAAGCTGCCGGCAGACTTCAAGGCAGCGCTGGCCGTGGCTGCGCGTGAAGTGTCTGGGGCGTTGCGCCAGCATCTGGTGGTAAGCGATGTGGCGGCCATTGCCAAGTATCGGGCCAAGGGTGTGGAAATCATTCAACTCGCCGAGTCCGATGTGCTGGCGGCACGCCCCAAGGCGTTGAATGTCTGGCGCACTGCCACCAAAGGCGATGCGCTCGCGACCAAGGCCCTGGACAGCCAGATCACGCTGTTGAAGGAGCTGGGTCTGCTGGGGGCCTGACCGCCCGCGCTTGAAGCACCGGTGGTGATGGTTGCAGTCGCCACCGGGAGCTGGTTTGCTCTCTTCGCTTGAGGCTGCCATGCCTTCTTTCGTGTTTGCGCTGGTCAATGCCATCACCCGGCTGAACCGGCTCGTGTTTGTTGCCACGGTCTGGCTCATGGCTCCCGTGGTGCCGATCATGATCTATGAGGTCATCGCGCGCTACATGTTTGGCGCGCCCACGGTCTGGGCGATGGAACTGGTGGTGCTCGTGTTCGGCCCGTATTTCCTGCTCGGTGGGCCTTACCTCCTGCACACGCACAGCCACGTTGGGCTCGATGTTCTGCGGCAGCGCTTGTCACCCGTCTGGAATCGAATCTTTGACCTGATCAACTATCCGGTGATCATGGCCTTCTGCGCCATCCTGTTGTGGTACAGCCTGCCCCCCGTCTGGAGCGCTGTGTCCTACGGTGAAACCAGTTTCTCCGCCTGGAACCCACCGGTATGGCCTGCCAAGCTTGCGGTACCGCTGGCCGTTGGACTCATGATGCTGCAGGCGCTGGCAGAGTTTCTGCGCACGCTTTCCACGCCGGCCGCGGCAGATAACCCGCCGGCGCAGCCCCATCTGGCGTCTTCACGTGAACAACAGGCGCCTGGGGGCCAGCAGTGAGTTCGGGCGAAATCCTGGTGCTGATGTTCGGAGCGCTCACGCTCTTCATGCTTACCGGGCTACCCATCGCATTCGTGCTGGGTGGGCTGTCGTTGCTGTTTACCGTGACCCTGTGGAATCCGGGTGCGGTGGTGGTACTGGTCCTGCAGATCTTCGACACCATGAAGTCGGAGGCGCTGCTGGGCATCCCGCTTTTCATTCTCATGGCCTGCCTCCTCCAGCGTTCGGGCGTGATCGAGGCGCTGTACCGGGCGATGGAACTCTGGTTTGGGCGAATGCGGGGCGGGCTGGCAATTGGCACCGTCGTGATCTGCGTGATGATGGCTGCAATGACCGGGGTGGTGGGTGCAGCGGTCACGGCCATGGGCATTCTGGCCTTGCCCGAAATGCTCAAGCGCGGCTATTCAGCCCGACTCGCCCTGGGCACCATCTGCGCATCCGGCACCTTGGGCATTCTCATTCCGCCGTCGGTGCTCACCATTGTGTACGCCGTTACAGCGCAAATCTCGATCGGGCAGATGCTGATCGCTGGCATCATGCCTGGGCTGCTGCTTGCTGCGCTTTACATCGCTTTCATTGCGATCGTGGGCGTGGTCAGGCCCGAACTGCTCCCGCTCGATGCCTCAAGTGTGGCGGCACCGCTTGCGGTTCGGCTGCGCGCACTCAAGTCGCTCGTCGTGCCCACCCTGCTCATCTTCATGGTGTTGGGTTCCATGTTCTTTGGCATTGCCACCCCCACCGAGTCGGCGGCTGTTGGCGTGCTGGGCGCCTTTCTGGCTGCGCTGGGGGCAGGGCGCGTAAGCTGGTCGATGCTGAACGAATCGCTCACCGACACCTTGAAAGCAACGTCGATGATTCTCTGGATCACGATCGGTGCCAAGGCCTATGTGGCGATTTTTACCGGACTGGGCGGCGCCGATGCGCTGCTCACGGTGATTCGAGAACTCCAGGTCGATCGCTGGCTGGTGCTGGGGTCCATGCTCGCGTTGCTTATTTTTCTGGGGACGGTGCTCGATGAAATCGGCATCATTCTGCTGACGGTTCCGGTCTTCCTTCCCATCGTCAAGGCGCTTGGCTTTGATGAATTGTGGTTCGGGGTGCTGTTTGCCATCACCATTCAGACGGGCTACATCAGTCCGCCCTTTGGCTACACGCTGTTCTATATCAAGGGAACGCTGCCACCGCACATCGGGATGGACCAGGTGTATCGCGGTGTCGTGCCTTTCTTCCTGTTGCAGATTCTGGCGCTGTTGATTGTGCTCGCCCGCATCACACCCGGTGTGCACGCCCACACCCACGAGTTCATCGCCACGGGTCAGGACGACAGCAAGTTCGGCTTCAACCTCGGCAACGGCGATGCCCACCGAGCCATCGAACGCATGCGGCGGTCGGCCAGCGTGGTGCACGCACTATGTGCGAAGCGGTCAGGTGCTTCCGCCAGACACCTTCGAAGCCTGTCGGGGGGCGCATGCCATCCTGCACGGTGCGGCTGGCCTGCCCGGCGTCACCTATCCGGACGGCACCGAGGTGGGCAATGATCTGCACCTGCAACTCCGCTTCAAGCTCGATCTCTATGCCAACGTCCGACCGATCCGGCTGGTCCGAGGCGTGAAATCAACGCTTGCAGACTGGCAGCCCGGGCAGATCGATTACGTGATCATTCGCGAAAATACCGAGGGGCTCTATGCGAGCCGCGGCGCAGGAGTGAACCTGCGGGGCGAGGTGGTGACTGACACCCTGGTGATGACGCGCACCGGCGTGGAACGCGTGGCGCGGTTTGCGTTCCAGCTTGCCCGCAGGCGCTTCGGCGCACCGCGCGATCAGCGCCGTCGTGTCACGGTCTGCGACAAGGCCAACATTCTGCGAAGCTACGCGTTCTTTCGGGCGGTCTGCACGGAAGTGGCGGAGCAGTTTCCGGATGTGGAGCTTGACTACGCCTACGCCGATGCCATCACCGTTCACATGCTCAAACGCCCCGATTTTTATGACGTGATCGTGGCCGAGAACATGTTCGGCGACATCCTGTCGGATCTGGGCGCGGGCACCGTGGGCGGGCTGGGCATGGCGCCGTCGGCCGAACTGGGTGACAAGCGGGGCCTGTTTCAGGGGGCGCATGGCTCGGCGCCTGACATCGCCGGAAGGGATGCCGCGAGTCCGTTGGCAACCATTCTCTCCGGCGCCATGATGCTGCGGTGGCTGGACGACCAGCGTGGTGATGCTGCGCTGTCCGAGGCGGCTGCCCGCGTCGAGCGTGCGGTGGAAACGGTGCTCGCCGCTGGAGAGGTTGTGCCCGCCGATCAGGGCGGGAACGCGCGATGCTCTGAAGTGACCGAGGCCGTGTGCCGAGCGCTTGGCTGATGCGACGATGGGGTTGGGGCGGTTCTCGTAGCGATTACAGCGCGTCTGCTGGAACCCGCACAAACCCCTCCATCAGCACCCGTGCGCTACGGCTCATGATGGCTTTCTTTACCACCCATTCACCGTTCTCGCGGCTGGCCTCGGCACCCACCCTGAGCGTGCCGGACGGATGTCCAAAGCGCACCGACTGACGCGGGCCACCGCCCGCTGCGAGGTTGACCAGCGTGCCGGGGATGGCTGCTGCAGTACCGATCGCCACAGCGGCCGTGCCCATCATGGCGTGGTGAAGCTTTCCCATGGACAGGGCGCGCACCAGCAGGTCGATGCTTTGCGCGTCGACCGCCTTGCCGCTCGACGCTGTGTAGTGTTTCGGGGGGGCGACGAACGCCACCTTGGGGGTGTGTTGACGGCGCGCCGCTTCGCTCAGTTCGCGGATCAGGCCCATCCGAATGGCGCCGTGCGAGCGGATGTTTTCGAACATGGCAAGCATGTTGGCGTTGCCGTTGATGTGGTCCTGAAGTTCAGTGCCCGACAGGCCCACCGCGTCGGCATTGATGAAGATGGTGGGAATGCCGGCATTGATCATGGTGGCTTTCAGCGTGCCCACGCCGGGCACCACCAGATCGTCCACCAGATTGCCGGTGGGGAACATGGCGCCGCCAGCGCCTTCCTCTTCAGCCGCCGGATCCATGAACTCGAGTTGCACCTCTGCCGCCGGAAAGGTGACGCCATCGAGTTCGAAGTCGCCAGTTTCCTGAACCTGGCCATCGGTGATGGGCACGTGGGCGATGATGGTTTTCCCGATGTTCACCTGCCAGATCCGAACCACCGCCACGCCATTGCGGGGCACGCGGGCAGGGTCCACCAAACCGTTGGCGATGGAGAAGGGCCCCACCGCTGCAGAGAGGTTGCCGCAGTTGCCCGACCAGTCAACAAACGCGGCGTCGATCGACACCTGGCCAAACAGGTAGTCGATGTCATGGTCGGGGCGGCTGCTTTTCGACAGGATCACGGTTTTGCTGGTGCTGGAGGTGGCCCCGCCCATGCCGTCGATCTGCTTGCCGTAGGGGTCGGGACTGCCGATCACCCGCATCAACAGGCGGTCACGCGCCGCGCCGGGTGACTGCGCCGCGACGGGGAGATCAGTGAGGCGAAAGAACACGCCCTTGCTGGTGCCGCCACGCATGTAGGTGGCCGGGATGCGGATCTGCGGTGCGTGGGGCATGGTGGCGTGTCCTGTCAGAAGACCCGGCAAGGGTCAGGCGGCCTGGCCGGCCTCGAGAAAATCTTGTGCGAAGCGCTGCAGCACACCGCCCGCGTCATAAATGGAAACCTCTTCGGCAGTATCGAGACGACAGGTGACGGGGACCTGAACCGTATCGCCACTGCGGCGGCGAATGACCAGGGTGAGGGTGGCGCGTGGGGTGCGCTCGCCGATCACGTCGAAGGTTTCAGTGCCATCGATACCCAGCGTAAGGCGCGTGGTGCCAGGCTGGAATTCAAGTGGCAGTACGCCCATGCCGATGAGGTTTGTGCGGTGAATGCGCTCGAAGC
>RFXC01000016.1 GCA_009921765.1 Betaproteobacteria bacterium | reverse complement strand
CCGCTGTCGCGCCATATCTTTCGAGCGCCCACCCGGTTCTATAAAACGGGCGTGGTGTTCATGGCCTGGCTGAATGGCCATCAAGACCATTTCGTCATGGTGGGCGGGCAGCAAAGCACACGCAACATTCTGCATTTCGCAGATATTTTCCGGCTGGCCGATCAGGCCGGGCTCATCACCGACCCCGAGCGAGCATGCAGCAGGATGTCGTCACTGTTGGCCGTGCACGGCATCCAATGAATTCAGCCGCCACATCGATTCCGGCGCTGTCGCTCAATACCGCCACGGTGCGCGAGCAGTGGAACCTCGCGCAAATGATCGAGGCGTGTGCTCGACACCGCATCCCGGGCATTTCACCCTGGCGCGACAAGCTCGCGGAGCTCGGCGCGGCAAAGGCCGCCGCCATGATCCGCGCCCATGGCCTCACTGTCACGGGTCTGTGCCGAGGCGGCATGTTTCCCGCAGCCACCGAGGCAGGCCGCCAGGCTGCCATCGAGGACAACCTGCGCGCGATCGATGACGCAGCCACCCTCGGCGCAAAATGTCTGGTGCTGGTTTGCGGGGGCCTGCCTGCCGGGTCGCGCGATTTGCCCGGTGCGCGGGCCATGGTGCGTGACGGCATTGCCGCCATCCTGGGTCATGCGCGGGCGGCCGGGGTGCCGCTTGCGATCGAGCCGCTTCATCCCATGTATGCGGCCGACCGATGCTGCATCAACACGCTTGCCCAGGCGCTTGAGCTGTGTGACGAGATCGATCCGCAGCGTGCGCCGCTTCGAAACGGCGCCTCGGTTGCGGCGCTGGGCGTTGCGGTCGACGCCTACCATGTGTGGTGGGATCCCGAACTTGACCAGTCGCTTGCCCGCGCCGGCGCCGATCGGCTGCTCGCCTATCACATCTGCGACTGGCTGGTGGAAACACGCGATCTGCTCCTTGACCGTGGCATGCTGGGCGATGGCGTGATCGATCTGCGCGCTTTGGGACGGCGCGTGCGGGCGGCGGGCTACAGCGGCTTCGATGAGGTCGAGATCCTGTCGCGACACTGGTGGTCGGTGGAGCCCGATACCGTGCTCGCCACCATTTGTGAGCGCCACCCCGTCTGTGTAGCCTGAAGGGTTGAACGTGACAGCGGCGCTCATTCTCGGCTGCATCGCTGACGATTTCACCGGGGCAACTGATCTTGCCAACAACCTGGTGCGAGCGGGCATGCGGGTCGTGCAAACGATCGGTGTACCCACCGAGCCGCTCGATGCCGACGTCGACGCAGTGGTGGTGGCACTCAAATCCCGCACCATCGAGCCCCAGCTTGCGGTGGAACAATCGCTCGCTGCGCTTCAGTGGCTGCGCTCGCTTGGCGCGCGGCAGATCTACTTCAAGATCTGTTCAACCTTTGACAGCACGCCCCGGGGCAACATCGGTCCGGTGACCGATGCGCTCATGGACGCGCTCGGCTGCGATTTCGCTGTAACCACGCCCGCGTTTCCCGATAACGGTCGAACGGTATTCCGCGGGCATTTATTTGTGGGCGAACAGCTGCTGAGCGACAGCGGCATGCGCAATCATCCGCTCACGCCCATGACCGATTCGAATCTGGTTCGGGTGATGCAGGCGCAGAGCCGGCGTCAGGTGGGATTGATCGACTACCGCTGTGTGGCGGAGGGTCCGCAGGCGATTCGCGCGCGGATGGCGCAGCTGCGGGCCGATGGCGTGGGGATCGCCGTGGTGGATGCCATCTCCAACGATGATCTGTTCCGGCTGGGTCCCGCGCTGAGCGATGCCCCGCTGATGACCGCAGGCTCTGGCGTGGCCATCGCGCTGCCGGCCAATGTCGGGATTGTGCCCTCGCCGGCTGCTGCCACGCTGCCCGCAGCACGAGGGACAGCCGCCGTGATTTCGGGCAGCTGCTCGCTTGCCACGCTTGCGCAGGTTGCGCATTTCCGGTCCCAGGGTGGGTGGGTGCTGGCGCTCGATCCGCTTGAATTGGCCGCCGATGGCGAGCCGTTGATTGCCCGTGCGATTGATGAAGCCGCGGCGAGGCTGTCATCCGTTCCGGTGCTGATTGCCTCGAGTGCCACCGCGGAAGCGGTGCGCAATGCGCAGGCACAACTCGGCGTCGAGGCGGCTGGCGCCCTGGTCGAGGCTGCGCTGTCGCGCATTGCGGTGGCGCTGGTCGGGCGCGGCGTCGGCCGATTGGTGGTCGCGGGAGGGGAGACCTCGGGTGCATGCGTGCAGGCGCTGGGGATCCGTCAGCTTCGGATCGGTGCGCAGATCGACCCGGGCGTTCCCTGGTGTCATGCGGCGCAGGTGATCGGACGGCGTGACGGTCTTCATCTGTGCCTCAAATCGGGCAACTTCGGCGCCGATGATTTCTTCACGCGCGCCTTTGCCGTGCTCGACGCCGGCGTATCACCATGAATGCGTCACACGCACGCGAGGAAATCTGTCGCGTCGGGCGAAGCCTCTTCGATCGCGGTTATGTGCATGCAACGGCCGGCAACATCAGCGTGCGGCTCGACGATGGCGGGTTGCTGATCACCCCCACCGACGCCTGTCTGGGATTTCTCGATCCGGGCGCGCTTGCGCATCTTGGCCCGGACGGGCAGCAGCTATCGGGCGATCGGGCCAGCAAGACCGCGGTGCTGCATCGGCGCATTTATGCCCAGGCGCTCGTCTGGGACCCCGGCACGCGCTGCATCATTCACACCCACAGCACGCACTGCGTAGCGCTCACGCTCGGGCCATGCGGCGCCGAACTGCTTCCTCCCATCACGCCTTACTTTGTGATGAAGGTCGGGCATGTGCCGGTGGTGCCCTATCACCGTCCTGGCGCGCCCGAGGCTGCCAACGAAGTGGCCGAGCAGATCGAACGCCATGGGCGCGCGGGTCGACCGATCCGGGCGGTGATGCTCTCTCGATTGGGGCCTACGGTCTGGCAGGACAGCCCGGCGGCTGCGATGGCTGTATTGGAAGAACTTGAGGAAACCGCACGGCTCGCCTGCCTTGCGCGCGCGCCGTTGGCGCCGCTCGATGAGGTGGCCATTGACGATCTGCGCCGCGCATTTGGCGCACGCTGGTAACGGGAGAAAGCGCTGTGCCGAAATTTGCCGCGAACCTGTCGATGCTCTACCCGGAACTGCCGTTTATCGACCGGTTCGGTGCCGCCGCGGCCGATGGCTTTGAGGCCGTGGAATTCCTTTTTCCCTACGAATACGAGCCGGCGGTGCTCGCTGATCAACTGGCCCGACACGGGCTGGAGCAGGTGTTGTTCAACGCGCCGCCAGGCAACTGGACCCAAGGCGAGAAGGGGCTCGCCTGCTTACCGGGACGCGAGGCGGAATTTCTGGCGGCGATTGATCGTGCGCTGATCTACGCGCAGGCGCTCGCCTGTCCGCGGGTCCATGTGATGGCGGGCATCATGCCGGAAGCGATCGCCCGTGAGGTGCTTCGCGCCACGTATGTGGCGAACTTTCGCGCGGCAGCGCGTCGCGCCGCGCCGCTCGGCGTCACGCTCCTGATTGAGCCTCTCAACCAGCGCGACAACCCGGGCTATTTCGTCAGCCGTCAGGATGACGCGCATGCGCTCATCGAAGAAATCGGCGAACCAAACGTGGGTGTGCAGATGGACCTGTATCACTGCCAGATCGTTGAGGGGGATGTAGCGATGAAGATCCGTCAGTGGCTGCCCAGCGGACGCGTGTCGCATTTGCAGATCGCAGGTGTGCCCGAGCGGCATGAACCGGATGTCGGCGAGCTCAACTATCGCTATCTGTTTGCGGTGCTGGATGAGGTTGCGGCGCAGTGCGGATGGCAGGGCTGGGTGGGGTGTGAGTATCGACCTGCGCGAGGGTCGGTGGTGGGCGGCACCCGCGCAGGCCTTGCCTGGCGCACTGCCAGCTAGGCTGAGCGCTGCGCGGTTGCCCGATCCCAGGCGATGGGGAAGACCTTGTCATCGGCAGGATGGCGTCCGGCCTCCAGCACGGGGTCGCCTGTCACCCGCATGGTGGCGGGCCGTGGGTCCCACACGGCGTCAGGGCCGAAGTAGCGGTTGGAAATCGCCGCCCGTCGCCGAGTAGGCGAGAAGTTGCCTTCCGATCCGTGAACGGTGAGCGGGTGATGCACCAGGCAGTCGCCCGCTTTCATGGTCCATGACAGAAAGCGGTATTGGGGGTCGTGTCGCAACAGGCTGAAGTTGGGGCATTCCTCGAGCTCGGACTTGAAGCGCGGATCCTTGTCGGGAATGGCTGCACGATAAAACTTGTTCCAGCGATGGGAACCTGCAATGTACTCGAGCGAGCTGTTGTCGGGACCCACGTCGGTGAGCGCCACCCAGATCGACAGAATCTGATTGCCGCGCATGGGCCAGAACGGCAGGTCGTGATGCCAGTCGGTCATCTCCGACGTATTGGGTTCCTTCACAAACACCTGGTCGTAGAACATGCGCACGCGGTCTGCCCCCATCAGGGTGGCCGCGATTTCTGCGTTCGGCGACTCGAGTGCCCACGCGCGAAAGTCATCATCCCAGTGCCAGACAAACGAATTGATGTGGTAGCGGCCGCTCTTGCCACCCATCGCCTGGGTGACCTCACGCGGGCGGGCAAGCGGGTGCGAGGCGTCCATCACGCGGTTGACCGCTTCGTTCATGCGCGCGATCCAGTCCTGATCGAACATCTGCCGCAGGCAAACGACGCCATCACGATCGAAATCGGCGCGATCGCTCGCAGTGATTGGATTCAACGGCTGTCGGTTCATGGTGTCTCCCCGGTGTTGTCAGAGTGAGTAGCCCCAGCCGATGATGGGCCAGGACGCGACCTCGGCGGCCGAATTGGCAAGTGCAGCAACATATCGATCGGGACGAAGGAGCGCGTGCTGCGCGCCCAGCGACTGCAGCCAGCTCCCGAGCGCAGGATCGCTGAGTTGGTAGACATTGAGCCGCGCGAGCACGGCGCGTGCGTCGGGCGATGCCTGTAGTGCTTCAGGGGCTGCCGTGAGTAGCGCAAACCGGTGGGCCACAAGCGCGTCGTCAAGCAGACGGCCGTCTGCCAGGCGAGGCTGTGACGCGAGGGCGCCCGCCGATGCGTGCCCCGTGTGGGCACCGGGTCCGAGGGTGGGTGACAGGTTGACAATCTCGGTGGTGCCCTCGCGCGCGAAGCGCTGATCTCGCTGTGCGGCCACCGCCGGATCGGTGGTCTGAATGATCTCGCCCAGTCGCATGGCGGTCTCGATGAATTCACGAACATGCGGCAGCCGCTCGCTTTCATAGCTGTCCAGCATGAACTCTGCGGCCTCGCCGCGCACCACGGCAGCCAGCTTCCAGGCGAGGTTGGCCGCGTCCCGTATGCCGGCACACATGCCTTGTCCAAGAAACGGGGGCGTCTGATGGGCGCTGTCCCCCGCGAGCAGCAGTCGGCCTGCGCGCCATCGCGAGGCGATCAGCGAATGAAAGGTGTAGAGCGCCGACCTGACGAGTCTCGCCTGGTCTGGCCGGATCCAGCGCGCGAGCAGCGTCCAGAGATTGGCGGGTTCCAGGAGGGCCTGCGGCGTATCGCCGGGCATCACCATGATTTCCCAGCGCCGGCGGCGGCCGGTGACATTGACGAAGGTGGCCGGTCGCGCTGGGTCGCAATACTGCACCGTGGGCTGCGGCAGGGCGACATCGCCGGTCAACTCGACATCGACCACCAGCCATTCCTGGTGCAGACCCAGATCGTGCAGCGGGCCGCCGATCATCTCGCGCACGATGGATCGTGCCCCGTCGCAACCCACCACCCAGCGGGCACGCAGCGTTTCTTCGGTGCCCGTCGGAAGGGTGCTGCGCACGCGGACTGCGACGTGATCAGCCTGCTGTGTGACGCCAAGCGCCTCGACGCTGTTTCGCACCGTGACGCAGCCGAACCGATCGAGCGCACGGCGGAGCGCGCCTTCAAGATCGGGCTGGTGGAACAGATAGTTGGTTGCCCAGCCTTGTGGTCCCTGTGTGGTGGCGGGCTTTCTTTCGAGCATCAGCAGCCCCTGGGCGTTCACATATTGCATGCCCGAGGAGGGTCGAAGATGGGGTTCCAGCGCAGCGGCGAGCCCCATGTTCTGAAACACACGCATGACCTCGCCATCGAAATGCACTGCGCGCGGAAGATCGAGGAATCCGGGTTCGCGATCGATGACCACCGTGTCCAGCCCCATGGCCCCCAACAGGTTGGCCAATGTGGCGCCAGTGGGACCGAGGCCGATGATGAGCACATCGTGAAGGTGATCTCGGCTCATGCGCTTTTCCGCGCCGGTGACCGGGCTATGGAGGTTACGCCTTCGTGGTGATTGGGCGCGTCGCCGAACTCGGCGAGCCGAAGACTGATGGCCTGGCCGGCTGCGCGGATGCGTCCGGTCAGGCGTTCTAGGTCGGTGACGGCAAGCCGTTCGCGTGGCAGCGCAGCGATCACGCTGCCCAGGATGTCGCCGTCGGCAGCGAAGACGGGCGCTGCCACCCCCACATAGCCGGGGTCCAGCTCGCCATGCGATACGGCGAACCCCTGACGGCGGATCGCGGCAAGTGCCAACCGGACTTCTTCCCAGTGACTGCCAAGCTTGGCATCGCGTGCATCGGCGCGATGCGTGTCGTAGAGCTTTCGCAGGCGCGCACGAGGAAAATGCGCAACGATGATTTTCGATCCGGCGCCACGAAACGGCGGTAGCGGGCGACCCCGCCCGAAGCTGAGCGGCAGTCGCTCCAGCCCATGCTGCTGGTGGGTGGTGACGATGTGATCGCCATAACGGCCCACCAGGTTCACTTCAAAACCGGTGGCCGATGACAGGTCGGGGATGACGGAGAGTCCGGCGCGCAGCAACGGGTCGCTTCGCCGGATCTGCCAGTCGAGTTCGATGATGCGCGGCCCGAGTGCGTAGGTGCCCGGCGCGAGGCGCACCAGGAGGCCGCTCGCGACCAGTTCGCGCAGATAGCGATAGGTCGTGGGCCGGGTGAAGCCCAGCGATTCGGTGATCGCCTCTGCGCTGAGCGTGGGGCGATCAGGCCCGAACAGGCTGAGGATTGCAAGAGAGGATCCGAGGCTGCTCATGGAGAGAGACACGCATTCATGGCCATCAATATCTCAAATAGTGACATTTGCTTCAAGCGACAGGCCACGGTTTGGTCATTCGTCGCATTCGATTCTTGAATATTGACATTTCTTCAATATCCACTACATTGCCTCGCACAACACTCACCAGGAGACACCCATGGGCACCAGCATCCAACGATTCCGAATTCGTGCACTCTGTGCTGCGGCCGCGCTCGTCATGGCAGGCGCCAGCGCTGGCGTTCAGGCGCAGGCTGTCAAGCTCAAGTTCGCCATTTTTTCGCCCGACAAGGAAGCCACCTTCCAGAGCGTGTTCAAGCCCTTTGCCGAGGCCGTCAACAAGGAGGCGGGCGGCGCCATCGAGATCGAATTGTTTCCCAACGGCGCGTTGGGTCGAAGTCCCGTTCAGCAGGCGCAGATGGTGCTGGATGGGGTGGCCGATCTCGCCTGGGTGATCGCGTCCTATACGCCAGGTCGCTTCCAGGAAAACGAGGTGTTTGAACTGCCTGGCGTGTTTGCCGACCTGCGCGAAGCAACACTGGTCTTCACGCGGCTCGTGAACAGCGGAAAGATCCGCGGCTACGACGATTTCTTTCCGATCGGTCTGTTTGGGACCGCGCCCTACAGCCTGCATTCGCGCTCGGCCATCAATTCGATTGCCGACATCAAGGGCAAGAAGATCCGTACCTCCGGCGCAATTGAAAGCGAAACCATCAAGGCGCTGGGGGCTGTTGCGATCGGCATGCCCGTCACTGAAGTGCCCGAGGCGATCAGCCGCGGCACGATCGATGGCACCACCTCGCATCCCGCGCCGCTGGTCGATTTCGGTATTTCCCGCGTCACAAGCGCCCACTATTTCACCCGGCTGGGCGTGGTGCCGCTCGCCATGCTGATGAATCGAAAGAAATTCGATTCACTTCCCAAGCCCGCTCAGGACGCGATCCGCAAATACAGCGGGGAATGGACGGCCGCGCGATTCAATGAAGGCATTGGCAACTACAACGCATCAGTTGTGAGCCAGCTGCAGGCAGATCCCAAGCGCAAGGTGGTGTTTCCCTCTCAGGCGGACCTCGATGCCATGCAGCCGGCCTTCCAGTCGGTGATCGACGCATGGGTCGCCAAGAGTCCTCGCAACAAGGAGCTGCTGGCGCTCGTGAGGGCTGAACTTGCCAACGTTCGGGCGGGTCGCTGAGCTCCGCTCAAGTTGATCGCACCTGGGACGGGAAGTGGCTGGTGAAGTGGCGCCTTTAAAGGACGGAACCGAGCCGGCCCAGGCGGTCCTGAGCGGGCTGTCACGGTTGGAGCGATTCGGCTTGATGGCAACCCGGGCGCTGTCAGCGCTTGGTCTTGCCGGGCTCATGTTCCTCGCGCTCATGACGCTTTTCGACGGGCTCGCGCGCTGGCTCCTCAATCAGCCTATCGAGGGGGTTCGTGACCTGGCCGCGGTGACCGTGGCGCTAGCGGTCACCTGCTGTCTGCCGGTCGGATTGATGGAGCGAAGCAATATCTCGATCCGGCTGGCCTCGCATGTGTTCGGGGCGCGCGCCGGCCGGCTGCTGGATGCACTGGCTTCGCTCATCACCGCGGTGGTCATGGCCGCCTTTGGCTGGCAGTTCCTGGTCTTTGCCGGAAAGATTGCGCGTGCGGGTGAAACCACCTGGATCCTCAAGATTCCTACTGCGCCGTTCTGGTACGGGGTCTGCGCCATATTTGCAATGGCGTTCGCAGTACAGGTGATTGTTGTGGTGCTTGAAGCTGGGCGCCTGCTCGGGCGGTTTGAACACGCAGTTCGGAGCAGCGAGTGAGCGCGCTTGCCATCGGCGGGCTTGGGCTCCTTGCCCTCTGTGTGCTGATCCTGCTTCAGATACCGATCGGCATTGCGATGATCGTTGTGGGCGTGGTGGGCTATGCCCTGCAGTCTGGATGGGGGCCCGCAATGACTGTGCTCGCCGGCGAATCGGCGGGTCTGCTTTCAAGCGTCGATCTTGCGACCGTGCCGCTCTTTCTGATGATGGGCACATTTGCGAGCGCAGCCGGGTTTTCGCGCGACATCTATCGCGCGGCGGCATGCTGGTTTGGTCATTATCGTGGCGGACTCGCCTATTCAACCATGGGCGGCTGCGCGGTGTTTGGAGCCGTGTGCGGGTCGTCCACTGCCACCGCTGCAACCTTCGCCAAAGCGGCTTTGCCCGAGATGCTGGCCCGGGGCTATTCGCCTGCGTTTTCGGCTGGAACCATCGCGGCAGGCGGGACCTTGAAGGCGCTGATCCCGCCTTCGATCGTCATGATTCTCTACTGCGTCGTCACCAAAACCTATATCTTCGACCTGTTCTACGCGGCGCTGGTGCCGGCGGCGATCGCGCTGGCGCTCAACCTGCTTGCCATCCGCCTGATCGTCTGGTGGCGCCCCAGTCTGGCGCCGGTGAGCGAGCGCGTGCCGCCGTCGGAGAAATGGCAGGCGCTTCACGAGGCCTCGCCGGTGCTGGTGCTGATGGCGTCGATCTTCGCTGGGCTTTACAGCGGCGTCTTTACGGTCAACGAGGCGGCCTCGGTGGCCGCGATCCTGTCGCTTCTGTTTGCGGTGCTCCGTCGCCGGATGAGCTGGGTGGCGGTTTGGCAGGGGCTACGCGAAACGGCGAGTGCCACCGCGATGATCTACACGATCATCATTGGCGCCTCGGTATTTTCGTATTTCATCACGCTCGCCCGGGTACCCGAGGCGCTGGTCGGGTTCATCGGCAAGCTTCCGGTTCCTGAAATCGGCATCGTGGCTTGCCTGTTGATCGCGTATCTCGCGCTCGGTGCCATCTTCGATGAAATCGCAGCCATGCTCATCACATTGCCGTTCGTGCTGCCAGTCATTGAAAAAATGGGTTTTGATCCGGTGTGGTGGGGTGTGGTCAACGTGGTGGTGGTGGAATTGGGCATGATCATTCCGCCCATCGGCATCATTGTGTTTGTGCTTCATGGCCTTGCGCCACACATTGCCATCCGCGACATCTACCGGGGCGTGGCGCCATTTATCGCTGCAGATCTGGTGCTGCTTGGGGTGCTGGTGGCATTTCCGGGGCTCGCCATGTGGCTGCCCATGCTCTTGAAAGGCTGAGTGATCTGATCTCGAACCCGGTCTGCCTTGGCATGGTCAAGCGCACGCGCTCCAAGGTCGAGGCTAAACTCGCGGGGTTGCTCAACATCTGGACCCGCGTGCTTCCATCGCATGCGAGGTTCGCGGAGACCCGACATGAAGTGGTGCAGATTCGAAGCGTCCGGCAAGACAGCGTTTGGCATTGTTGAAGATGACTCGGTGGTGCCGGTGCGCGGCTCGCCGTTTGACGGTTACGAGCGAACGGCCGAGCGGCTTGCGCTCGACGCTGTTCGCCTGCTGGTGCCGGTGGTGCCTGGCACCTTTTTCTGCGCGGGTCTGAACTATGCTGGGCATATCCGCGAAGTGGCAGCGAAAATCGGCGAGTCGCCCAAGTTGCCTTCGCGCGCAGAGATTGGCTATCGCGCCAACAATGCGCTGATTGCCCACGGCGAAAACATCGTGAAGCCACGCGATGCGACCGATCAGTTCCAGTATGAGGGCGAGCTGGTGGCGGTGTTCGGCAAGTCCGCCCGCAAGGTGTCGCCCGAGCAGGCGCTTGACAGCGTGCTGGGCTGGACCATCGGCAATGACGTGAGTGAACGCACCTGGCAGAAGAGCGATCGCACCTTCTTTCGCTCAAAGAACTGCGACACCTTCAAGCCGATGGGGCCCTGGTTTGTGACCGGGCTTGATTACCGCACCATGAGAACCATCATCAGGTTGAACGGCCGTCAGGTTGACAGCTTCGATACGGCCGACATGATTTTCCGACCCGAGGTATTCATCAGCGAAACCTCTCGTTACTGCACCATCAGCCCTGGCGATGTGATGTGGTTCGGTACCGAAGGCAAGCAGGAAAACATGAAGCCCGGTGATGTGATCGAGATCGAGATCACCGGAATCGGCGTGCTGCGCAACCAGGTGGTGGCGGAATCCGACTGAAGAGCGGGTGCCCGGGGGCACCCTTGCTCAGCTCGCCTCGCGCAGCGGCGGCGCGCCTTCGGGCGGCATGATCTGCCCGGTATTGAGAACGAACGCAATCGTGGTGTAGTAGCCGCAGAGCGCAACCAGATCGAGCACGCCTGCCCGGCCAAAGCGGCTTACGGCTTCTTCATAGACCGGGCCAGGGGCTGCGCCGCAACGGAACGTGCCCAACACGAAATCATGAATCACGCGCTGGTCGTCGTTCATGTCGTGCGGGATTTCATTTCGCTGGATGGCGCGGATGATGCCGTCGGGCAGGTCCGTGCGGGTGCGCGCAATGCGTTCATGAGCGAACCATTCGTACTGGCAGGTCCAGTGTCGAGCCACCAGCAGAATCGCCAGCTCGATCAGCGCGGGCGAGAGGGTGGACCGAAAGCGCAGATATTCGCCCACCTGCTCGAGTACGTCGGTGAGGTCGGGGTTGTGGAGCAAGGCGAGAAAGGGGCCGCGAACCGACCCACGAGGACCACCGGAAATTCTTGCGGCAATCTCCTTCTGGCGAGGCGTCAGCTGGTCGTCCGGGATTGCAGGGAAACGGGGTGTGCTCACGATGGATCTCCAGTTCAAGGTGTTTCGATTCTAGCAACCATGCGACCTTGACACCGCGCCGCATTGAGCGCGACGATTCGTGAGAAGCCGCAGGTTCCCCTCGACTCGACCGATTCGCTGTGGCACTCCATGGAGACTTTGATGCGCGCGCTGTTACTCGTCCTTGCATCGTTTGGTCTGATGGCTGCGGCACCAGCGGCCCGATCGGATGCCTTCCCGAGCGAAACCGTTCGAATCATCGTGCCGTATGCCGCAGGCGGAATTGCCGACGTGCTGGCCCGTCTGGTCGGCGCACGGATGGAGTCTGCGTTTCGGCAACCGGTAATTGTGGAAAACAAGGCTGGTGCAAACGGCACCATTGCGCAGCAGTTCGTGGCCGGGGCCAAGCCCGATGGCTACACGCTGCTGCTGGGCAACACCAGCACGCAGGTGGTCAACGCGCACCTGTACACCAAACTTCCGATCAACATTGCCAAGGCGTTTCAGCCCATCGGTCTGATCGCTGCTTCGCCAATGATGCTGGTGGTGTCCGCGTCTAGCCCGGCCGGCAACGTTGCCGATCTGCTGGCGGCTGCGCGTGCCAGCGCCGCACCGCTCAATTTTGGATCGGCCGGCAACGGTTCGGCTTCACATCTCTCGCTGGTGCTGCTTGCAACCCAGGGCAAGGTCTCGCTCAATCATGTGCCCTACAAAGGCACGGCACAGATCGCCCCAGACCTGATCGGGGGGCGGCTCGATGCCTACTTTGATGTACCGATCACAGCCATGCCGCTCCTCAAGTCGGGCAAGCTGAAGGCAATTGGCGTGGCAAGCCGTGATTCTCAACCCGCGCTTCCCGGTGTGGCGCCGATTGCGGCAACGCTGCCCGGCTTCGAAATGACCACGTGGCTTGGATTGTTCGGCCCGGCCGGTGTTCCGAAGGAGCGCGTCGACCGGCTGAACCGTACGCTCGCGACCATCCTGTCCGAACCCGCACTCCGTCAGCAACTGATTGACCAGGGAAACGAAGTCCGTCCCGGTACCGCAGCCGAATTCGAAGCGTTTATTGCCGGTGAAATGACCCGCATTGGTGAGGTGATTCGCGCTGCGGGCATCAAACTCGACTGATATTGCTGTCCCGACCACGCTCTCATCCAAGGACGACCCGATGGCCCGCATCCGTCATATCGCCATTGCCACGCAGGACCCCGACAAGGCACTTGAGTTCTATTCCAACACCTTTGGTTTCAGAAAGCTGAAGGCGCTCGACAACGAGCGCGCGCGCGGCTACATGGTGACCGACGGTTCGATCAACATCGTGCTGCTCAAATTCAAGACCGACCAGCTGGGCAAGGGCATGGACTATGTGGGGCTGCACCACTTCGGTGTCTACACCGATGACGCAGACGATGTTGTGGAGCGCGTGTTTTCCAACGGGGGCGAGCAGTACATTGACGAGATGGAACTCAAGCCCGTGGATGACGGCAAATACCGTCGCCCCGACAAATTCCGCGGCTTCGAGGGCATGGTGTTCGATGTCGCCGATGCCCCCTGGCCAGGCACTCGCGAATACGACGAAAAGTAGGCCCTGGGGCGTCTAGCGCGCAAGCGGATCAGGTCTTACCTGAATCTGAACCGCGCGTGGCCGCGAGCCTTTTCCGCCCTCCATGAGCCAGGGCGTGCGATCGCCGCTGGTGCTCCAGAGTCCGCGCCCCTTCCAGCCGGCGGCGGGGTCGTCGATTCGGCCGTCCATTCCCTTGGCGTAAAACCCCATCGGGTAGGGGATCCGCAGGCTCACCATCTTGCCGTCCTTGAAGGCGACAAAGCCGTCGTTGAGATTGGCGGTTGAGATCGGAACATTCGGTCCCAGACCCAGCGTGTTGTGATGATCCACCCAGGTGTAGTAACTGGCCTCTGCGCTGCTGTCGGGTACTCCATCAAAGCCAGGACCGGGGTATCGGTGCAGGGACCAGCCTTCGGGACAGTGGTCGCCGGTGGCGGATGGCCCGTTCAAGGGGCCCTTGCAAAGGCGACGGTCGAACCGACCGAGGTGTCCGCTGGACATGGAAGCCCACAGCACGCCGTCCAGATCAATATCGCCGCCGCGGATGCCGAGCGCCTCTTTGGGAATGGCGTAGAACTCGCTCAGTCGGGTGACCGGGTCAAATCGCAGAAAGCCGGCTCGGCCTGCAAACGTGCCGCTTGAGTACCAGATCGAGCCATCTCGAGGATGGGGCATGACTGCATAGGGCCCAGATCCGGGGTTGAAGCGGGTGTCGCGCGCGCTGTCTGCGGGTTTGCCTGGTTCGGTCCATTCATCGAGTTTGCCGTTGCCGTTGGTGTCAAGAACGAACGGGGCCCATCCTTGCGCGGCTGCGGCATCTCCGGTTTCGTCATAGTGGCGGGTGTTGATCCAGCCCGCCACCTGGCCGGTGCCGCTGAACCAGAGTGTGTGTGCGGCGTCGTAACCAAACTGCGGATGGTGGGTGCCGAAACAGGTGTCGAGAAAATGATATTTGCCGGTCTTCGGATCAAGCATCGCAACTTGTCGGGAAGACTGCTGCAGGGGAAACACCTTCGCTGACGGATGCGAGGAGCCTGATTTGCAGAAATCAGGGTTGGGCTGCGCCCGAACCGATGCAGCCATCCAGAGGCGACCCTGATGATCGAACATCGCGTTGTGATTGTTGGCTCGGGTGTCCCAGAGAATGCGCTCACCCCAGTAGGGAGAGGGCTGCATCGGCTCCACCGCTCCCGCATGACCAGGACCTAGCGAAACCGGCATGTGCGGATCGCGCACCGGCATCCTGTAGGTGGTGACCTCATGCGTCTTCGGATTCAGAATCGGCATGTTGTCGGTGCTGTACTCGGGAGACCCGTAGAGTAGGCCCCATGCGTTGACGGTGGGCTTGCGGCGATCGGAGGAAATCAGATCGTGCAGATATTTGTCGGGGTCAGACCACTCCCAGGAGGTGATGACGATGTTCCGCTCTACACCCTGCGGGCGCTCCGGACGATGCTTCGGCAATTCGCCCCGAGCGATACGGTCTGTCCAGTCGCCGAAATAACGGAAAGGCGCGCCGCCAAACTGGCCGGCGATGCGCAGCGTCATCGAGTGTCCCGACTGACCCGACTGAATCCGCCTGACCCATGCTTCCTGACCCGATGCGAAGCGCCCCAGCTGCGCGGGGATGGTCCGGGTGGACGCCTGGCCGAGCTGATGACAGCCGATGCAGTCGACGTTGTTCATCTGCCGCAACCAGTCGCCGCGGCTGATCTGTTTCGGGATATCGGTGGATCCGCCAAACGCTTCAGGCGGCGGAATCTTCATCATGGTGTACCAGTAGATTGCCGGGTAGTAGTGGGCGGCTGACGCTGCGTCGGGCGCGGGAACGGCTCGAAGGTGAAGTGTTTGCCCCGGTTTGGCGGTCAGCCTGGGCGAGTCGACCAGACCGTATCCCCTCACCCAGACCGAATAGTTGGCTACCGGCAAATCGGGCAGCAGATATCGGCCGTGATCGTCGGTGACCACGATTCTTGTGAAGCGGGTGGGCAGGTCGGAGGTTTCCGCGATCACCCAGACGCCGGCCTCGGGTCCGGCAGCCCCAGTGACCACACCTGCGATGTCGGCAGGGCCTGGCGACACTGCGCTCGGGGTCGTTGCGGTGCCGGCATTCTGCGACCATGCGAAACCGGTGTGCAGCGCGATCCAGACGAGGCTGATGATCAGGAGCGTCGGGAGAATTCGCGCGCCCAGCAGTTGCCGGGACAATCCGCTTTCATCGTGATCTCGATTCATTGCAGTCTCCCGCCCCGAATGATGGTGTGTCGATCGTGGACATGCATGCCTGCGTCGTCAAGCCCCAAGCTGCTACGATCGGAACAGGTGCTGCAGCCATCGACACTCTGACCGGAGCCACATATGGAACTTCCCCGTAATACCTTCAAGCACGCGCTCGCTGCGGGTCGCCCGCAGATCGGCCTGTGGTCAACGCTGTCATCCAGTCTTACGGTGGAGTTGCTCGCCGGCGCAGGCTTCGACTGGATGCTGCTCGACATGGAGCATTCACCCAACGATCTGGAGTCGCTCTTTTGCCAGCTGCAGGCCGCCCAGCCCTATCCCACGCATGCCGTGGTGCGGGTGCCCTGGAACGACGCAGTCATGCTGAAGCGGGTGCTCGATATCGGCGCCCAGTCGGTTCTTGTACCCATGATCGACAACGCCGAACAGGCGAGGGCGGCGGTGGCGGCGATGCGTTATCCGCCCCGCGGCATTCGCGGAGTGGGGGGCACCACGCGCGCCACGCGTTGGGGGCGTATCCAGAATTATCCGCAGCGTGCGGAGTCTGAGCTGTGCATCCTGCTGCAGGTGGAGACCGTGACATCGCTGGACCAGATCGAAGCAATCGCTGCAGTGGACGGGGTGGACGGCATTTTCGTGGGACCCGCCGATTTGCACGCATCGTTCGGGCATGTGGGCGAGCGCCACCATCCCGACGTATGGCCGAAAATTGAAGAGGCAATCCGGCGCATTCGAGCCGCGGGACGGGCGCCAGGCTTTCTGACCTCGCACGAACAGGACGCGCGGCGCATCCTCGAGGTTGGCGGGCAGTTTGTGGCCGTGGGCTCGGACGCGTCGCTGCTTGCCTCGGCCGCAGATTCCCTCAAAAAACGCTTCCTCGGCTAAACGGCGCGCGGCGGGTCAGCGCTAGCGGCGGTTCAGCCAGGTGGTGCAGGCCTCATAGAGCGCCTGTTGCGCGGTCGAGTTGTGTTCGATCAGGTCGGGCGTGATGCGCGCGCCCCCTTGCGACTGCACATAGGCGATATGCCGGTAAGCGCGCGGCAGCGTGGCAAGCCTTGAGGAATCCAGCTTGAGGCTTGCCTGGGGGTCGACCGGATCAAGACGGTCTTTCTCGTGAATGGGGTCGCGCTGCACGATTCGCCATTCCCCTTGAGCGCAGACGAGCCGGTCGATAAATCGCCCCCAGGCCGTGATGTCGACTTCAACCCCGTCGACCTGTGCGCGCAACAGAAGCGTCATACGGGTCTCGGCCAGCGCGCGATCGCCGTTCACCTTGACGATGGTGCCGCCCAGTGCGTGCTGCGCGAGCGGCGCGTTCGGGTTGGAGGCCGAGCGGATGGACGCCTCGATGAACTCCTCGGCCGTGCCCTCCATCCAGGTGGTCCGAACGCGCGCGCCTGGCCAATAGCAGGTGCGAAGCAGGTCCCACTGCCGGGTGTCGCGCCAGAGGGCCCAGGCGCGAATCAACCGCTCGATGTTCTGTGTGTCGTCACTCACCGCTGATCCCCGCTTCTCTAAGGAAAGTTGGCCAGCGCTCGGCTTCGGCGCGGACAAATTGCTCGGTGCTTGCAGCATCCTGGTCGAGCATGCGCCAGCCACCGTCCTCCAGGCGCTTGCGAAGGTCGGGCTGTGCCACCACCCGGCTCATCGCTTCACGAAGCCGATTCACCGCGGCCGGTGGGGTTCGGGCTGGGGCGAAGATGCCCAGCCAGCTTTCGAGCACCAGGCCGGGGAGCCCCGCCTCGGTGGCGGTGGGCACGCCCGGCAGCGATTTGTCGCGTTGCGAGCCCGAGGTGGCAATCGGCTTGATCCGGCCTGCCTCGATGAGCGGTTGCGCGGTCGTGGTGTTGTCAAAGAAGAGATCGACGCGACCGCCGACCAGGTCGGTGTAGGCGGCCTGCGCGCCCTTGTAGGGGATCTCGACCATCTGGATGTTGCCCAGACGTCGCAGCATGACCGCTGCCACGTGCTGGCCCGAGCCCGTGCCGCCGGTTGCCATGTTGAGTTTGCCCGGGTTGGCGCGTGCATGGGCGAGCAGCTCGGCTAGCGTACTCTGGGGAAGGTCACGGCGTGCAACCAGGCAGTAACTGAAGCTCGCCACCAGGGCGATCGGGACGAAGTCGGTGGCCGGGTTGTATTGCGGATTCTTGTAAAGCCCGGCGTTGAGCGCCATGTTGGCGAGCCCGCCCACCACCAGTGTGTAGCCGTCGGGTGTGGCGGCAGCAGCCACCTGGGTGCCCACCAGGGTTCCGCCTCCCGTTCGGTTCTCAACCACCACGCCCACGCCAAGTTCGGGTGACAGACGCTCGGCGACCAGGCGCCCAAGGTTGTCGTAACCGCCGCCCGGGGTGGTGGGAACAATGATGCGGACAGGGCGGCTGGGGTAGGCCTGGGCGTGCAGCCACGGGCTTGCGAGCGCAGATGCCGATCCGATCACGACGGAACGTCGCGCCTGGTTGGGCATGTCGGTCTCCTGTTGGCGGATGAGGCCAGCAGTCTAGCGGCTTTGCTCGCGGGTGGCCCCGCGCGTTTCGTGTTCGGCTGCGCGGTGTGTCCGCGGACTGGTCAGCGCCTCGCGCGAGCCAAGTGAGGTGGCGCATTGCTCCCCGGCTCGGCTACCATCATCGTTGGCACTCGCCGGGTGCCGAGGCCTGAAATCGCCTGTTGCACGGAGGAAATAACGTGTCATTCGTCTCAAGACTCATCGCCGCATTGCTGTTGCTCGCGGCTGCGTCGCCCGGGTTCGCCGACCCCGCCTTTCCGGCCAAACCGATCACGATCGTGGTGCCATTCCCTCCGGGCGGATCCACAGATCGGGTCACTCGGCTGATCACACAAAAGCTCTCCGAACACACGGGTCAACCGAGCATCGTGCAAAACCGGCCAGGCGCCGCGGGAGCCATTGCTGCGCAGGCTGTTCTCTCGCAGCCGGCTGACGGCTACACCGTCTTTGTAGGCCACGTCGGCACCCACGCCATCGATCCGCATCTCAATGTACAGGTCGGCTTCGACGCGAACCGTGATTTCCGGCCCGTCACCTCGTTTTTTTCATTCCACAGCATCCTGGTCGTGCCAGCGTCGCTGCCTGCCAACAACGTGAAGGAACTGATTGCGCTCGCCAAGTCGCGCCAGGGCGGACTCACCTTCGCGTCGCAGGGCACCGGGACAGCCGGTCATTTCCTGGGCGAAATGTTTCAGCAGGTGGCCGGTGCGCCGATGGTGCATGTGCCAATGAAGGGGGCGGCGCAGGCAGTGACCGAGACGGTGGGGGGCAGGATAGACGTGCTGTTTTCGTCGTACCTCTCGGCCCAGGCATTTTTGAAGGAGGGCCGCCTGAAGGCGCTGGCCTACGCGGGACCGAAACGCTCCGCGATGCTGCCGGAGGTGCCAACGCTTGCCGAGCTCGGCATTCGCGATGTCGAGTATGACCAGTGGTTCGGCTTCTTCGTTCCGGTGAAAGTTCCCGACGCGGTGGTGGCGCGGTTGAACGCCGAACTGGTTCGGGCCGCGCGGTCACCCGAGGTGACTGGCTCGATCAACGGCCAGGACGCGCATATCGTCACCTCCACACCCGAGGGCATGGCACAGCAGATCGCCGCCGACCATCGGCGATACGGCGAGGTGGTCAAGCGCCTGGGCAGTCAGATCCGATAGGACTCGCGGGCATGCGCGCCACCCGATCGAACTGTCAACCGATGAAGGATGCAAATGGATAAATCGATGAACCGACAAGCGTTTTCGAAAGCGCTCGTTGCCGCCCGTACGCAGCGCCATTCGGGCGCGCATCCATTTTCACTTGCCTGGGCCGATGGCAGGCTGACGCGCGCCCAGCTCGGGTTCTGGGCAATTCAGCACTACTACTACATCGAACTCATCCCGCAACAGTTCGGCCACTTCTTTTGCCGGCTGCCCGATCTCGACGCTAGACGGCACATGCTGGAAAACCTGATCGGTGAAGAAGTACCCGACCAGCCGGGCAAGCGTCATCCTGATCTTCTGCTTCGCTTCGCGCAGGCTTGCGGCGTATCGCCGCGCCGGGTTCGCGAGGCGTCTGATCGCGGCGAGATTCTCCCTGGCACGCGCGCCATGCGCAGCTGGATTTACGAGCTGGTGGCGTTTCGCGAACTCGCAGAGGCCGCGGCCGGCATCATGGTGGCGCTGGAGGGGCAGACCCCAACACTCTATCCGCGCTATGTCGAAGCGTGCCGGGCGATGGGCATGAGCGATGATGACCTCGAGTTTTTCCAGGTTCATATCGATAACGACACCCATCACGAGGGGGAAGGCCTGGAGATCACCTACAGGTATGCGCACACGCCTGCGCTACAGCGGAAGGCCGTGGCAGCGGTCGCCGCGTCAGCCCGTCAACGGCTTGCCATGCTTGATGGCATCTGGGGCGCGATCGAAACGGGCGAATGGAAACCGCGTCGGGGAGCCTGATTCATGGCAATGTCTTCCGCGCGACACGCAACTGGCAAAGTAGCCCTGGTCACAGGCGCTGCGGGCGGCATTGGTGCGGCAATTGTCACCCGGCTTCACGCGGCCGGCGCGAGCATCGCTGCGCTGGACGTTCCTGGCCGCCTCGCGCCTCGTTCCAGTCGGCGGATCTTTCGCCTGGCAGGCGATGCGACGGTTGAAGCCGATGTCTCCGAAGCGGTCTCGCGAACGGTTGAGCGCTTTGGCCGTCTCGACTGGCTCGTGCATACCGTGGGCCGCGTGGGGTCAGGTGGAATCGAAGCCTGTTCACTTGCCGAGTGGCGGAGCCAACTGGCGGTCAATCTCGACTCCGCGTTTCTCTTCTGTCGTGAGGCGGCGCCCCATTTGGCGGCCTCGCGCGGTGCGGTGGTGCTGTTCTCATCCACCAACGGTCGCACCGGCGGCAGCGCGGTATCGGGGGCCGCCTATGCGGTGGCGAAGGCCGGCATCATCAATCTCGCCCGATTCCTGGCGCGTGACTGGGCGAGTGCGGGCGTCCGGGTCAATTGCATTGCGCCCGGCCCTGTGGATACCGTGATGCTCGACCGACTGGGTGAAGCTGGGCGCTCCCGGCTTCTGAAGACCATTCCGCTCGGGCGATTCAGCAGTGCCGATCAGGTGGCGGCCCAGGTGGCGTTCCTGCTGTCGGATGACTGTGCGGCCGTGAGCGGCGAGGTGTTCAACACCAGTGGCGCGCTGGTGCTCGACTGACCGATTCTCATTCGGGCACTCCCGCTTTTCTGAGCCCCTCGGCGTGATGGCGCACGTGTTCGGGGTCTCGGTAGCTGCGCGCCATGCGCTGTGACTGTTCGCTTACCGTGAGCCCAGGGCTCAAGGCCATCATTTCAGCAACCTCGCGACGCGCCTCCTCGAGCTTACCCAGTTGCGCGAGGGAGGCGATATACCAGCGTCTGCAGAGAATGTTTGAGGGGGCGCGGCGAACGCACTGGCCGGCGTAATCGGCCGCTTCAGCGTATTTGCCTTGCAGATAAAGGGAGCTTGCCAATGGCGAAGCGAGATTGCCAGGTGTGGTCGCCGGGTCGAGTTGCAGCACCCGTTTCATCATCGCTACCGACCGTTCGAATTCACCAGCACGGGCAAACACGGTGGCGGCAAGTCTGAGGAGGTCGGTGTCGGCGGAGGTGCTCGACACAACGGACTCCATCTGCGCCACGGCGGTCCCGTGCTGGCCAACCAGCGTGAGGCTCTCTGCATAGGTGGCGCGGGCCATGGGATCGGACGGCGCGATCGACACCGCCTTGCCCGCGAGATCAAGCATGGCCTGCGTGGTGGCGGGCGAGTTGAATTCAGCAGTCCAGCGGTTGATGAAGAACTGGTTCATCACACCGTAGAGCAGGGTGTAGGCCGGGACGAAGCGGGGGTCTAGCGCAATGGCCCGCTCCAGCATTCGTCTGGCTTCGATGATTTCATCCCGATTGCTCGTGCCGCGAAGCTGGCGCGCCCGCAGGGTGAGGTCAAGGGCATCCAGCGTTTCGGGGTTGGCGGCGAGCGCGCGCTGACCCTCCCGACGGCGAAGCTGCGTGGCAACGGTGCCAACGATGCGGTCGGCGAGTTCATCCTGGACCACGAACACATCGGCCATCCGGCGATCAAAGCGCTCGGCCCACACCGTGTTGCCGCTTGTGGTGTCGACCAACTGTGCGTTGAGGCGCAGGCGGTCACCCTGCTTTTGAATGCTGCCCTCGAGCAGGTAGCGAACGCCCAGTTCCTGGCCGACCGTCTGCGCATTCACGGCCTTGCCCTTGTAAGTGAATGCCGTGTTGCGCGCAATCACAGTAAAGCCCGCGATCCGCGCAAGCGAGTTGATCACGTCTTCGGTGACGCCATCGCTGAAATAAGATTGTTCGGGGTCGCCTGACTGATTGGTGAAGGGGAGCACGAGCAGCATGTTGCGTTCACTGGCCGGTGCGCGGGGCAATCGAGGCGACAGGATTTGCCCCGCCGCGGCTGCGGCTTGTTGCGCGGGGGTGAGCTCGGTGTCAGGCGCTGCCACCAAGTCGGGCGGGGTGGCCCAGGGGCGCCAGAACGCCAGCACACCTGCCATCGCCACCAGCGCCAGACCGATCAGTGCTGGGCTTACCCGCAATCCCCGACGTTGCGAAGGGGTGCCGGGCGCGATGCGGCGCGGCGCAACGGGCCGCGCTGCAGGGTCGTTGGAAGTGTGTACCCGGTAGGCATGGATGGGGTAGGGAATATTCTTGACGCTGATCTCGCCAAGATCCTCGATGGGATGTTGCAGTCGGTCTCGCACGTGGTCATAGACCGTGCCGGAGATGGTGATGCCGCCGGGGGTGGCCGCGGCCTCGAGGCGGGCCGCCACATTGACGCCGCCCCCCTGTAGATCATCGCCTTCCACCACCACGTCGCCCACATTGATGCCGATGCGGAAGACGATCCGTTCGTCGGGCGACTCGTGAGCGGCGCGCTCAGCCATACGTCGCTGAATGACGACTGCGCACTCCACAGCATCGATTGCGCTGTCGAACGAGGCGAGAAAGCCGTCGCCGGTGGTCTTGAAAATTCGGCCGGTCCGCTCCGCGATGGCAGGGTGGATGAGGTCGCTGAGGCATGCCCTGAGCCGGGCCAGCGTGCCTGACTCGTTGGCCGCGACCAGGCGGGAATAACCGACCACATCGGCAACCATGATTGCCGCAAGCTTTCGGGTATCGCGCGCTTCCTCCATCGCCACTCGCCTGTCCACGGGAAATTCATTCTAGGCCAGCCCCCAAGGACAGGGCAAACCGCGGATCCGGACCATCGGCCGCTTGTCATCGCGGCGCAGGATCGTCATCATCCGTGGCTGCCCGTTTCATGCAACCGGCCGGCCTCGTATGCTCGAAACCGAACGGTGATCGCTTTTGCCCTGTCTGATGCCTCATGCCGTCCAACAGTCCTGATTTCACAGCCCTTGCCACGGAGGAGCGGGTGCACCGCTCGGTGTATACCGACCCGGCGGTGTTTGCTGCCGAACAGGATCGGATCTTTCGCCGTGCGTGGCTGTATGTGGGGCACGAAAGTCAGGTGAACGCCGCGGGTGACTGGCTGCTCACTCGGCTGGGGCCGGATGAAATGATCCTGATCCGGGGCGACGATGGCGCGCTCTCGCTCCTTCACAACCGCTGCCCGCATCGGGGTTCCCGACTGGTGAGCGGCGAGCGCGGTCACAGCCGGCATCTTGTCTGTCCGTATCACGCCTGGAGTTTTGATGCAGGGGGCACGCTGACCGGGCTGCCGCTGCCCGAGGGCTATCCGGCGGCGTACCTGCACGATGCAGGCGCGCGAAATGTTGCGCGCGCGCCGCGAGTTCAGTCCTACCGCGGCTTTGTGTTTGCGAGCCATGCGGCCGAGGGGCCGTCGCTTGTCGAATATCTTCAGGGCATTGCGTTTGCCATCGACAATCTTGTGGACAGGGCGCCAGCCGGGCGCGTGACCCAGGTGGGCGGGGCGCTCCGCATGGTTTACCGCGGCAACTGGAAGCTCTTCATGGAGAACGCGGTCGATCTGGTTCATCCCGGGTTCGTCCACGCGAGCGCGGTGGCCGCGGCGCGATCCGATCGGGAGGCAGCCGCGCTTCCCGGGGTGACGGGGCAGGTGGTCCAGATGCAGCTCGCCAACGGGCTGCGGCCGGCGGAGTGGGACGAGCTTTCGATTCATGGCTTTGCCGGTGGCCATGTGAGCATGGACAGTTTCTATCGGCAGGGAGTGATCGCCGCGCAGCGCGATGACCCCGTGTTCAGGCGCTACTTCGATGCCCTGGCGGGTGCGCATGGTGAGGCGCGAGCGCGGGAGATCCTGGCGATCGACCGATTCAACAATCTGGTCTGGCCGAATGTGTCGATCAATTCCCGTTTCCAGGCAATGCGGGTGGTGCAGCCGCTTGCCCCCGATCTCACGCAGGTGACCAGCTGGTGCTTCGCGCTCGATGGTGCGCCCGAGGAAATGACGCGCCTCACGCTGCGCTTTCTGACTGCGGCGGCCTCGCCCGCATCGCTGGTAGCCGCTGATGACCTCGAGGTGTTCGAGCGCTGCCAGCGGGGGTTCGGGGGCCAGGGCCCTGAATGGCTGGACATCTCGCGAGGCGCGCTACGCGATCGCGAATCGGGTTCAAATTGGCTTGCTCCCGGCACGAGCGAAATACCGATCCGGCTGCAGTTTGGTGCCTGGCGCCGCTGGATGTCGGTCGAGAGTTTGGCGGAATCATGAGCCAAGGCCGTGAAACGCTGAATCTTGCCATCCGGCTGGTCGAACGCGAGGCGCGCCTGCTCGATGAGCGTCGCTTTGACGAATGGCTTTCGTTATTCGCCGACGATGCCTGGTACTGGATGCCGGCGTCCTGGGAGCAGCGTTCGCCCGATGATGCGCTGTCGCTTCTCTACGAGGACCGGCGGCTGCTTTCACTTCGCGTCCGACGGCTCTCCAGCCCGGTGATCCATGTTGAGCAGCCGCCGTCCCGGACCCATCACCACCTGAGCGCGCTTGCCGCTGAATCCACGGCTGACGGTGGATTCGAAGTGTCGTCGCTGCAACTGATTGTGATGGTCCGTGAAGCCGAACAACGGTTGTTTAGCGCGCGCTGCGTGCATAGCGTGACCGTGAATCAAGAGGAGCTCCGAATTGCCTCGAAGACCGTGCGGCTGCTCGATTGCGACGCTGGACATCGAGGGTTTGCTGTACCCCTGTAGGCAACGAAGGGCTGTTTGAACATCATCACTCAAGGGAGACTCGAATGAAGCGTTTGTTGACTGCAGTGGCGGTATCGGTGGGCTTGGCGGGCGCGGTGGCTGCCCAGGAAGTCACCCTTCGCGCAGGGGTGTTTGTGCCGGTGAACACAGCGTTCGGCGAGATGTGCGGCCGGTTTGTGAATCAACTCAACACCGAAGCCAAGGGCACGGTGCAGATCCGACTGGTGGGCGGCCCGGAAGCCATTCCCTCTTTCGAGCAGGCCAATGCGGTGCGCAGCGGCGTGCTTGATGTGGTGTGCCTGCCGCCGGCGTTCTACGTGAGCGTCATGCCCGAGGCGGATTCGCAGATTCTGGCCACCACCTCCACCATTGAGCAGAAAGCATCTGGTGCCTACGCAACGTTGCAGGCGGCGCATCGCCAGCGTATGGGCACGCATCTGCTTGCCTCCTACGGCGACGGCATCCGTTTTCATATCTTTACGAATAAGCCCGTCGCCAAGGTGGAGGACCTCAAGGCGATGAAGCTGCGCACCACCCCGAATTACACGCCGTTCTTTCAGGCTTTGGGCGTGAGTCTGGTGAACACGGCGCCCGGTGAAGTTCAACAGGCGCTCGAACGCGGGGTGGTTGACGGTTACGGCTGGCCGCTGATCGGTATTTTCGATCTGGGCTGGGGGGCGTTCACACGCTATCGCGTTGATCCGGGTTTCTACACGGTGATTGTCAACGTGCTGGTCAATGACAAGAAATGGCAGTCGCTCACGCCGGCCCAGCGCGCAGCATTGGAGAAGACCGCGGCCTGGTTTGATCAGGAAAACGTCAAGTGGGTGGCCGACAAGGTGGCAGCGGAGAGCAAGCGCCAGGCCGATGCCGGGATCCGCGCGGTAGATCTGGGCGCCGAGTTCCGGAAGGGCGCTTATGAGGCCTACTGGGGCGAGATGATCAAGCGCGCGCCGGACCAGACGCGCGCCCTGCGGCAGGTGCTCGACCGTTGAACAGCGACGGCATCATGGTCGAGGTAACGCAACCCGGGCAGGCGTCTGCATCCGGTCCGCAGCAGCGGCGCCCGCTCATTGGCCAGCCGCTACCGAGGCCGAAAGCGCGACAGCTGGTGGCGGGGCGAGGCCGTTATCTCGATGATCTGAGGATCGCGGGCGCACTGGCGGCCGCGTTTCTTCGCAGCCCTCATCCGCATGCCCGGCTGCTGGCGCTGGATGTGGTGGCGGCGCGCAATGCGCCAGGCGTGGTGGCTGTGCTGACCGCCGATGATCTGTCGCCGGTACTCAAGCCCTGGATCGCGCGGATGCCCACGCTTGCCGCGCATCGCTCGGTTGCGCAGTCTGCATTGGTGAAGGAGCGTGCGCTCTGGCAGGGCCAGCCGGTTGCGCTGGTGATTGCCGAGACGGGGGCGCAGGCCGAGGATGCGGTTGCGCTGATCGAGGCTCAGTGGGATCCGCTCCCTGCACTCGCGAGTGCGGCCGAGGCCCTCGCGGGTGATGCGCCGGTCCTCCACGCCGAACTCGGCGACAACCTTCTGTTTCAGCATCGGATCGATGCGGTTCGCGATCACGCCCCGCCTGCTGTCGACCTGGAGCGGCGGCTTCGGTTTCCGCGCCACACCGGGGTGTCGCTCGAGCCGCGAGGCCTGATTGCCGATTTCGATCCCGCGCAACAGCAGCTCACGGTCTATGCGTCCACGCAGGTTCCGCATCAGATGCGGGCGGTGCTCGCGGCGCAGCTGTCGCTCGCCGAGCATCAGGTGCGCGTGGTGGTGCCCGATGTTGGCGGCGGTTTTGGTGTGAAGCTTCATTGCTATGAAGATGAAATGGCGGTGGCCGCTGCCGCGCGGCTTCTTGCGCGCCCGGTGAAATACGTGGTCGACCGACTGGAGGCGTTTGCCTCCGACATTCACGCGCGCGCACACACGGTATCGGCACGCATCCAGGTGGCGGCCGATGGCACGCTGCTCGGGTTCGAGGTGGACGATCAGGTCGAAGCCGGGGCGGTGTCGGTGTATCCCCGCAGTAGCGCCCTGGAGGCCTTGCATGCCGTCTCCGGCATTGCAGCGCCCTATCGGGCCCTGTCGCTCCGTGCGCGGGTTCGCGTTGCTTTTCAGAACAAGCCCGCGATGGGTTCCTACCGCGGGGTCGGGCAGCCGATCGCCTGCGCTGTGACCGAGATGCTGATCGATTCCGCTGCACGCGCGCTCGGCATCGACCCGGTTGACATCCGTCGCAGAAATTATCGTTCGCTGGAGCGCGATGGGCCGCGTACCCCGGGTGGTCTCGAGCCGGGCGGTGAGCTTAGTTTTCATGCCTGCATGGACCAGTTGCTCGAGCTGATGAATTACCGGTCGCTGCGCGAGGCGCAGCAACAAGCCCGTTCACAGGGGCGTGCCCTGGGTATCGGGTTTGCAAGCTTCATCGAGCAATCGGCCCCCAACTCCATGGTCTACGGTGGTGCGGGCGTGGCAATTGCGGCCGGTGACGGCTGTTCCCTGCGGCTCGAGGCCAACGGTGGCCTCACCTGCATCACCAGCGCCCAGTTTCAGGGCCAGGGGCTGGAGACCGGCCTCGGTCAGCTGATTGCCGATGCGTTCGGGATCGACCTCGAGTCGGTCAGAATCGTGCATGGCGACACAGCGGTGACCCCCATGGGCGGTGGAACCTGGGCCTCGCGCGGGTTGTCGGTGAGCGGCGAGGCGACGCTGGTGGCGGTGCGCGAGCTGAAGCAGCGTCTGGTGAAAGCGGGAGCCGAGCTGCTGGAGGCACAGGCGGCTGATCTTGAGTTCGCCGATGGCAGCCTTCGTGTGGTGGGCACAGACCGCAGTGTGGCGCTTGCTGAGCTCGGCTTCGTTCTGCACTACCAGCCGCATCGCCTGGGTGCGCTTGGTCCGGTCGACCCGATGGTGACCGCGCACGTTCAGCCGTCACGCCCCTATCAAATCGCCAACGGCGTACAGGCCAGTCTGGTGGAGGTCGATACCGATACCGGTCTGATCCATCTTCTGGGGCATTGGGTGGTCGACGATTGCGGACGCGTGGTCAATCCGCTCCTGGTCGACGAGCAGTTGCGAGGCGGTGTGGTGCAGGGAATTGGCGCGGCGCTGTTCGAGGAGTGCCGCTATGACGATCAGGCGCAGCTGCTGTCCGGCACGCTTGCCGACTACCTGGTTCCCATGGCGGCGGAAATGCCCGACATCGTGGTTGGGCACGTTGAAACACCGGTGCCCGGGACGCTGCTGGGCGGCAAGGGCGTGGGAGAAGCCAGCATCGTGGGGGCTGCCGCCGCGGTGGCCAATGCGGTGAACGACGCGCTCGCACCTCGCGGCGTTGAGCTCTTCGAGCTTCCGCTTACGCCTGAGCGGGTGCTGCAGGCGTTGGCGGCCGCTGCCGCCGTCTCTTCCTGAGCAGGGCTTCGGTTGAAGATTCTCGCCATCCACGAGCAGACCGTGCCGCTTGCCGCGCCGATGCGAAACGCATCCGTTGCCTACGACACCATGACAGCGTCGGCGCTCGCGGTGGTGAGTGACTGCATGATGAACGGCGAGCCGGTGGTGGGATTCGCCTTTGATTCCATCGGCCGCTATGGAAAGGGGGGGCTGCTGCGCGACCGCTTCATTCCACGGCTGCTTGCCGCCTCACCTGAGGCGCTGCTCGATTCGCGGGGCCGGATCGACCCCGACGCCGCAGTGGCGGCGCTGATGGAAAACGAGAAGGACGGCGGGCATGGGGAGCGACCTGGTGCGGTGGGACTGATCGATGCAGCGCTCTGGGATCTGCGGGCCAAGCTCGAGGCGAAGCCGCTCTGGCGGGTGCTTGCCGAGCGGGCCGGGCAACGCGCGCCGGGGCAAACACCGACGTTTGATGTGTATGGATCATGCGGACACTTTCGCCCTGGACGCGGCACGGCCGAACTCGACGGACTTGCTCGGGAGGTCCAGGCGGCCAAGGCGGCCGGGTTCTCGACCATCAAGATCAAGTTGGGCGGGAGGAACACTGAAGATGACCTTGCCCGCACCCGCGTGGCGCTCGCGGCGGCGGAGGGTGCGCGGGTGGCCGTTGATGTCAACGGCAAGCTGGATGCGGCGATTGAATCCGCTTGGCTGCAGGCCATGGCCAGCCTGGACGTCGCCTGGGTGGAGGAACCCGCGTCGCCGCTCGATTACCTCAGGCTGTCAAAGATTGCCGCCAGCACACCGGTGCCGCTAGCCACCGGCGAGAACCTGTTTTCGCTCGATGATGCGCGCAATCTGCTGCGCTACGGCGGGCTGCGGCCCGATCGCGACCTGATCCAGATTGATATCTCGCTCAGCTATGGCGTGGGTGAATATCTGCGCATCGTGTCTGAGTTTGAGGCTGCAGGCTGGCCGCGCGCGGCGTTCGTGCCCCACGCCGGCCATCTTTTCGCTGCGCAGGCGGTCGCTGGGCTCGCGCTTGGGTGCCATGAATCGGCGTCAGATCTGTCGCTGCCGTTTGGCGGCCTCTGGGATGGCGCTCCCATCACTGCAGGCCGTGCCGCAGCCTGCGAGGCGCCCGGCGTCGGATTCGAGCTGAAAAATAGCCTGTTTCAATGGCTCAAACCCCTGGTGGCGCGTGACCGTGATCCGGCCAGCGTTGCCTCGATCAATGCCGGCGCTGTCGGCCAACGGAGCGTTTCATGAGCAACTCTGACCCCAACCTCAAGGCGAGCCTGCGGCACATCGCCATCTCGGTGCCGGATATTGAAGCGGCAGCGCGTTTTTATGAAAGCACCTTCGGCATGAAGCGGGTGAATTTCGCGGCCACCCCGTTCGGCGATGGGCTCTCGCTCTCTGACGGTGTGGTGAACCTCACACTGCTTCACTTCCATACCGATTCGGCTGCGGGCGACGAGCGCGGCAAAGACTTCAACGGCATTCATCACATCGGATTCATCGTCGAGGACCTGGAGGCGATGAGCGCGCATATCGAGCAGAACGGTGGCCGCTTCCATCGCGAACTGAAGGGTGGTGGTGGGGTTGATTTCGAGCGCAAGTTTCGCGACCCGAATGGCGTAGTCTTCGACATCTCGCACAAGGGCTGGGTGGGGGCAAAGACTTGAGCCACCTGGTGTCCGCACAATCGGGGCAGTCTCGATGAAGCCGGCTCCTTTTTCATATCTGCGCCCGGAGTCGCTCGCAGCCGCGGCCGAAGCGCTGCGTCGCCACGGTCCGGACGCGCGAATTCTGGCCGGTGGTCAAAGCCTGGTGCCAATGATGGCACTGCGTGTGGCGCAGCCAACGGTGCTGGTCGACATTGGCCGCATTGCCGAGCTTCGGGGGCTCACGCGTAACGAGCATGCGCTCTGGCCGCTCCTGTCGTTGGCCCTGCGCCATGTTGCGCACGCGGCCATCCGCAATCGGGGCACGCTGGGGGGGAGCCTCGCGCTCGCTGATCCTGCGGCCGAACTTCCCGCCTGCGCGCTGGCGCTCGATGCGGTGATGCACATCCATGGCAGCCTTGGCACCCGGGTGGTGTCAGCGGCCGATTTTTTTCTGGGCCTCTACAGCACGGCTGTGGGTGATGGCGAGATTCTGACCGCGGTCGAGTTTCCGGTGAGTGCCGCTGGCGAGCAGGTGTTCTTTGACGAGATCAGCCGGCGACGTGGTGACTATGCGATCGCCGGGTTGGCCGCGATCGCGCGGGCCGACCACACGCTGCGCCTGTCGTTTCTCGGCTGCGGCGACCGGCCGATGCGGGCGCCGCATGCCGAAGCCCTGGCGGCGGAAGCACATCGGTCAACGCGCGTGCCGGACCGCTTGCAGCTGAAGGCCGCACTTGCCGCTGACCTCGATCCCCCGTCCGATCTGCAGGCCAGCGCCGATACCCGGCTTCATCTGGCCGCAGTACTGGTTGAGCGCGCGCTCCGGTCGTGGTCGGCACCCAGCAACGCATTCCTCCAGGAAAAGGTATGAATGCAGCCCAGTCTGCTTTATCGCCGGACGAGCCGATCGAAGTCCGGGTCATGGTGAACGGTCGCGCCACGCGGCGTCATGTGCCGCCGCGGATGCACCTTGCGGATTTTCTTCGACACGAGCTGAACCTCACGGCGACCCATGTGGGCTGTGAGCATGGTGTGTGCGGGGCCTGTACCGTGCGTGTAGACGGTGACATCGTTCGCGGCTGTCTGGTGCTCGCAGCACAGGTTGATGGCTGCGAGGTCACCACGCTGGAGGGGCTTGATGCTAGCGGTGCGATTGCCGACCTGCAGGATGCCTTCGTTCGCCACAATGCGCTTCAATGCGGGTTCTGCACGCCCGGCATGCTGCTCTGCGCCGCAGAGCTGATCGAGCGCTCGCCCACCACGGATCGTGCCCGGATCCGGGATCATCTTTCCGGCAATTATTGCCGCTGCACGGGTTATCACGCGATCGTCAATGCGGTAGCGGAGGTGGCGGCTAGGCGGATGAGCGCTGCAGGGTCGGGCGCAAGCGAGCCGGATTGACCATGCAATCCGGGCCCTCGCCCAAAACCTGGCGTCTGCGGCACCAGCCGTTTGGCGGGCAGTTGATGTCGGCGGTGTGGGCAGGGAAGGGCCTGGATCACGAACTCCTGTTCGCGAGCGCGCACTCGCTTGGTCCTGGGGCACCGGTTCGCGGCGGCGTCCCGGTCATGTTTCCGCAGTTCAATGAGCTGGGGCCGCTGCCCAAGCATGGTCTGGTTCGAACTGCGCTCTGGCGCGAAGCGATCTCGCGCACCGATCGTGCGGGAGGAGCGGGCTTTCGGTATCACCTGGACGTGGATCAGACCTTCGACGGGCATTGGCCGCATGCCGCGCGCCTCGAACTGAGTGGGCAGCTCGACCGGCACGCCCTCGAGATCACGCTCGCCGTGGAGAACGTGGGGCGGAGCGCGTTTGACTGGACGGGTGGCCTGCATCCTTACTTTGCAACCACTGATTGCCTGGCCGCAACGCTTAGCGGGCTGGAGGGCTCCGGGCTCTCCGATCGCTATGACGCGAGTGTTTCGCGCGAGCGTTCGACGCCGCTTTCGTGGACCGGCGAGG
>RFXC01000150.1 GCA_009921765.1 Betaproteobacteria bacterium | reverse complement strand
ACCTTCAGGGCGGTTATGTCGATCTCGACGTCGGTGGCGCCGCGACGGCCAGCTTCTCGCGTCCGCGTGAGTGGTTCCTCAAGCTCGCATACAAGTACTGACATGATGGCGAGGGCGGAAGGTCACTGCCGCCCTCGCATTTTGTGACGTCGGCATCGAGAGGACCGACCCTCTTCTTCCGCTTGCCATGTTGCCAGATGGTCCCACGATCACAGGAGTTTCAACCGTGGCTGTTACGATTCCTCCGCTCGGGCGTAGCGAGTTTCTGACCAGCCAGCCGATCATCGATGGTGCCCAAGTCGAAGCAGCAAGCAGTTTCACGGTCTTAAATCCCGCAACGGGCGGCACCCTTGCGACGGTCGCACTGCTGGGCGAAGCCGAAACACACCGTTCCATCGAAAGCAATTCCCGCGCCTATTCCGATTGGCGCAAGCGATCCGCACAGGAACGCGCCCGTCTGTTGCAGGATTGGCTGGCACTGGTCCGGCTGCATCGTCAGGACCTGAGCCTGCTGATAACCGCCGAGCAGGGCAAGCCGCTGACCGAGGCGCTGGGCGAGGTCGATTACGCAGCCAGCTTCATCCAGTGGTTCGCCGAAGAGGCGCGCCGCGTCTACGGCGAGGTCATTCCGGCCAGCGCTGATCGGCGGATCTTCGTTATTCGCCAGCCGATCGGCGTGGTGGGCGCCATCACGCCATGGAATTTTCCTGCAGCGATGATCACCCGCAAGGTCGCTCCGGCGCTTGCGGCTGGCTGCACCGTCACCCTCAAACCGTCCGAACTCACCCCGCTGACCGCGTTCGTACTGGCGAAGCTCGCCCTTGAAGCGGGCATTCCGCCCGGCGTGTTCAACGTGGTTTGCGGCGATGCTCCCGCAATCGGATCGGTCCTGACCAGTCATCCCGATGTCACCAAGTTCACTTTCACCGGTTCGACCGCGGTGGGCAAGCTGTTGACCGCGCAATGCGCCACCACGCTCAAGCGGGTTTCGATGGAACTAGGTGGCAATGCCCCGCTGCTGGTGTTCGACGATGCGGATCTCGATCAGGCGGTCGAAGGGGCGATTGCCTCGAAGTTTCGCAACACCGGGCAGACCTGCGTCTGCGCCAACCGCATCCTGGTACAAGGCGGGATCCACGACCGCTTCGTCGAGGCTCTGGCCGCCAGGGTCGGCGCGTTCACGGTTGGCAACGGGCTTGAAGGCGTAACCGATCAAGGGCCGCTCATCACCCAGGCCGCCTTCGACAAGGTTCAGGGCCATGTCGCCGATGCGCTTGCGCAAGGCGGAAGCATCGTCACCGGAGGCAAGCGGCACAGCTCGGGGGAGCTGTTCTTTCAGCCGACCGTGCTGACCGGGGCGAACCCCGCCATGCGCCTGGCGGACGAGGAGACCTTTGGACCAGTTGCGCCCGTGTTCCGCTTCGATACCGAGGCCGAAGCGCTGGCCCTGGCCAATGCCACCCGCTCGGGCCTGGCTGCCTATGCCTTCACCCGAGATATCGACCGGGCCTGGCGGGTTGCCGAAGGGCTGGAAACCGGCATGGTCGGCATGAACAACGGCATCGTCTCGACCGAAACGGCCCCATTTGGCGGGATCAAGGAATCAGGCCTCGGGCGAGAAGGTTCGCGCCACGGCATCGACGAGTTTCTAGAGATGAAGACGATCAATCTGGGGGTCCGGCCATGAGCTAGACCGCTTTCCTCGGTTTGCAAAAAACGTTGCGCAATGAGGAATGCGTTGTATAGTATTGACAAAGATCGGGAGACGGGAATTCGGCATGCACTGCAAGGTCTGGCCTTGCGCGACCGTGATCGCGATGCACACGCTGGCAGGATGCCTGCGGTGAAGCGGGTGGTTGTGGGCGTTACCGGCGCAACCGGATCGGTTTATGGCCTGCGGCTGCTTGAACTGCTGCGCGAGTCCGGGGGCTGGGAAACCCATCTGGTGATGTCTTCGGCGGCGCTGCTCAATATTCGCGAGGAGTTGCCCGAAGGCAAAGCCCGGCTCGAAACGCTGGCCGATGTCGTGCATAACGTCCGCAATGTCGGCGCCTCGATCGCCAGCGGTTCGTTCGTGTGCGAAGGCATGGTGATCGCGCCCTGTTCGATGCGCACGCTGGGCGCGGTGGCTCACGCCCTGTCCGACAACCTCATCACCCGCGCCGCTGACGTGATGCTGAAGGAGCGGCGGCGTCTGGTGATGATTACCCGAGAAGCGCCGCTCAATCTGGCGCATTTGCGCAACATGACGACCTGCACCGAAATGGGTGCGGTGATCTTTCCGCCGGTGCCGGCCTTCTATTCGCGGCCGAGCTCGCTGGCCGAGGTAGTCGATCACAGCTGTATGCGGGTGCTTGATCTGTTCGGGCTTCACGCGAAGTCGGAGAAACGCTGGCAAGGCCTGAGCAAAGAGGCGGCAAGCCTCGTTCCGGCCTTGGCGCAAGAAGAAGGGAACTAGAGAATGGCGTGGGATGTCAGCCGTCGCACCGTCATGAGCGGGGGTGCCGTGGGAGCGGTAGTGGCCGGTCTGGGTATCGGACGCCGCGCCTTCGCGAAGCGACCACTCAAGACCATTGTCATTGAGGAAGCGGAAGTCCCCGAAAGCCGGCTCTTTGCCGAAACCTTCGTCAATTCGGGACGTGCGGCAAGAGTCATCCGGATCGACCGTACGCTAAACGGCCTGCTCCATGAACTCGCCATTGGCGAAGGCGTGCTCGTCGGCCTGACTTCCGACCCGGTCGCCATGATTGCCGAACAGGTTCTGCTAGCCGACGGCGCGCGCCCGTTGCTGCAGTGGGCGCATCATTACCGCAAAATGCGGTGGGAACACCGCACCGACGGCGCACCGGCGCTGCTCGCGCGGGCCAGCACCGGCTGGCCGACTGTTCTGGCTAACCACATGCAGGATGCGCTGGGCGGGAACCGGCGGTCTGCCGAACTGCGGTGCCAGTCGGGACATTGCGGGCTCGATGGGAAAAGCCCTGGCATGCTGGTTTCGTGGGCATTCGAAGTGGGAGTACAACAGTCGTGAGCACGCGCATGCCCCAAGGCGTCGACGCCGCAACCTTTCGCAAGGCGTTGGACGAGCTAGCTCGAATCGTCGGCAACGACTGGGTCTTTGTCGACGAACTGCCGCTGTCGGCCTATCGCGATGCCTATTCGCCGCTGGCCGATGGCGAAATGCTGCCCTCGGCTGCCGTCGCACCGGCAAACATGGAACAGATCCAGGAGGCGTTGAAGGTCTTCAACGCCTACAAGCTGCCGATCTGGACCTTCGGCAACGGCCGCAATTTCGCCTATGGCGGACCTGCCCCGCGCCAGTCCGGCTATGTCATGTTCGATCTCAAACGGATGAACCGCATCCTCGAGGTCAACGAGAAATACGGCTACGCGCTGGTCGAACCCGGGATCTCCTATTTCCAGCTCTACCGGCATCTGCGCCAGATCGGCAGCAAGCTGTGGATCGATCCGGCGGCACCGGGCTGGGGCGGCGTGATGGGCAACGCGCTTGAACACGGTGCAGGCTACACGCCTTACGGCGATCACTTCGTCATGCAATGCGGCATGGAAGTGGTCCTCGCCGATGGTCAGGTCGTCCGCACCGGGCAGGGCGCGATCGAAGGGTCGCAGCACTGGCAATCGACCAAGCACGCGGCCGGCCCGCATTTCGACGGCATGTTCACCCAGTCCAACTTTGGCGTGGTGACCAAGATGGGCATCTGGCTGATGCCCGAACCGCCAGGCTACAAACCGTTCATGATCACCTACGAGCGTGAGGAAGACCTCGCCGCGATCTTCGACGCGGTCAAACCGCTCAAGGTCAACCAGGTGATCCCCAACGCGGCGGTGGCGGTCGATCTCTTGTGGGAAGTGTCCGCCAAGACCACGCGTCGCCATTACTTTGACGGCAAGGGTCCTATCCCGGATTCGATCCGCAAGAAGATCGCGTCGGATCATGGCCTTGGCATGTGGAACTTCTACGCCGCGCTCTATGGCCCGCCGCCGATCATCGAGAACAACTGGAAGCTCGTTGAAGAAGCGATGATGAGCATTCCGGGTGCCAAGCTGCACCTCAACCGCGATAACGATCCCGCCTGGGACTATCGCGTGCGGTTGATGCGCGGCGAGCCGAACATGACCGAATTCAGCATCATGAACTGGATCGGCGGCGGCGGGCATATCAACTTCTCGCCGATCTCGGCACCCGACGGCAAGGAAGCGCTGAGCCAGTACAACCTGATCAAGCAGCGCTGCCACGATTTCGGGTTCGATTACATCGGCGAGTTTCTGGTCGGATGGCGCGACATGCACCACATCCTGATGATCATGTATGACCGCGCCGACGAAGCGATGCGCAAGAGCGCTTACGACCTGTTCGGCAAACTGGTCGACGAGGCAGCGGATGCCGGCTTCGGCGAATACCGCACCCACCTCGCCTTCATGGACCAGATCGCCAAGACCTATAAGCACAACGATGGGGCGCTGTGGGACCTGCACCACCGCCTCAAGGATGCACTCGATCCCAACGGCATCCTCTCCCCCGGCAAGCAGGGGATCTGGCCCCAGGCGATGCGCAACCAAGCGTGATCGCGCGACCAGGTGAACGACGAAATCAAGGATAGAATGACCATGATGCAACTTGAGCACTGGATTGGCGGCGCCGCCGTTGCCGCAACGGGCGGAGCCTATTTCGACGATCTCAACCCGGTCGACGATTCAGTCTATTCGCGGGTGCCGTCCGGCACCGCCGAGGACATGAATCGCGCTGTCGAAACCGCCCATCGAGCCTATCTGCAGCATCGTGACCTGACCGCAGCAGTGCGCGAAGGGTGGATCGCGAAAGCCGCCGAAATCATGGAGCGCGATACCGCAAAGTTCGCCGACGTGCTGGTCGACGAGATCGGCTCGCCGATCGCCAAAGCCGGGTTCGAAACCCGCTTTGCCATCAGCTTCCTGCGCGCAGCGATCGGCGTGCCGCGCCGGGTCCGGGGGGAAACCATTCCTTCGGACACCCCCGGGCGGTTCAGCATGAGCCTGCGCCAGCCGGTCGGCGTCGTTGCCGGCATCACCCCGTTCAATGTCCCGCTGATTAAAGGGATCAAGCAATCGGCCATGGCCTTGGCCACAGGCAACGCCTTCGTGCTGCTGCCCTCTGAAGCCGCGCCGATGGTCGCCGATCTGCTCGCCAAATTGTGGAAGGAGGCTGGCGTTCCCGACGGCCTGTTCAATGTGGTCTATGGCAATGGCGCGGAAATCGGCGACGTGCTGACCGGCCACCCCAAGGTCGCCTCGATCACCTTCACCGGCTCCTCGCGCGTCGGCAAGCACATTGCCGAAATCGCGGCCCGCAACCTCAAGAAGTACACGCTCGAGCTGGGCGGCAAGAGCCCGCTGGTGATCTGCGCCGATGCCGATCTCGACAAGGCGGTGGGCGCCGCGCTGTTCAGCATCTTCATGTACCAGGGACAGGTCTGCATGGGGGCCTCGCGTATCTATGTCGAACGGTCGATCTTCGACCAGTTCGCCAAGGCCTTCGCCGCCGCGACCGGCCGGGCGAAGAGCGGCGACCTGCGTGAGCCGACCACCATGCTGGGGCCCATCATTTCCGAGCGCCAGCGCGACCGGGTCCGCCGCCATATCGACGATGCCCGATCCAAAGGCGCCGAAGTGCTGGCCGGCGGCGAGTGGAGTGGAAACAGCTGCGCGGCCACCGTCCTGAGCGGCGTCACCGCCGAAATGATCGTGTTCGAGGAGGAAACCTTCGGGCCGGTGACCTCTCTCTATCCGTTCGACACGCTCGATGAAGCGCTCGAACTGGCCAACAGCACCGAATACGGCCTCAGCGCCTCGATCTTCACCCGCGATCTCGACAAGGCCCTGGCTTTCGCCCAGCGGGCCGAAGCTGGCATGGTCCATATCAATGCCCCGACCCTGCACGACGAGCCGCACGTTCCGTTCGGCGGGACCAAGGCATCGGGTTTTGGCCGCGAAGGGACCGAAGCCGATCTCGAAATCATGACCGAATGGAAATGGGTGACCATCCAGTCGGCGACTGCGGGTGCGGGCGGACACTGACAAGCGGGATGCAACGGCAATGAACGATCTTCCCAACCGCGCCCGGTCGATCTCCTCGCTGCGCGATTTCCTCGAACTGCTCGAGGATTCGGGCCAGGCCATCACCTGGAGCGATCCGGTGATGCCCGAACCCGGCGTGCGCAATATTGCCGTTGCCGCCTCGCGCGATGCCAACGGCGCGCCAGCGATCGTGTTCGACAACATCACCGGCTATCCCGGCAAGCGCCTGGCGGTGGGCGTCCATGGTTCGTGGGACAACATCGCCCTGCTGCTGGGCCGGCCCAAGGGCACGACCATCCGCGAGCTGTTCTTCGAGATCGCCGGTCGCTGGGGCGATCAGGAAGCGCAGATCAGTTATGTTCCCGAAACCCAGGCCCCGGTGCACGAATGCCGGCTTGAGCAAGACATCAACCTCTATGATGTCCTGCCCGTCTACCGGATCAACGAATACGATGGCGGGTTCTACATCGGCAAGGCCTCGGTCGCCTCGCGCGATCCGCTCGATCCGGACAACTTCGGCAAGCAGAATGTCGGGATCTACCGATTGCAGATCCAGGGACCGGACAGCTTCACCCTGATGACGATCCCGTCGCATGACATGGGGCGCCAGATCATCGCGGCGGAACGCGAGAATGTCCCGCTCAAGATCGCAGTGATGCTGGGCAACCATCCCGGGCTTGCAGTCTTCGCCGCCACTCCGATCGGTTACGAGGAATCGGAATATTCCTATGCCTCGGCGATGATGGGCGCGCCGATCCGGCTGACCAAGTCGGGCAACGGGATCGACATCCTGGCCGACAGCGAAATCGTGATCGAGGCTGAACTGCAACTGGGCGAACGCGAACTGGAAGGGCCGTTCGGCGAATTCCCCGGCTCCTACAGCGGCGTACGCAAGGCCCCGATCTTCAAGGTCACCGCGGTGTCGCACCGGCGCGATCCGATCTTCGAGAACATCTACATCGGGCGCGGCTGGACCGAACATGATACCCTGATCGGCCTGCACACCTGCGCCCCGATCTATGCCCAGCTGCGCCAGAGCTTCCCCGAAGTCACCGCGGTCAACGCGCTTTACCAGCACGGGCTGACCGGGATCATCTCGGTCAAGAACCGCATGGCCGGCTTTGCCAAGACGGTCGCGCTGCGCGCGCTGAGCACGCCGCACGGGGTGATGTACCTCAAAAACCTGATCATGGTCGATGCCGATGTCGATCCGTTCGATCTCAACCAGGTGATGTGGGCGCTTTCGACCCGCACCCGCGCCGACGATATCATCGTGCTGCCCAACATGCCTGCCGTGCCGATCGATCCTTCGGCCGTGATCCCGGGCAAGGGCCACCGCCTGATCATCGACGCGACCAGCTATCTCCCGCCCGATCCGGTGGGTGAAGCACACCTTGTCACCCCGCCGACGGGTGACGAAATCGACGCCCTGAGCAAGCGGATCCGCGAAATGCAGCTGGGAGCCCTGTCATGACCACCACCGTCTGCGGGCGCTGCAAATCGAGCGGCGCCATCACCGATTACCAGGGCAGGCAGAACGGCGCTGTCGTGTGGACTATCCTGCGCTGCCCGACCTGCAACTTTTCCTGGCGCGACAGCGAACCGGCCCGCGCGATCGACCCGGCTGTGCGCTCGGCCGATTTCGCCGTCGATGCCGGGGATCTCCAGCGTTATCCCAAGATTCTCCAGCAATAAGGCTCCCAGCGCCATGATCGATCAAGCCCGCCAGACGGCCACGCTCGGCACCCTCGCCCAGGCACTGGGCAAGGCCGCCGTCGATACCAGCCCGCAAACCCTGGCCCGCTATGCCGTTCCGGGGATGGCTCCGGCAGGCGTGGTGCTTCCGGGCGATGAAGCCCAGCTCGCCAGGGTGCTGGAAGCGGCGCGCAGCAGTGGCGGCGTGGTCCAGACGGTTTGCAACGGCGCCCACGGGCTGGAAAAGGCCGTGCAGGACAAAGTGATCGTGCTTGACCTGCAGAAGATGAACAAGGTCCTTGAGGTCAATGAGCAGCTGGCCACCTGCCTGGTCGAACCGGGCGTCACATTCCGCCAGCTCGATGCCCACATCAAGGAAAAGGGAATCAAGCTGTGGGTCGACTTTCCCGGCAATCCCGATGAAAGCGTGGCCGCCAGTTTCATCAACCGCCGCCCCGGCTACACCCCCTATTCCGATCACTTCCTGATGCAGTGCGGGCTCGAGGTCATGCTGGCTGATGGCAAGATGGTGCGCACCGGCATGGGCGCCATGCCCAAGAGCACCTGCTGGCAGCTGTTCAAGTTCGGCTATGGCCCCTGGGTCGATGGTCTGTTCACCCAGTCCGATTTCGGGGTGGTGACCAAGGTGGGCATGTGGATGATGCCACAGCCCCCGGCGCACCAGACCTTCATGGTCTCGGTCCCCAAGGAGGACGATCTGGGCGCGTTGCTGGACGTGCTCGGGCCGCTCAAGCTCAATATGGTGGTGGCCAATGGCGTCGCGGTGGGCAATGCGCTTCACGAAGCGGCCCTGCTCGGCAAGCGCCGCGCCGACTTCGAAGGCCAGGGGCCGATGGGGGCAAGCGCGGTCAAGGCTGCCGGCGAAGCGCTCGGCCTTGGCTACTGGAACCTCTACGGCTCGCTCTATGGATTGCCCGGCAACGTCGCGATCCTGTGGGACATGGTCAAGGGTGCGTTCTCGTCGATTAGCGGCGCACGGGTGATTACCGATGGCAAGGGCATCGATCCCAAGTTGTGGGCCTGGCGGATGGGCACGATGACCGGCGTGGTGGCCGATCCCCCGGCCCGAACCTCGGGCTGGGGCGGCGACACCGCGTTAACGGCCAATCCGGTCAGCCCTGTGGATGGCGAAGAAGCCGTCAAGCTTTATGAACTGTCGCGCGAAATCTGTGCCAAGAACGGCTTTGATTTCGTAGGCGAAATCACCGCGATCTGGCGCTCTGCGAACCATCGCCAGGTGCTTTCCTATGCAGCCGGTAAGGCCGAGGACGCGACACGGGCCAAGTCCTGTGCCGAAGCCCTGATCGCCGCGCAGGCCGAAGCTGGGTTCGGTCAAATTATGACCGATCCAGGATTGGGTGCGGCGGTTGCCAAGACCTATGAAAAGGGTGGCCGCTCGGCCCTGCATGCGCGGGTCAAGCAGGCGCTCGATCCCAACTCGATCTTTGCCTCGGTCTGAGCCGATGCGTCGCCATGCCCGCGGAGGTACAATGAACAAGCTCCTCGTCCTTTCGCTCCTCGCCACTCTTGGCGCCTGTTCGTCCAAGCAAGGCGAAGTGGTCGCGGATGGTGCGGAGAACTATGCCCGCTATTGCGCCGGCTGCCACAACCCCGGCCCCGGTCACGGAGCGACCATGCTGCTGGCGGAAAAAGGCCGTCCGGTTCCGGCGCTGATCGGCCGCAAGGATCTCGAGTACGATTACCTCCATTCGGTGGTTCGCCAGGGCCTGATCGAAATGCCTCCGTTTCGCGTCACTGAGCTGACCGACGAGCAGGTCAAGGAGGTCTACGATTATATCCAGAGCGCCAAGCCACCGAAGCAGGAACCGGCGCTGCCCAAATCCTAGAACGGATCGCGTTCGAGCGCCCGATCGGCAAGCTCGCCAAGGCGTTTGACCGCATCGGGATTTGCCTTGTGCGCTTCTGCATAGGCCGCGAAACTGGCTCGGGCGGCTGAGACCGGCGATGCCATCGAGCTGCGCAAAACACCGTCTCGATATCGCACAACCAAGGCGCGCTGGACCAGGCGTTCGCACTTGAGTTCGACGGATTTAAGGGCATCGTATTCGGGCTTGATCGACAATCCCTCGCGCGCTGTCTCGCCATACGACTTCAACCAGCGGCGAGCTGACCGGACGGGTGAAACCAACTCGTTGTTGAGTTCACCTGCCGCAAGGGCCAATTCGCCGACGCCGGACGAATCAAGCGCGATGCCCTGCGAATCCGCCAGCCATAGGCAGAACAGCATCAGGTTCACGTCGCATCCGTGATCGTCCTGCAGCGCGAGTGACAGGGCCTGCACGCCAGGCTTGGCGTAGGTTTCCAGTGAGAACCGCCAGAAGTCCTCCGTCAGAGCTTCAAGGTCCGCCATTGGGCCGATCATAGCTCAAACAGCGACAGGCGACAGCACAAAGCTGCCGCCTGCCAATCCGGGCGCTGCCGCAGCGGGCCGCGCAGCAGTCGTTTTGCTCAGAACGAGCGGGCCCCGAAGTGGATTTCCATCATCGGGCGCATCACGTCCCAGCGCTCCAGCTGCGACCAGTGGCCCGAACGGTCGAGCACGTAGAGTTCGGCATGCTTTAGATGCTGGATCAGGTAGAGGCTGGTGTCGAGCGGAACCACCCGGTCCTGGCGGCCGTGGAATATCAGCACTTCATGCGGCATCTTGCCCAGCAGCTCGGGCGGCATGTTGAGCGTGTCGATCCCGTTCTTCATCGAATCGATCATCTTGACCGCAGTCTTCATGATCCCCGGATCGGTGGCGATCTTGTAGCGGTTCTGGACGATTTCCTCCATGCCTTCGAACTTTTCGGCATCGTAGGCGAAGCTATGCATCACTTGGCGATAGCGAGCATAGCGCGGATCGGAATAGAACGAGAGCAGGCGGATCAGTTCCGGGGTGCGCGGGCCGGGGGCGCCGATCGAACCCATCAGCACCACCTTGTCGATCGTGTCGGGCTCCTCGCTCATCATCTGCAGGGTCAGCGCCCCGCCCATCGAATTGCCGACCACATGGGCCTTCTTAATGCCCAGTGCTTCGAGCAATCCAAAGCACCTGTCTCTTATACACATCT
>RFXC01000149.1 GCA_009921765.1 Betaproteobacteria bacterium | reverse complement strand
CTGCGTGCAGACGCTCACGCTCGGCCCGGATGTCGGCAGCCTGCTCATCGAACACCGCCAAATGCTCGAGCGCAAACTCGGCTGCCACTTCGTTCAGCACGCCAATGTTGTAGGGCGGGCGGACCTTGTCGAGTTCGGCAAGCCAGCGGGCATGGCCGGACAGGTAGCCCAGCCGTAGACCGGCAAGTCCGAGCTTGGACAGCGTTCGCATCACCAGCATATTGGGATACTCGGCAAGCCTGGGCATCCAGCTGTCCAGTGCAAACGGCTGGTAGGCCTCATCGAGCACCACCAGCCCTGGCGCCGCGCGAAGAATGGCCTCGATCTGGGCGGCTTCGAAACAGTTGCCTGTGGGATTGTTCGGGTAGGCGAGAAAGACGATCGCCGGCCGATGACGGGCGATCGCGGCCAGCATGGCGGGCAGATCGAGCGAGAGGTCAGGGGCGAGCGGCACCCCAACAAACCGACTCCCGGCAAGTTTTGCCGAGACCTCGTACATCACGAAAGAGGGGACCGGCGCAAGCACCACGGCACCGGGCCGGGCCGTAGCCACGCAGAGCATGGTGATCAGTTCGTCTGATCCATTGCCGAGCAGGACATCGTAGCCGGCGGGAACACCCAGCCGCGAAACGATCGCCCGCTTCAGTCCGGCATAGGAAGGCACAGGGTATCGATTGATGAGCGCATCGGCGAGGCGGGTGGCGAGCGCGACACGAAGCGCCTCCGGAAGCCGATAGGGATTTTCCATCGCATCGAGTTTCACCAGCCCTGCCGAGGACGGCACGTGATAGCTCGCCATCTCGCGGACGTCGGCGCGAACAAGGGTGGCCACGCGCCGATCAAGATCGCCCGCGGACAGTGCGGGTTCTCGATCTGATGCTTCCGAGGCGCGCGGAGCGCTGCCGGCCACGGCCACGGCATTGGCCGGTGGCTGCGGATCGAGCCGCAGTTCGGCGCTTCGCGCATGCGCCTCCAGCCCCTCGCCACGCGCCAGCACCGATGCGATCCGCCCGAGGGTCTGCGCGGCTGGGCGCGCAATCTCGATCATGGAACTGCGCTTCTGAAAATCATAGACCCCGAGCGGCGACGAAAAGCGCGCCGTCCGCATTGTGGGCAACACATGGTTGGGTCCCGCGCAATAATCGCCCAGCGACTCGGAGGCATAGGGCCCGAGAAATATCGCGCCCGCATGTCGAATGCGATCAGCCCAGCGGCGCGGCTCGGCAGCAATGATTTCCAGGTGCTCGGCTGCGATTGCACTGGCAATCGAGCAGGCCTCTTCCATGTCGCGCACGCAGATGAGCGCACCGCGATCGGCAAGCGAACGCTCGATCACTGCACGACGACTCATGCCCGGCAGGAGGCGGTCGATCGCCTGATGCACGCGCTCGATGTAGGCAGGATCCGGGCAGAGCAGGATCGCCTGAGCGAGTTCGTCGTGTTCGGCCTGTGAAAACAGGTCCATAGCGACCCAGTCGGGATCCACTGACCCGTCGGTGATCACCAGAATTTCACTGGGGCCGGCGATCATGTCGATGCCTACGGTGCCAAACACCCGCCGCTTGGCTTCTGCGACATAGGCGTTGCCCGGACCCACGATCTTGTCCACCGCCGGTACGGTGGCAGTGCCGAACGCAAGCGCCGCCACAGCCTGTGCGCCACCGATGGTGAACACCCGATCCACGCCTGCGATCGCTGCCGCCGCGAGCACCATGGGATTGCGAGCGCCGTCGGGCGTAGGCACCACCATGATGAGTTCGCCCACACCGGCGACCCGCGCGGGCACAGCGTTCATCAGCACCGATGACGGATACGCGGCCTTGCCGCCCGGAACGTACAGCCCCACCCGATCAAGCGGCGTGATGCGCTGGCCCAACCGGGTACCGTCGGGCTCGACGTGTTCCCAGGAGTGGGCAAGCTGGCGCTCGTGGTAGTCGCGCACGCGCCCCGCAGCCGCCTCGAGTGCCTCGCGCTCGGGGCGCGCAAGTGCAGCGAGGGCCTCGGCCAGCGTGGCAGGCGAGAGTTCGAGCGCCGCCGCTTCAGTGACCGGCAGCCGGTCAAAGCGCCGCGTGTAGTCAAGGAGGGCCTCATCGCCCCGCGCCCGGACGTCGTTGACGATCGCCTCGACTGCCACCGCAACCGATGCGTCGGTCTGGGCCTCATAGGCGAGGAGCGCGGTGAGTGCAGCAGAAAACCCCGGCTCGGCGCTTGACAGACGCCGGATCGAAGGCTGTACACCCGAGGTGCTCATGACGGCTTCCCCGCTTGTGCAGCCCGCTCGGCGACGGCCTCGCTAACCGCCTGCAGGATCGCCCCGATTTTTCTCGGCTGGGTTTTGAGCGAAGCCTGATTGACGATCAGACGCGCAGAGATCGCCAGGATTTCCTCGACCTCGACCAGCCGGTTGGCACGCAGGGTGCCGCCACTGCTCACCACATCGACAATGGCATCGGCCAGCCCCACGAGCGGCGCGAGTTCCATTGAGCCATAGAGCTTGATCAGGTCGACGTGCACGCCTTTCAGAGCAAAGTGCTGGCGCGCGCAATCGACGTATTTGGTGGCCACCCGCATACGTGCCCCGCGACGAACGGCCTGCGCGTAATCAAACCCCTGCGGTACCGCCACGCAGAGCCGGCAGCGGGCAATGCCCAGATCGATCGGCTGGTAGATGCCCTCCACTCCGCTCTCGAGCAGCACATCGCGACCAGCCACACCGAGGTCGGCCGCACCGTAGCGGACATAGGTGGGCACATCGCTCGCCCGAACGATGATCAGCCTCACTTCGGGATCGCCGGTTGGCACGATCAGTTTTCGGGAGTCGGACTGAACGGCTTCCACGGCAATTCCGGCGGCTGCGAGCAGCGGTAGGGTTTCATCGAAGATCCGACCTTTGGATAGCGCAAGCGTAATCACGTGCTGTGTCCCGGATGGCGCGACTTAGCGAAGCCTCTCGACTGCCGCCCCGAGGGCGCCGAGCTTGGCCTCGATGCCCTCGTAGCCGCGGTCCAGATGATAGATGCGGTCGATGATGGTCTCGCCCTCGGCCACCAGCGCGGCAATCACCAGGCCAGCGGACGCGCGCAGATCGGTCGCCATGACGGTTGCACCCGACAGGCGGTCAACGCCGCGCACCACGGCCGTGTTGCCCTCGATGGCAATGTCGGCGCCCAGTCGCTGCATTTCGAGCACATGCATGAAGCGGTTCTCGAAAATGGTTTCGGTAATGGTGGCAGTGCCTGAGGCGATTGCATCAACCGCCATGAACTGGGCCTGCATGTCGGTTGCAAACCCTGGGAAAGGCGCGGTTCGTACGCTCACCGACCGCGGCCGGTCGGTCATGGAAAGACGCAGCCAGTCGTCACCCGCTTCAATGCGCGCGCCCGTGGCACGCAGCTTTTCCAACGTGGCGTCGAGCGTGACGCTCGCCACGCCCCGAAGCAAAACATCGCCCCCCGCGGCAGCGGCGGCACACAGAAATGTGCCCGCTTCGATGCGGTCGGCCATGACCGCATGACGTGCGCCGTGAAGGGCCGCAACGCCCTCGATCTCGATCCGGTCGGTGCCCGCACCCGATACCCGCGCTCCCATCGCGTTCAGCGCATGGGCAAGGTCAACCACCTCAGGCTCGCGCGCAGCGTTTTCGATGAGCGTGGTCCCTGAAGCAAGCGTGGCCGCCATCATCAGATTTTCAGTGCCGGTGACGGTGACCATGTCGGTCACGATGCGCGCGCCGCGCAGCCGCGCAGCCTTCGCCACCACATAGCCATGTTCGATGGAAATCTGGGCACCCATCGCCTGCAGGCCCTTGATGTGCTGATCAACCGGGCGCGCGCCGATTGCGCAGCCCCCCGGTAGCGACACCCGCGCCTCACCAAGGCGCGCAAGGAGCGGCCCCAGCACCAGGATGGAGGCTCGCATGGTCTTCACCAGATCATACGGCGCCTCGTGGGAGGTGAGCTCGCTCGCATCGAGCAGCAGTGCCTCGCCCTCGCGCGTGTCGCGCACACCGAGCTGGCGGAGCAATCGCAGCATGGTGCGAACGTCCTGCAGCACCGGCACCCGCGAGAGCTCAAGCGTGTCGGCAGCGAGAAGCGAGGCGCACAGAATCGGCAACGCCGCGTTCTTCGCGCCCGATACCTGAATCTCGCCTGTCAGCGTGCGACCGCCGACGATCCGAAGTTTGTCCATCGGTTGCCTACGACCACCGGTACCAGAAAGCGATGCGCACCGGCATCAGGCCGCGCCACCCGGCTGGGCGGCATGCTCGGCGGGGGTGAGCGTGCGCATGGAGAGCGCGTGGATTTCCTCGCGCATGCGATCGCCGAGCGCTCGATAAACGATCTGATGGCGCTGCACCAGGCGCTTACCTTCGAAGAGCGACGACACGATCAACGCCTCGAAGTGCTGACCGTCACCGCTTACCTCAAGCACCGAGCACTCGAGGCCCGCGGCGATGTAACGCCTGACATCGTCGGGAGTAGGCAAAGCAACCTCACAGTCTGAGTTTGTAGCCGCTTGCGAGCATGCGCAGCGCAACGGCCGAGACCAGCACAAAAAACACCGAGACCACCGCAAAGCTCAATGCCGGTGACACATCGGAGACGCCAAAGAAGCCGTGCCGGAAGCCGTCAACCATGTAGAAAAAGGGATTGAAGTGCGACAGCATCCGCCAGAACGGCGGCAAGGATTCGGCCGAGTAGAACACCCCGGCAAGAAATGTGAGCGGCATGATGATGAAATTCTGGAAAGCCGCGATCTGGTCGAATTTGTCGGCCCAGACCCCACCAATCACGCCCATTGTACCGAGGATGGCGCTGCCGGCGAGCGCGAATGCGAGGATCCAGAGCGGCTGCGCAAAGCGCAGTTCAGCAATCCAGAAGGTGCACAAAAACACGCCCAGACCCACCGCCAGTCCGCGAAACATTGACGCCAGCACATAAGCCCCGAACATTTCCCAGTGGGTGAGCGGCGGCAACAGGACGAAGACAATGTTGCCGGTGATCTTGCTCTGGATCAGCGACGACGACGAGTTGGCGAAGGCGTTCTGCAGGACCGACATCATCACCAGACCCGGCACCAGAAACGACACATAGTCGACTGTGCCAAAGATCTTGACCCGCTCGCCCAGCGCCTGGGAAAAGATCAGCAGATAGAGAAGCGCGGTGAGCACCGGCGCTGCAACCGTCTGCACGCTCACCTTGACGAACCGCAAGGTCTCCTTGTAGAGCAGCGTGGGAAATCCGCTCGTGGTCATTGGCGGCCCCCATGGGTGCTGGCGTCTGCGCCGTGCTCCTGCTGCATCACCCGAACAAAGACATCTTCGAGGTCGGTATGCGCGAGTTCCATCTCTTCAATGCGACAACCCGCCTCGCGAAGCGCGGCGAGCACCTGTTCAAGCGACTCGTAGCGTTCCAGCCTCAGCTCAACACGCCCGACATCGGCCGCGGTTGAATCAGCGGGCGCGGCCACACGGAGCGGGTGGAGCCCGGCGGGAAGCGGCGCACCGGACAGCCGGAGCATGAGGCGCCCGCCCGAAAAGTCACGCAGCAACTCCGCCGTGGGCGCGAGCGCCACAATGCGGCCAGCCTTGAGCATTGCGATTCTGCCGCAGAGCTCCTGCGCCTCTTCCAGGTAATGCGTGGTAAGCACGATGGTGTGCCCGGCGCGGTTCAATTGCCCGATGAACTCCCAGAGGGTTCGTCGCAGTTCCACATCGACGCCGGCAGTGGGCTCATCGAGCACAATGACCGGCGGACGATGCACGAGTGCCTGCGCAACCAGCACCCGCCGCTTCATCCCGCCCGAGAGCGCCCGCATGTTGGAATCGGCCTTGTCGGCGAGCCCGAGGCGCTCCAGCACCTCTGCGATCCAGGGATCGGCGCCCCGAACACCGTAGTAGCCGGCAGTGAGCCTCAGCGTTTCACGCACCGTGAAGAACGGATCGAACACCAGCTCCTGGGGGACGACGCCCAGCATTCGTCGCGCCTGCCTGAAATCGGCGACCACGTCGTAGCCCATCACCTTGCAGGTACCCTCACTGGCGCGCGAGAGACCCGCAATAATCGAAATCAGCGAGGTTTTACCCGCGCCATTGGGTCCCAGGAGGCCAAAGAACTCGCCCTCGCCGATCGAGAGCGATACGCCGCGCAGCGCTTCGAAGCGACCATAGCGCTTGACCACATCACGGATGTCGATGGCGGGCTTCATTTGAAGGAACGCTGGCGACGGGGAAAAGGTAGCGACTCACGCTTCATCGAAGATCAGGGGCTCCACCCCATACAGAATCGCAAGCTTTCGGAGCTTGTCGGGCGCGTTCACACAGTGGGCTGGCGTGCCGTCGCGACTGGCGCGGCGCGCCGCGAGCAGCACCGAGAGCGCTGACGAATCAAACTCGGTGAGTGCAGAAAGATCCAGACGCCGCACGCCGCCTTGCAGCGCCACGTTCAATTCCGACAGCACGCCCATTGCCTCGGCGTGGGTCAGACGCTGTGGAAAGCTGAATTGGGAGGCGGCGATCAAAGCTGGCACCAGGGGCGGAGTTTCAAAGGATTCAGCTGCGCGAGGCGGCCTCGAACTGCCGGTTCTTGTCCGACAGGCTGCGGATCAGCCCATCGATTCCCCGCGCGCTCACCTCCTGGGCGAACTGATCGCGGTAAGTCTGAACGATCCAGATCCCGAGCACATTGACGTCATAGATCTTCCAGGCCCCGCCGGACTTCTCCAGACGATAGTCGATCTGGATGGGATCGCCGCGTCCGCCCACGATTTCGCTGCGAACGATCACCTCGTCAGCGCCCGCATCGCCGCGGAACGGGCGCACCTTCACCTGCTTGTCGCCCACCTGCGAAAGCGCGCCTGAATACGTGCGCAACAACAGCGTACGGAACTCGGCAATCAGCGCCTTCTGCTGGTCAGCGCTTGCCTGACGCCAGGCGCGACCCACCGACAGCGCAGTCATGCGCTCGAAATTCACATGCGGCATCACCGCCGAGTCGACGAATTTCGACACCTGCTGAAAGTCACCCGACTGCACCGTCTTGTCGGAGCGGATGCGGTTGAGCACGTCGTTACTGAGCGACTCGACAAAGCGGTCGGGCGGCGTCTGCGCCCAGGCGAGGGACGCCGGCACGCAGAGCGCGCCCACTGACAACGCCCCCGGCACGACCGCCGTTGAGAGCAGCACCGCGCTCGCGCAGGCCGCCACGCGTTGCCGTAAAAACAGATAGCGCGCCGAGTTCATGACCATCACTCCTTGGGCTCGGGGGGATTGCCGTCGTAGACCTGATTCAGCCGGCGCTGCAGGTAGGTGTTGCGAATGAACGAGTAGCGGTCGAGCGCCGCGCCTTCAATCAACCGCTCCATGGGGAGGAGCGTGGCGCGCTGCTCGACAAGGCGTATGGCCGTCAATGCGGCAAACTCCCGACCATCGGAGATCCTGCGCGACGGATCGAAGCCGATGTCACCGATTCGGCCAATGCCGTCTCGCAAACTGGACGGGCCGAGAATGGGCAACACCAGGTAGGGGCCTGCGCCCAACCCCCATACACCCAGCGTCTGGCCAAGGTCTTCGTTGCTGCGCGCAAGCCCCAGCTCGGCGGCCGGATCGTCGAGACCCAACGAGGTGAGCGTATTGAATGCGAAGCGCGCCAAGTCCGAGGCTGCCGCTACGGGCTTGCCCTGCAGCAGGTTGTTCACCGCGTTCCAGGGTTCAAGAAAATTGCTCACGAAATTCCGGAACAGGCGGCGTGGGGTTTCGGGCACCACATCGACATAGACCTGTGCCAGGGGTTTCAGAACCGCACGATCAAGCGCTTCGTTGAATCCGAAGACCGCGCGGTTCATGGACTCGAGCGGATCGACGGGAGAGTCGGCCTGGGCCTGGACCGGCAACGCGAACGCAAACAGGAGCGCTGCTGCAAAGCCGGTCAGGCGGCGCGCAAGACATTGGAACCATGGTTGGGTCATCACTTCTTCTCGCCCTCGGCCGCACTCTTGTAGAGAAACTGGCCAATGATGTTTTCGAGCACCACCGCTGACTGGGTGAGCGTGAGCGTTCCGCCCGGCGCAAGCAGCGCCGAGTCGCCGCCAGGTTCAAGCCCGATGTACTGCTCACCCAGGAGCCCCGCCGTGAGGATCTTGGCCGAGGTGTCCTTGGGAAACTTGTAGCGCTGGTCGAGTTCCAGCCGCACGACCGCCTGAAAGGTCTGACCATCGAGCCCCACCGACACCACGCGGCCCACCACGACACCGGCGCTACGCACTGCCGCCCGCGGCTTGAGCCCGCCAATGTTGTCGAACTTGGCCACCACCTGGTAGGTCTCGCCCAGGCCAAGGCTGCTGCTCATGTTGCCCGCGCGCAGCGCCAGAAACACCAGCGCCCCGAACCCGAGCAGCACAAAGAGCCCAACCAGTACATCGACACCTTTGCGATTCATTGCCTTACTCTCCCGTTCCGTGCGGAACGACCTAGCTGAACATGAGCGCCGTGAGGATGAAGTCAAGCGCAAGAATGGCGAGCGAGGCCACCACAACGGTGGTGGTGGTGGCGCGCGACACGCCCTCGGGCGTGGCCTCGGCCTGATAGCCCACATAAAGCGCAACGAACGCCACCGTGAACCCGAACACCACGCTCTTCACAACGCCATTGCCGACATCGCGCAACCAGTCGACACCGCCCTGCATCTGCGACCAGAACGCTCCCGCGTCGACCCCGATCATCTCCACGCCCACCAGGTAGCCCCCTAGCACCCCCAGCGCAGAAAAGAGCGCAGCAAGGAGCGGCATGCAGATCACGGCGGCGAGATAGCGCGGGGCGAGCACCCGTGCAACCGGATCGACCGCCATCATTTCCATGGCGTCGATCTGCTCGCCCGCCTTCATGAGACCGACCTCGGCGGTGAGCGATGTACCGGCGCGGCCGGCAAACAGGAGCGCCGTGACCACCGGCCCGAGTTCGCGCACAAGGGATAGCGTGACCAGCAGCCCGAGCGCTTCTTCCGAGCCGTAGCGCCTGAGCGTGTAGTAGCCCTGCAACCCCAGAACAAAGCCGATGAGCAGACCCGACACCAAAATGATGGAAAGCGAGTAGTTGCCGATGAAGTGGATCTGATCGATGATCAGACGCGGGCGGCGCAATGATTCGAGGGACAGAAACGACAGCCGGAAAAAGAAGCGGGTGGCCTCGCCCGTGGCCATCACCCGCGCGCCCAGCCAGGTGAGGGCGCGCGAAACAGCGCCGGCGGAATTCATGACGGCAGCCCCAGGTCTTCGGCGAGCGTTCGCCGGGTGGCGTGGTGAAACGCCACCGGTCCATCAATGTCGCCATCAAGAAACTGCCGCACGTTCGGGTCGTCGGAATCGCGCATGGCCTGCGGCACGCCGTGGGCAGCGATACGGCCCTGCGCAAGCAGGTACACATAATCGGCAATGGCAAAGGTGTCCTTGATGTCATGGGACACCAGGATGGAGGCACAGCCGAGCGAATCGGTGAGTCGCCGGATGAGTTGCGCCACCGTAGAGAGCGAAATCGGATCGAGGCCGGCAAAGGGCTCGTCGTACATGATGAGCGGCGGGTCGAGCGCGATGGCGCGCGCAAGTGCCACCCTGCGCGCCATTCCGCCGGACAGCTGACTGGTGCGGTAGTGGGACACGCCTCGCAGCCCCACCGCGTTCAGCTTGAGAAGCACCAGATCGCGGATCATTTCCTCGGAAAGCGGGGTGTGCTCCCGAAGCGGAAAGGCGACATTGTCAAACACCGACAGATCGGTGAAGAGCGCGCCGAACTGATAGAGCATGCCCATGCGGCGACGGACGGCGTAGAGCCCGTCTCGATCAAGCTGCCCGACCTCATGTCCCTCGAACCGCACCCGCCCCTCCTGAGCGCGCAGGAGCCCCCCGATCAGGCGAAGAATCGTGGTTTTACCGGAACCCGATCCACCAACGAGCGCAACAATGCTGCCACGACGGACAGAGAGGCTGACGTCGTGCAGGATTGGGCGATCGCGGTAACCGAAGCGAACGTTGTCGAGCCGCAAAAGCTCGGTATCAGACACGGTAGGAGCAGTATTTATAGAGGAACCGAGTATTGTATCGCGGCGGGGGTAGCAAGCCCTCAAAAAGGGAATTGGACGCCTGCCCTGCCCGGTTCAGGCCAAAGCGCGTTCGTTCATTTTCGATTCGGTGGCTGCAATCCGGTCACGTCGGCCCGACAGCACCACCACGTCGCCCGTCTCGAGCGAGAGCGAAAGCGGCGGATCAAGCGTGCGTGTTCGCGCCCGAACCACTGCGGTGGCTCGAACCCCTTCCTCCAGCATGGAACCGAGCACACTGCCGGCCGCCAGCGTGTTCGCAAGCACCGGCACTGCATGCAGATGCAGGTGGTCAGATTCCACCTCGTCGGTTTCACGATCATCGGCGCCATGAAAAAATCCCTGCAAGAGCGCGTAGCGCCCCTCTCGAACCGCGCGCATACGGCGACGAACGCGGGCCATCGGCACGCCAGCGAGCGCCATCGCATGGGAGGCGATCATCAGGCTGCCTTCGGCAATTTCCGGAACCACCTCGGTCGCACCAGCCTCACGGAGCCGCGCGATGTCGGCCTCGTTCGCGGTGCGCGCAATCACGGGTAGTTGGGGCGCAAGCTGCCGGATGGTGTTGAGAAGCTTCAATGCCTGCGGCAGGTCATCAAAGGTGATGGCGAGCGCACGCGCGCGATGAATGCCCGCCGCCTGGAGAAGCGCCGGGCGGCTGGCGTCACCATAGACCACCGACTCGCCCGCCTCGGCTGCCTCGCGCACGCGGTCGGGGTCGGTATCGAGCGCAACATAGGGCACCTGCTCGGACTCGAGCACATGCGCGAGGCTTTGCCCGCAGCGTCCGAAGCCGCAGACA
>RFXC01000148.1 GCA_009921765.1 Betaproteobacteria bacterium | reverse complement strand
GTCCGCAAGTCCTCTACGAACAGTTCTACATGCGTAGTCGATCTACTTGGGTCTCGATGCAGGCTTAGCCGGTCGACAGGCCGACCCACATCCAGTCACCTTGGGTTTCGCCCCCGGACCAAGTGACCCGGCCCGGGCGCTATCCGATTGAAGTTACACCGCAGCCCTTCCGGTTGCCCGGTCAGGCCCAGCCCATCGGCTGACTGTTGCGGCGCTCGCGGGGTTTAAGCCGCGAGAGCGAAACGCTCGTCGTTGGCGTTTATTGGTTTGCCAAAGGATTTACGAGGACTTGGCGCCTCGGCATGCCCTGTGCCGCTTCGCTACCCACGTCGAAACCAGGTCGGCCCCGTGTTCCGTGTGACAGAGATGTGCTGCAGGAGAGAACGAGATGATAGTCCGGAAGCGGCGGCGAAACCAGCGGATTTCGCGTTGGACCGCCGCCATCGGTCGGCTCGCCACTGCAGCCGACCGCTTCCCGCTTCCGACCTACTCCGAGGCGATCGTGATCAGCGCACCCAATGCAATCGCTCCGCCGGTGGCACTCCATGCGTCACCGCGATCGCCGGGCTGCGCCTGCGTGATGGGCTCGAGCGTGGCGCCGGTACGCGGACGACGCGCATCCAGCAACCGAACACTTTGCCCCAATTCGCCACGAAGCTGTCTCGTAAACGCAACCAACGGGGTATGCGCCACTCGCGTGCTCACTTCATGCCCGCGTGCGCTCAGCAGCTCAATGATGTCCTGCGTCGCTTCGCGGGTCCAATCTGCCCGCCAACGCTTGAGCGCAGGCTGCGACAGGAAGCGCCCGCTGTGGCGCGGCAGTCGCGGCGGACACCCCACCAGCACCCAACGCTCGGGTGCGTGGCCCTCAATGAAAGCTAGCAACTGACGCTTGGCGAATTCGGCGTCGTTGATGAAGATGACGAATGTATCCATGATCGGTTTTCCTTTGTCGTAGTTGATCGATAGGAACAATGAAATAGGTCGGCCAGCCTGCTCGGCTGCCGACACCCAAAAAATTAGGCGGACTCCATTCGCGGGCTGTCGCCCACACGACGACGGCTAGTCCACCAGCCGAGCAAGAGCACGCCAGCCACGGCGGAAACATAGGTGCCCCAGCGCGCAATGACCTGCAAGCCAGCCGACCCATCGAAAACCGGATCAAGCCATGGCTCGTTGACGATCATCTTGGCTGCCGTAAATGCCAGCACGCCCGCGCCGAGCTGGATAATGATTGGCCAGCGCTGAACGAGGCGAAGCACGACCGCGCTTCCAAACACCACGATGGGCACACTGATAAGAAGACCCAGCACCACCAGGTCGAAGGAGCCCTGCGCGGCGCCCGCTACGCCCAGCACGTTGTCAACGCCCATCAACGCATCGGCAATGACGATGGTCTTCATGGCGCCCCAGAAGGTGGTGGCGCCGCCCTCCTGATGGGCGTCGTCGGAATCGCCGTCGGCCAGCAACTTGTAGGCGATCCAGAGGAGCCCCAGTCCACCCACCAACATGAGGCCAGGGATCTTCAGGAGCCAGACCACGCCCACCGTCATGACCGAACGCACGACGATGGCACCCACCGTACCCCAGACAATGGCTCGGCGTTGTAGGTGGTGGGGGAGGCGACGCGCTGCGAGCGCGATGACGATGGCGTTGTCGCCAGCAAGGACGAGATCGATAAGGATAATGGCTGCCAGTGCAGACCACCATCCCATGGAAAATAGTTCCATGGCAGGACCTTTCAAGAACGATCAATCGAACAGCCCGCCCGACTGAACATCAGCCGAAACGGACTCGTTTGATCGAAGGTCTTGCCAAGCTTGTGCTTGTGGTTCTACGCCCGACAGCCCGGAGGTTTATCACCTCGTAATGACGAACTGGCGAACCGACCGGTGCCTCATGAGACTCCAGCCGACGTGGCTACTCCCCAACGATTCGAGCAGTGTAACGTCGCTTCGCGCGTGAAGGAAGTGATTACCAGGGTGAGCGCGGGGAAATAGGAAGATGGTTTGCGCCTATCGGAATTCGTCTTCAAGGAACTCGACGGAATTGCGCCGCCCCGATTCCGGCCGGCCTTTTTCCTGTCCCCGCAACTCCACACGACGGATCTTCCCCGAAATGGTTTTAGGCAACTCGGCGAATTCAATGCGACGCACCAGCTTGTAGGCCGATAGCCGCTCGCGCAGGAACTGGAAAATGCTGGCGGCTGTCTCGGCAACCGCGGCATGCCCTGGCGACAGCATCAGATACGCCTTGGGGACATACCCCCGCACCGGGTCAGGCGACGGCACGACCGCCGCCTCGGCCACTGCAGGGTGCTCGATCAGCACACTTTCGAGTTCGAACGGGCTGATGCGATACCCAGACGCCTTGAACACATCATCGGCTCGCCCAACGTAGGTGATGTAGCCCTCGGCGTCCCGCACGCCAACATCGCCCGTGTGGTAGAAGCCGTCGCGCATGACTTCGGCGGTTTTGTCGATGTCGTCGGCATAGCCATTCATGAGCGCAAGTGGGCGGGCCGACAGATCAATGCAGATTTCACCCTCATCGGCGGGCTGACCGTCGGCGTCAAGCAAAACAATGCTGTAGCCGGGAAGCGGCCGCCCCATGGAGCCGGGTTTGAGCACGGCACCCGGTGGGTTACCAATTTGCGCGGTGGTTTCGGTTTGTCCGTAGCCGTCGCGGATGGTGATGTTCCAGGCTCGCCTCACCTGCTCAATGACTTCAGGATTAAGCGGCTCACCTGCCGAGATGAGTTCCCTGAGCTTGACGGGCCAGCGACCCAATTCCTCCAGGATCAGCATCCGCCAGACGGTGGGCGGCGCACAGAGTGTGTTGACCTGGTGACGTACCAGCACATCGAGCACGGCCGGACCGTTGAAGCGCGTGTAGTTGTAGATGAACACGCAGGCCTGGGCGTTGAAGGGCGCAAAGAAACAGCTCCAGGCGTGCTTGGCCCAGCCGGGAGAGCTGATGGTCCAGTGCACATCGCCAGGCTTGAGCCCCAGCCAGTAGAGCGTGGACAGATGCCCAACCGGATAACTCGCCTGGGTGTGCTGAACCAACTTTGGCCGCGCCGTGGTACCCGAGGTGAAGTACTCGAGCAACGGATCACTGGCGCGCGTAGGCTCGGGAGGGTTGAACTCGGTGGGGGCGCCCTCACTCAGCGCAAAGTCGGTCCAACCTGAAGTCGGCGCCCCGCGCACCGAAATGAGCCCCACCCCCGCCAGCGTGTCTGGCGCCAGCGCAGCGAACTTGCCCACGCCCGCCGCGTTGGTGATCACCCAGCGCACCCGCCCCCGTCGCAGGCGGTCGGCCAGATCATCGCCCGAGAGCAATGTGGTGGCAGGGATGAGCACCGCCCCCAGCTTGACGGCCGCCAGCATGGTTTCCCAGAGCGCAACCTCATTGCCCAGCATGAGCAGGACTCGATCGCCCCGGCGCGCGCCCTGCGCCACCAGAAACGAAGCCACCTGGTTGGAGCGGCGTCGCAGTTCATCATAGGTGAGGCGCGCTTCCTCGCCGGACTCTTCAACGATGTGCAACGCAGGCGCCGGGTTGCCGCGTGCAATGCCATCGAAATAGTCACGCGCCCAGTTGAAATGTTCGAGCTTGGGCCAGCGAAACGCGCTGACCGCAGCCTGCCAGGATGTGCGGTGCTCGAGCAGCGCCTTGCGCGCGGCGAGGAATTGATCGAGCTCTTGTTGACGGGCAGATTCAGAACTCACGCGGACCTCTTGAACGGTTCAATGAAGTTGCGGACGGCTGAGCATGTCGTTGCGATCGATCGAGCGAATTGAAAGCCGCAGCAGTTCGGCGCCGCGCGCAAGCGTGATCGGCACCGGCACGCCCGCCGGCCCAGTCCGCCAGACCGCCTTGAGGAAGTCACCGAGCGTCGAAACCCGCTCGCCCGCCACGTCAAGCACCATGTCATCGGTGCGCACGCCGGCGCGCTGCGCGGGGCCCCCCTGGGTCACGCCCGCCACCGTGAGTTGCCCCTCGGCCTCGCCCACATACATGCCCAGCCAAGGCCGGGCCACAAGCCCTGACTGCCCGGTTTCGATCAGATTATTGAGGATGGGTTCGAGAAGATCGATCGGCACCGACATGTTGCCCTGGGTGGTTTCTCCGTCGGCGCTTTCCTGGGTGAGGAGCGAACCAATGCCGATCAGGCGACCGCTGCCATCGACCAGCGCCGCACCGCTCCATTCGGGATGCGCGGGCGAGGTAAAGAGCGCCTCATCTAGGAGGTATTCCCAGTAGCCCGCGAACTCGCGTTTGTCAGCGATGCGGGTACGCAGCGCGCGCCGGCGTCCGCCATGACTGAGCATGTACACCCGATCACCTCGCCCCACATCGGCGGCACTGCCCCGCTGCATGGGCGGCACCTCGAGCGGGGACAGCGCTTTCACCAGACCAAATCCGGTGACCTGGTCGTAGGCGAGCGGGTAGGCCTGCGCCACCCGCCCCGCCCGCGTGGTCAGCCAGATGGTGTGCGCTTCGGTGATGAGATAACCGATGGTGAGAACCAGGCCATCACCGCCGATGACCACCGCATTGCCCCCGCGCTCAGTTCCCAGCGTAGACGCAGTAAAGGCCTCGTCGGGCACTTCGGCGCGTAATTCCACGACCGCATCAAGTGCGGCGACCAGATCGAAGTCGAGATCCTGGACGCGCGGACGCAATTCTTCGGGGAACGACCAATCGTTACTATCGGACATCTAGGGACCTGGCGACAAAAGGGGGATTTCCATCAGATGGTACCGGACGGCCGCCCCGTCGTGTCGGTGTTACCCGTGATCACGGCGCGTATTTCTGCAGCCGCAGCGCGAGGATCGGTTCCGGCGGGGCACTGCAGCGCGACCAGGGTTGATTCAATCTCACGCGAAGTCGTGTCGCGGGCAATACAGACCAACCGTGACCGTGGGTCAGCATCTGGCCAAGCAACAAGCCGCTCGGGTCGATGAAATACCCGCTGTACACCCTGAATGAAAACGCTTTCCCCGGTATCAGCGACACGCAACAACCCCTTGCACCGGAGCAACCGTTCGCCCAGCATGTCAGAAAGCAATTGCCACCAGGCAGCGATGCCCGACCAGGAGGCGGCGGAATCAAACGTGAGACAGACCGCACGGATCCGGTCGTCGTGACGATTGCGATCATGCGGGTGATGATGCTGGTGCTCATGAGGGTCCGCATGAGGGTGCTCATGACGATGCTCAGGATCGTGCTCATCATGCTGCCCATGGATGGGCGCTCGGGCCAGCCGATACCGATCAAGCGGTGCAAACGCTTCCAGCGCGGCCTGCCCCGACACCGACACCACCACGGGCGCCCAGGCGTTGAGCGCAGTCAATCGCGCCCGGATCGGTTCCGTGGCCCCCGCGATATCAGTCTTGGTGAGCACCAGCCGATCAGCGATCGCGATCTGCCGGGCAACCTCAGGCTGCCCGTCAATCAGCGCCAACACATGCTGGGTATCAACGGTGACGATGGCCGCCTCGAATCGATAATGCGCCGTCACCAGCCGATGGCCAAGGAGCGTATTCAGGATGGGCCCCGGATCGGCGAGCCCGGTGGTCTCAACCACCACGCGCTCGAAGGGTGGCACCTCGCCTCGCACCCGCTTTGCGTAAAGTTCGGCCAGCGTTTCATGAAGCGATTCGGAAATTGTGCAGCACAGACACCCTGCATCGAGCAGCACCACGTTGTCCTGGCTCTGCTCAATCAGGAAGTGGTCCAGCCCAATCTCGCCGAATTCATTGACGATGACCGCGGTGTTGGCAAACGCCGGGGCTTTGAGGAGCGCATTGAGCAGCGTGGTCTTGCCGCTGCCCAGAAAGCCGGTCAGCAGATGGATAGGAATTCGTTTCGGTTCAGATGACATGATGTGGGCTCGTTTCCCCTCACCATGCCGCAGACGGAGGGACGCTGCAACTGAATTCCCCTGCGGGCGCCGTGGGGCTCGGCTTTTGGTAATCACTGGCGCAGGCGACCGCGCGTTCTGCGCCGGCACCGACCTGGGGGAACTGCAGGGCCTCACGCTGGAAGAGCGGACAGCAAAAAGTGATGTTGCCCGCGCACTCCTGGTGCGGCTCCATCGTTCCAGGCTGATCAGCGTGGCGGGCATGAACGGCCTGGCCTACGGCGGCGGGCTGGAGCTCGCGCTTGCCTGCACGCTGCGCATCGCAGCCCCGCATGTGAAGATGTCGCTGCCCGAGGTCAAGCTCGCGCTGGTCCCTGCCTATGCTGGCACGCAACTGCTTCCCGCCGTGATCGGGCGCGCCCGCGCGTTGGACATGATGCTCACCGGGCGGGCTGTGGATGCAGCGGAAGCGCATGCAATGGGGCTGATTCATCGCGTTGCTTCAACCGACTCGCCCGTCGCCGATCAGGCCATCGCTTTTGGCCAGGAAATCACCCGCTGGTCGCCTACGGCTGTGGCCGCGATCCGCGCTTGTATCGACGCCGCGAGCGACACCCTCACCGACGCGGGCCTTGCCATCGAACGCGAGCAGGTCAACACCAACTATGCATCGGCTGACGCCCGTGAAGGCATGGCGGCTTTTCTTGAAAAGCGGCCGGCGCGCTATACCGGCTGAGGCCCATCAGGGCTTGCCGCCTGTCCGCCGCCCCCGTACAGCGATTCGCTCGACGATTGACTCGACCATGCCGTAGGGAGGCACCATCTCGCCCTCGAGGCGATCGGCCTGCACAGTCAGACGAACCGCTTTCAGCAGATTGGACGCATCGACATAGCGAAGCGACAGGCGGTCGCCGTCGATGGCAGGCGACAGGAGCGGCAGGGCCCGCCCATCGATGGTGATGGTGCCCGCAAGGCGCTGATAGCGCTGCACCAGCGCGAGCCTCGCCGGGCCGCTGGTTTCGGCCAGACCCTCGACGATCCATTCCCCCGCCACGTTGGCCGGTACCAGCCAGTAGTAGCCCACCTGCGTGCCCACCCGAACCACATGATCAGGCTCCCAGTCACCCATCGCAAAGCTGTTTGAGACCACCCGGGTCCCGGGTTTCATGCTGAGCACGCGCGGCCGCAACTGCTGATTGAGTTCATCGAGCAGATAGAGGGTGAGCACTGTAGCCGAGGAAAAATCGGTCTGAAAAAGATCACCCTGAATGATACGAACGCGATCTGCGACCCCGGCCCGCTCGACCTCGCGCGACCAGGTCGTTCGGACCCACGCGCGCCAGTTCAAGCAGCCGATACGCCAGTTCGTCAGGGGTGGGCAGCCACATCACGTCCTTGCCGGTTTGACCACGCTGCGGGCGCCAGGCTTCGTCGGCCTGGGCAAGCACGGCAGACGGGTTCGCCAGAGCGAGCGCGAGCGAGACGATGGCGCCGAACACTACAATGCGTGCAGTCATGGAAATCATCAGCCAAGAGCCTGTGCAGGAGGGCGAAGCGCCCGCAGTGTGCGCCGAAGCCCGCGGCGCAGGCAAGCCACCGCTCTCGGTTTCCGTTCGTGCCCTGTGTGCCTTTGCTGCCCGCCAGGGCGATCTGGATCTGCGCTTCACGCCTTCGCCCACCGCGCAGCAGGGTCGCGAGGGGCATCTGCTGGTCGCCCGGCGACGCGGCGAAAGCTACGAAAGCGAGATTGTCCTGAGTGCGGTCTGGGGCGATCTGAAGGTGAGTGGGCGTGCCGATGGGTACGACCCGCGCCGCAACGATCTCGAGGAAATCAAGACCCACCGCGGTCGGATTGAGGATATTCCCGCCAACCAGCAGGCGCTCCATCGGGCACAGGCGAGACTCTATGGCTGGATGTTCTGCGAGGCGCGGGGGCTCGAGCAGCTCACGGTGTCGCGCGTCTATCTCGAAATCGGGCTCGAAGCAGAAAGCCGGGTGAGCGAAACGCTGAGTGCGGCCGCGCTTCGCGAATTCGCCGGGAGCCTGTGCGAGCGTTACGCGGGCTGGGCCCGAAGCGAAGCCCGGCATCGCGAACAACGGCAGCGCTGGCTCGCCACGCTCGCTTTTCCGTTACCGGCGTTTCGTCCTGGGCAACGCGAACTGGCAGCTGCGGTCTGGCGCGCCTGTCGCAGTGGTGAGCGGCTGCGCGTGGAGGCGCCCACCGGTTTGGGAAAAACCCTGGGCACGCTCTACCCGGCGCTGCGCGCGATGGCCGACCGTCCGCTCGACCGGATCGCGATGCTGTCAGCGCGAACAACCGCGCGCCAGGTGGCACTCGACGCCTTTGCACAGATCCGCGCCGAGCAGCCCCACCCTCAGCGCATGCCCCTGCGGGTGATCGAAATCGTGGCGCGCGAGCGCGCCTGCGAGCATCCCGACAAGGCCTGTCATGGCGAATCCTGCCCGCTCGCGCGCGGCTTTTATGACCGGCTTCCCGCCGCGCGCAGGCAGGCCTGCGACGTTGACCTGCTTGATCAGGCAACCACGCGCGAAATTGCGCTCGCCCACCGAATCTGCCCCTATTTTTTTTCGATGGAGTGGCTGCGCTGGTGCGACGTCGCAATCGGCGACTACCACTACTGGTTCGACCGCTATGCGGTACTGGCCGCCCTGACCGCAGAATTTGAATGGAAGGTGGCGGTATTGATCGATGAGGCACACCAGCTGGTTGCGCGCACCCGCGCGATGTACAGCGCAAGCGCATCGGCAGCCGCCCTGATCGCGCTTCAACCGCAACTGCCGCCCGCCCTGCGCGGTGCCGTGGGCGATCTGCTCAATCAGTGGGAGCAGCTCGTTGACGCGCACACAGTGCCCTCTACCGCGAGCGATCCCGCGGAGCCCTCGCGCTGGCAGCAGCTCCCCGAACCGCCCGAGGATTGGCTGCGGGCGCTCCATCGATTCAACAGCCGATTGGGCGATCATGTCACCGAACAGGGTCGCGCGGCCTCCCCCACGGTGCTCGAGGCCTGGTTCGATGGCCTGTCGTTTGCAAGCCTCGCGGACAACTTTGGTGAGCACAGCTTGTGCGAGTTGAGCCTTGCCGAAGCGGGCGAGCTACCCGAGGCCCAGGGCCTGCTGCCCCGTACGTCCGACCGCGCCCAGCTCACGCTTCGAAATGTCGTGCCTGCGCCCTTCATCCGCCCGCGGCTCGAGCTCGCCGATTCGGTGGTGATGTTTTCAGCGACGCTCAATCCGCCCGACTACGATGGCAATCTGCTCGGCCTTCCCGACTCCACCTCAACACTCAGGCTTGCAAGCCCGTTCGACCCCGACCGGCTGCGGGTGTCGGTGCTACCGGTCTCCACCCGTATCACCGACCGCGCGCGTACGCTACCCCGCGTGCTCGCAGCGCTTGCCCGCGAGTACCATCGCGAGCCCGGCAATTACCTCGCGTTTTTCAGCAGCTTTGACTATCTGCAACAGGCCTTCACGCGCTTTCGAGCTGAACACCCCGACATCACCACCTGGGCCCAGACCCGTTCCATGACCGACGCCTCGCGTACCGCCTTTCTAGAGCGCTTTCACCCCGAGGGACAGGGTATCGGCTTTGCGGTACTGGGCGGCGCCTTCGGAGAAGGCATTGATCTGCCCGGTCGCAGGCTGATCGGCGCCTTCATTGCCACGCTGGGCATGCCTCAGGTGGACGCCGTCAACGAGGCCATCGCCGCCCGCATGGACAAACTGTTCGAAAGAGGCCACGACTACACCTACCTCATTCCGGGGCTGCAAAAGGTGGTGCAGGCGGCAGGCCGCGTGATCCGTTCGCCTGAGGACCGCGGCATGCTGATGCTGATCGACGCGCGCTACAGCTGGCCTCGCTACCAGCAGTTGCTGCCCGCCGCCTGGGGCCTGGGATGAACACGGGCACCGCTGGACAGCCCGCGCGCGCGCTCGCTTTCACGGTGGGGGTCTACGCGCTCGCCTGGACCATCGCGCAGACGCTCGCGCAGCCCAACCTCGACCGCTACCACGACATGCTCGAGAGCTTCGCGTGGTCACAGACCTTTGAGTGGGGAAGCTTCAAGCATCCGCCGTTTTTTGCCTGGGTGACGGGTACCTGGTTCGCTCTGCTGCCCCGATCAGACTTCGCCTTCAAACTGCTCGCCTACGCCAATGTGGCGGTCGGGCTTGCCGGCGTGGCCGTGCTCGCGCGCCTTATGGGCCATGGCCGATTCGCCCATCCAGCGGTCGTGCTGCTTTTTTGGTGCCTGCCCTACACCACGCTGGCCTCCAAGTTCAATGCCAATGCACAGCTCCTGTCGGTCTGGCCCTGGGCTGCCGCCGCGCTGTTCGGAAGCCTGACCCATTCGGGCGGACGCGGCTGGGCCTGGAGCACGCTCCTTGGCCTTTGTAGCGCCGCCGCCCTCCTCAGCAAGTACTACAGCGGCGTTCTGCTGCTTGCGCTCTTCGTGGCGGCGAGCGTGCACCCGGCCGCCCGCGCGTGGTACGGCAGCCCTCGCCCCTGGTGGGCGCTTGCGGTGACCGTGGGCGCGCTGCTGCCGCATGCGCTCTGGCTCAAAGCGAGCGACTTCGCCATGCTCAACTACGCATTCGATCAGGGGGGCGGAGCAGTCAACCTGTCGATGGCTGTGCGCTTTGCGCTCGCGCCCTTCTTCTACTGGGCCCCAGGGTGGATTGCCTGCACGGTGTTCGTCGCCCTCGCGCGGCGGCGAGCCGGCAGGGCACCGCGCCTGATTCCGCTCCTTGCGAAGGCATGGCGGCCTGAGGGCTGGCGTGACAGCGTGTTCTGGCTCGCGTTCACGCCCTGGGCGGTGAGTCTGGGCTTTGGGCTGGCTGGGATCGTCGAACTCTCCACGCCGTGGGCCATTCCAATCGGCTTTGCGTTCCCGCTCCTGTGGCTACGAAATCTGTCTCGGGAATGGGCCCCTGGCGAAGGGGCCGCCGAAGAAGCGGCCACCGAAGAAGCGACCACCGAAGAAGCGGCCCGCGGCTTGAACCGTCTCACAGCCCCCCGCCT
>RFXC01000147.1 GCA_009921765.1 Betaproteobacteria bacterium | reverse complement strand
TGGCGGGGATGCGTCGGGGCGCGGAGAAGGGGGTTGGCTGGGGTCCTGCAAACGCTCGCTCCGGTGCGGTGTCCGAATCGACAGAAGGAAAGCCGATATTGTGCGCCATTGGCCAGCCCGGCGTGCGCGGCCGATTAGAATCCGGCGAGCGTTGTTGCCGCCGCCCAGGCAAGTGCCCATGCCCGCCGATTTTCAGTCCGTTTATATGTGCCCCGTTCATTGGCCGTCAGCGCGTCGGACGCTCTTCCTTCAGTCCCCGCTCCGCTGATCAGGCACTGTTTTGCGCTCGCTTCTTCCCGACTGGATCGCCGACCTGCGCCGCCCGGGGGTCCTGCGCGCCGACCTGGCCGCCGGTCTCACAGGTGCGGTGGTGGTGCTGCCCCAGGGGCTTGCCTTCGCCACGCTTGCTGGCTTACCTCCGCAGTACGGGCTGTACACCGCCATCGTGCCCTGCATCATCGCGGCCTGGTTTGGTTCAAGCCGCCTGATGGTCACCGGCCCGGCGAATGCCATCTCGCTGACGGTGCTGGCGCTCCTTGCGCCGCTTGCCACGCCCGGGAGCGCGCAATTCGTGCAGCTTGCGATCACGCTCACCTTCATGGTGGGGGTGCTGCAGTTTGCAGTTGGTTTCACGCCGGTGGCGCGGCTGGTAGACCGCGTTCCGCATGGTGTGATTGTGGGTTTTACCGCTGGCGCGGCGGTACTGATCATCAATTCTCAGGTGCGTACGCTGCTCGGGCTCGACTGGCCAAGAGGCCTCGGCGTGTTCGAGACCGCCAGACGATTGATGACCGATATCGGTCAGATCCATCTGCCCACTGTCACGGTAGCGGCGTGCACCGTGCTGGCCTGCATGCTTGCCAAGCCCTGGAACAGGCGTGTTCCTTACATGCTGGTCGGGGTGATTGCAGGCGGACTCGCCGCGGCGGCGCTGGTTGCCATCGGCCTGGGCGAGGGATTGCTGTTTACTGCAGAGCTGACGTCGGCCTGGCCGCCCTGGTCGGCGCCGGATCTGTCAGTGGCCACGCTTCAGACCCTGGCCGTGCCTGCCCTGGTCATGACCCTGCTCGCGCTCGCCGAAGCGGTATCGATTGCCAGGGCGGTCGCGCAGCGCAGCGGCCATGCGCTGGACGGACCGCGGGAGGTCCGTGCGCAAGGACTCGCCAATCTGGCGGGGTCGCTTTTCTCTTCGTATCCGGCGAGCGGCTCGTTCAATCGGTCGGGGTTGAATGTGGAGGCGGGTGCGGTCACGCCGCTGTCGGCTATCAGTGCTGCGGTGGCACTCGTGCTGATCGTCGCGCTGGTGTCGCCGCTTGCCCGCTGGCTGCCGCTTGCCGCGGTCGCGGGCGTGTTGCTGATGGTCGCGATCGCGCTGATCGACCGACGCGAAATCATGGCGGTGGCCAATGAGGGACGGGCGAGTGCGGCCGCCATGGGGATCACATTTGTCCTCACGATCACCGTCTCGCTTGAGTGGGCGATTCTGGCGGGACTCGCCAGTCACCTGCTCCTCTCTCGACTGGCGGAGGCGCGCGCAGGCTGAGGTCGCGGGCCGCAGCCCCCCGCGAATCAGGTGGCTGCGCCTTGCGCGGGCGGTGCGCTGTGAGGCAACAACAACGCCGCCGCGGCCGAACAGGCGGTGATGACCGCGAGGGTGATGAGCAACGCGTTAAAGCCGCTGTGCTTGACGAACGGACCCAGCAGCCAGACCGCGCTGGAGCTTGCCGTAAACGAGATGGTGAGCCGGATGCCGCTCACCCGTGAACGCATCCGGTCATCGATATAGCGGGCGATGATGGCATCCGAGAACGGAATGCCGCCAAACACCAGCAGCATGAATGCCGTCATGGCGACGAACATCATCCAGCCCTCGGAAGCGGTGGCGGCAAAAAATGCCACCGGTTGCAGCACCATGATGGCGAGCATCAGCGGGCGCATGGGAACCGCGTCGATCAGTCGGCCAACCAGCAGCTGCGCGAGCGAGGCAATCGTGTAGACCAGCGCGAGCAACATACCCAGCGTGGCGGGTTCGGTGGCAAGCGTGGGCAGCCGGTCCTTGAGCAGCTCGGCGTTGCCGTTGGTGGTGAGGTTGAAGGCGAGGCTGCCGGTGATCGCGGTCATCAGCATCACTGCAAACACCCGTCGGCGGACCGACTCCGGCATGTCGATCAGCTTGGGGGCGCGTTTGGCTGGCGGTTCGGTTTCGGCGGTGGTGGCGCGCAGAAACAGGAGCCCGCAGACGATGGAGATCACGCCTGGCACCACAAATGCGGCGCGCCATCCGGCGAGCTGAACCAGAAAACCGGTGGAAAGCGCCGCGACCGCAATGCCGAGATTGCCGGCCAACCCGTTGATACCGATCGTTTTTCCGGGTGTACGGGTGGACTGGATCAGCATCGGGATGCCGACCGGGTGATAGATGGAGGCGAAACAGCCCACCAGCGTGAGCGCGACCGCCATGGACCACGGACCGGTGGTAAAGGCCACGCCGATCGAAGCCAGTCCGATCCCGAAGAAGAACACCAGCATCATGGCCCGACGGCCCCACAGATCGCCCAGTCGACCCGACGGCAGCGAGCCCAGGCCGAACATGAAAAACGCGCCGGTGGCGTAGGGCATGAGCGACTCCCAACTGTCGACCCCAAAATCGGCGGCGATTGCACCGACAGCGGTTGCAAAGACCAGCAGGAGGAGATGGTCGATGGCGTGGCCGATATTGAGAAGGAGCGCGGTCATGGCGGCGGGTCCCGGCGGTTTTTGCGGAGCATACGGCATCGCGCGCTGACGATCACCGCGCCGGCTGAGGAAAGCGGAGCGGCGGGGCCGGAGAGCGCAGCCGGGCGGGCCTCCCGCGAGGCGAGGCGGCCCCGATGACTACAATGGCGGCATGTCCAATCTTCTCGCCCATCTCAACGATGCGCAGCTTGCCGCGGTGACGCTTCCCGCCGGCCATGCGCTCATCCTCGCGGGGGCCGGCAGCGGCAAGACCCGCGTGCTCACCACCCGGATTGCCTGGTTGATTTCAACCGGTCAGGTGAGCCCGCAGTCGCTCCTCGCGGTCACCTTCACCAACAAGGCCGCGCGCGAAATGATGACGCGGCTCTCGGCGATGTTGCCGATCAATCCGCGCGGCATGTGGATCGGTACATTCCACGGCCTGTGCAACCGGATGCTTCGCACGCACGCACGCGATGCGGGTCTGTCGCCCAGCTTTCAGATCCTCGATTCATCGGACCAGCTGTCTGCGATCAAGCGGCTGTTGCGCGCGGCCGGCGTTGACGACGAAAAATATCCCCCCAAGAACCTGCAGTACTTCATCAATCAGTCGAAGGAGGCGGGTCTGCGTGCCGGGGCCGTGGAGGTGTTTGATGACTACAACCGGCGTTTCGTCGAACTCTATGCCGCGTACGATGAACAGTGCCAGCGGGAGGGGGTGGTTGATTTTGCCGAACTGCTTCTGCGCAGTTACGAACTTCTAGAGCGAAATCAGCTGCTGCGAGAGCACTATCAGCAACGCTTTCGCCACATTCTGGTCGATGAGTTCCAGGACACCAATGTGCTGCAGTACCGGTGGCTGAAGCTGCTGGCCGGCATTGAGAGCTCGGTTTTTGCGGTGGGTGACGACGATCAGAGCATCTACGCATTTCGCGGCGCGAATGTGGCGAACATGTCGTCGTTCGAGCGCGAGTTCCGGGTGTCGAATCTCATCAAGCTTGAGCAGAACTATCGCTCGCACGGCAACATCCTCGATTGCGCCAATGCGCTGATCGAACACAACACACGCCGCCTGGGTAAAAACCTCTGGACCGATGCCGGTGACGGCGAGCCGGTGCGGGTGCATGAGGCCTTCAGCGATGTGCTCGAGGCGCAGTGGCTGGTTGACGAAATCCGCCAGCTTGGTCGCGATGGCCTCGAGCGGCGCGAGGTGGCCCTGCTCTATCGGTCGAATGCGCAATCGCGGGTGCTGGAACACGCCCTGTTCTCCGCCGGAATTGCGTATCGGGTCTATGGCGGACTGCGTTTTTTCGAGCGCGCCGAAATCCGTCATGCAATGGCGTATTTGCGCCTGATCGACAACCCGGACGACGACGGCGCATTTTTGCGGGTAGTCAACTTCCCGGCGCGCGGCATCGGCACGCGGTCGATCGAACTGCTGCAGGACGCCGCGCGGCGCGATTCGCTGAGCCTCGCGCGCGCAGGCGCCGTGCTGACTGGCGGGGCGGCCGCGAAAGTGGGCGCATTCCTGTCGCTCGTTGGTCGTCTGCGCGAGGAAACCGCCCGCATGTCGCTTGCCGATCTGGTCGAGCATGTGGTGGATCGCAGCGGGCTGATCGCGCACTACGCCACCGAGAAGGAAGGCCAGGAGCGAATTGAAAATCTGCGCGAACTGGTCAATGCCGCGGTCTCCTTCGCGGCCGAAGAAGGGTTCGGTCCCGACTTGCCGGCCAGCCTGGGGGTCGCCAGCTCATTTGCATCGGCGCCGTTGGGGGATGCACCGACCCGCCCGGCGCCCGAGTCGTTCGCCGACGCGCCAGCCCCTGTGTCCGATGGCGCCTTGCTCTTGGCTGCCACCGATGCGCCCGCCGATCCGCTCGCCGCGCCTTTGCTCTCGCCGCTCGCTGCGTTTCTGTCCCATGCCTCGCTCGAAGCCGGTGAAAGCCAGGCTGGCGAAGGTCAGGACGCGGTGCAGCTCATGACCGTGCACGCGGCCAAGGGGCTGGAATTTTCGGCGGTGTTCATCACCGGGCTCGAGGAAGGATTGTTCCCGCATGAAAATTCGGTTGCCGAGGTCGACGGTCTGGAGGAAGAGCGCCGGCTGATGTACGTGGCGATCACGCGGGCGCGAAGCCGCCTCTATCTGTCGCTTGCGCAGACGCGCATGTTGCATGGTCAGACCCGCTACAACCTTCGATCGCGCTTTCTCGAGGAACTGCCCGAGGGCGCGCTGAAATGGCTGACCCCGCGCGTGCAGGCAGCTGCCAGCAGCTATCGCGAGGGCTGGGGAGGAGCGTGGGAAGGCGTTGAGCGCTCAGGCAACGGGTTTGGTCGCCGGGGGGCCGACAACCGCAGTTCGGGCGGAAACGAGCCCTGGCGTGACACGCGTCGGCTGTCCGGTTCGCGCAGCGTTGACCGTGATTCCGACGTTGGCCGCGCCGACGTCGCCGCGGTTCAGGCCGCCGCGCGGTTCGACCGAGGCGTCCCCTGGCGGATCGGACAGACGGTGGCCCATGCCCGGTTTGGCGAAGGGGTGATCGTGGGCATCGAAGGCCAGGGTGCCGATGCCCGCGTGCAGATCAATTTCGGTCGCCAGGGGGTCAAGTGGCTCGCGCTCTCGGTCGCCCGCCTTGAGCCGGTGAACTGACCGTCGTTCGCAGGCGGTCCGCCTCGCGCTAAGCTAGCGCGGATTGATGTCTGCAAGCCGCTGGAGGTGTCCCATGAACGAACCAATCGGTGAGCGCGCAAGCCGCGGCTCGCTTACGCGCCGCGACATGCTCTGGCTGATCGGCGTTGTCTCTGCGCCCGCGGTGCTGCCGGCGCTCTCGGGTTGCGCAGCGCACCCGGTCACCGGCGAGAAGGTGCTGGTGGGGCTGTCTGAACAGGACGAGATCAATATCGACCGGAAGCAGGCGCCGCACCAGTTCTCGAACGACTATGGCGCGGTGCAGGATGACTCACTCAACCGTTATCTGGGCGAGATGAACGGCCGGATCGCTGCGCGCTCGCATCGGCCCAAGCTGCCCTATTCATGCCGGGCGCTCAATGCCAACTACGTGAATGCCTACACCTTTCCTGCAGGCAGCATCGGTATCACGCGCGGCATCCTGCTCGAGATGGACAACGAAGCGCAGCTGGCCGGTTTGCTGGGCCACGAGGTAGGGCATGTCAATGCGCGGCACAGTGCGCAGAGGGCCGGTCAGTCGATGGTTGCGGAGCTGGTGATCGCGGGCGTGAGCATCGCTGCCGCAGCGTCGGACCGTGGGAGTGACTGGGCGCCCATCATCGCGCTCGGGGGGCAGATCGGTGCGAGCGCGCTCCTTTCAGCCTATTCGCGCGACAACGAGCGCGAAGCCGATTCGCTGGGCATGGCTTATATGACGGGCGTTGGCTACCCGGCCTCGGGCATGTCGGAACTCATGGGCGTGCTGGTCCGGCAGTCAAGCGAAAAGCCGGGTCTGCTCGACACCATGTTCAGTTCCCACCCCATGTCGGAGGAGCGGCTCGCCACGATGCGCCGCGAGGCGTCAGGCCGCTATGCGGCGACCGGGTCCGCGTCGGTACAGCGTGAACGCTACATGGACCAGACCGCGAGCCTGCGCAAGCTTCGCCCGGCAATCGCCGATCAACAGGCTGGCGAGCAGGCCATGGCGCGCAAGCGTCTGCCTGAAGCCCAGCAGGCCCTGACCTCGGCACTCAAAGCCGCCCCCGATGACTACACCGGCCTGTGTCTCATGGCCAAGTGCCAGATCGCGCAGAACCGGCGCGCCGAGGCGCAGGCCTATCTCGCGCAGGCGCGCCGGGTGTATCCGACCGAAGGTCAGGCGATGCAGCTCTCGGGCATCAATCTGCTGGGCCAGAAGCGGTTTTCCGAATCGCAGCAGGAACTCAACCGCTACGCACAGGCCCTGCCTGGCGACCCCGACACCGACTTCCTGCTTGCCCTCACGCACGAGGGCCTTCAGAACCGCCAGGCAGCGGCCCAGTCCTATCGCCGCTATCTGTCCGCGGTTCAGCAGGGGGACGCTGCGCGCCATGCGGCCAATCGCCTGAAAAGTTGGGGGATGGCGAAGTGATTCAACAGCCAACGCCCAACGGGCCGCTCGAGGCGCGGGCCGAGGTCGAACGCGTCGCAGCCGCGGGCATGCGCGTCGAGACGCCGTGCGGAGAAGGGCAGCTGGTCTGGTATCTGTGGGGCCAGGGGCGTCCGCTTTTGCTGCTTCACGGCGGCTCGGGCAGCTGGACCCACTGGATCCGCAACGTCGAGGCCCTGGCTGCGGCCGGCTACCAGGTGATCGCTCCCGACCTGCCGGGCTCGGGCGACTCGGCGCTGCCGCCCGATGGCAACGATGCCGATGTGATTCCGCGCTGGCTGGTGCTGGGACTCGAGCAGATTCTGCCGGGCGTGCGGGCGCTCGACGTGGTGGCGTTTTCATTCGGCACGGTGGTGGCGGTCCTGCTCGCACGCGACTGGCCTGGGCACGTCGCGCGGCTGGTGCTCACCGGGCCGCCGGTGTTTCGCGACAACCCGCCACCGTTCGGGCGCCTGCGCGCCTGGCGCGATGCGCCGGAAGGCGCCGCGCGCGACGAGGTTCATCGGCACAATCTGCTCGCCTTCATGCTGAGCGATCCGACCGCAGCCGATGCGCTGGCGGTGGAAACCCATGGCCGCAACGTCGAGCGCGACCGGATGACGAAACGCAGGCTTGCGCGGACATCGCTGGTCCACGATACGATCCGCACGCTGGCCGGCCCGCTTCATCTGATCGTGGGCGAACGCGACTTCATCTTCGAGGGTCGCTGGGATCAGGCGCACGCCTTGCTCGACGAGGTGCCTGCGCTACAGTCCCGCCTGCTCATCAAGGGCGCCGGTCACTGGGTGTCCTACGAAGCAGCCGACCGCTACAACGCCGCTGTACTGCGTCTTCTCAAGGACTCGCCCAATGCTTCGCTTTGACCCGAATCTGCGCTGGCTGTTTACCGAGCTGCCCATGATCGACCGCTATGCAGCTGCGGCCGCCGCCGGCTTTCGCGGGGTGGAGTCTGCCTTTCCCTACGATATTCCAGCGCGCGAACTGGCCAAGCGCCTGACCGATCTCGATCTCACGCTGGTACAGGTGCTGTCGCCCTTCGACTGGGCAGCCGGCGAGCGCGGGCTTGCAGCGCTGCCAGGCCGCGAGGCCGACTATCGCGACAGCGTCGAGCGGGCGCTCGCCTACTCGCTGGAAGTGGGGCGTCCCAATGTCCATGTGATGCCTGGCAACATCACGCCGGATCTCGATCGCGCCGACTGCATGGATCGCTTTATCCGCAACCTTGATTGGGCAGCAGAGCGCGCGGCGCAGGCTGGTATCACGCTCATTCTCGAGCCCTGTGCGAAAGCCCGCTTTCCGGAGTTCCTCTATCACCGGGTCGAAGAAGGCGTGGAGGTGATTCGGAAAATCGGCCGCGACAATGTGAAGCTCTGTTTCGACACCTTCCATGTGCAGACCGAGCAGGGTTCAATTGCCGACCGGATGCGTGAAGCCTGGCCCTACATTGGTCATCTGCAGGTGGGTGATGTACCGGGTCGTCACGAACCGGGCACCGGCGAAATCCGCTTTCCCTTCCTGTTTGATCTGATCGAGGAACTGGGTTGGGCGGGCTGGATAGGCTGCGAATATGCGCCTTCAGGGCCCACCACCGATACCCTGGGCTGGGCGCGCGCCTATGGCGTGGGGGGTGGCTCGGGGGGCTGAATTTCGGGCGCGGCAGGCCTTGGATTGCGGTCGACCGCGTCTCGGTAGGTGGCCCAGAAGGAGCAATACACGGCCGTGATGCCCACCAGCCAGAGCGGCATCAGCACCACCGACCATAGAAGTGGCGAGCCCGCGAGCAGCCCCTGCAAGAGGCGCAGCACAATCGATGCCACCACCGCGAAAGCCACCCAGCCCACCGCATAGGCAAGAAACGCCCAGCGGTTACGCAGGATGGCAGCGATGCTGAAGAACATCGACTTCAGCAGCGGTACGCGGTCCCAGGCGATGAAGAGCGGGGCATACCAGGTGGCAAGCTGGATCGGCAGGTAGATGAGGATGAAGACCGCGAGTGCGCCGGCGAGCGCAGCGTCGTTCAACCGGGGGTCACTCGGGTCGAGGCGGCCAGTGGCCATTTGAACCAGCGCATCGCCTCCCGCCATGGCCGAGGCGGCAAGCGCCAGCAAGGTGGCGACAGCGTTGATCGCGCCCAGTCCGAGGAGCGGCTTCCAGGCGCGCCCGCGGTCATCGCGAAAGCCGGCAAAAAGCGTGAGCGGCGAGGGATTCTGGCCGGCCTCCGCGGTTCGCACCGCCTGCATCATGCCCACCATGAAAATGGGAGTCAGGATCAGTGGCCCGAGCGAGCCGATGATCGGCACGATCATCGAAACGCCCATCAGGGCCAGGTTCAGGAACGCAATGGCCACCAGCGCAACGGGCTGGCGGCGGAGCAACCGGAAGCCATCGAGTACCCAACGGAAACCGGTTTTCGCAGGAAGGCGGGCGATCTGCATGATGAAAGCGTGGGGGTCAGACGAGGCGATGACGTGGCAGATTAATCGGGCGCCGGAACGCTGAGGCGCCGCGCGCGCAATATACGCTCGAAATGCGCCGGGTCCTTGGGCTGGATGACCTCGGCCGGTCGCGGACAGTGGAGGTCGTAGAGGCGCGAGAGCCAGAACCGAAGTGCGGCGGCGCGCAGCATCGCAGGCCAGGCACGCGTCTCAGCCTCGGTAAGTGGCCGCTCGCGGCGGTAGGCTTCGAGGAGCGCATGCAGGCGGTCGCGATCGAATTCTCCACTCGCCTCATCAATACACCAGTCGTTCGCCGTGACGGCAAGGTCATAGAGCCAGCTGTCGTGTCCGGCGAAGTAGAAGTCGATCACACCGGAAAGCGGCGGAGCGATTTCGCCGGGGCGGGGCGCGCCGAACAGGACGTTATCGCGGAACAGGTCGGCATGCACCGGCCCACCTGGCAGGGCTGCGAAGTCGGCGCTTGCCGAAAACGCCTGCTGCTCGGCCATTTCGGTTTCGAGCAGCGCGCGTTGCGGGGCATCGAGAAATTCGCGGACCTGCGGGGCGGTCTGCGTCCACCAGCGTCGGCCGCGGGGGTTGTCGGGCATGCCGGTGAAGTCGGCCGCCGCGCGGTGCATGGCGGCGAGCAGCGCACCGACCCGGGCGCAGTGCGCGGCCGCAGCATGTTCGACCGATCGGCCGGTCAGGCGCGTGACCAGTGCGCAGGGCTTGCCGTGCAGCGTGTGCTGGAGCTCGCCCGATTGGCGGGCAACCGGATCCGGGCAGGCAATGCCTCGTGCGGCCAGATGGCGCATGAGGCCGAGGTAGGCGGGCAGATGCTGCGCGGACAGGCGCTCGAAAATGGTGAGCACATAACGCCCGCAGGTGGTGTCGACGAAGAAATTGCTGTTTTCAATGCCTGCTGCGATGCCCTCGAAGCCCACAAGCTCGCCCACCGCATAGCCGGCGAGGAGCGAGTGGACGTCAGAGTCGGTGATCGGGGTGAAGACAGCCATCGGACAGCATTCTTGTCGGAACCGGTCGGTTGCAAGGTTGAACTCTGACATAATCGGCGCCCTCTACGTGAGGCTGCAGCGTCCTTCCGAGCGCAAGTAGCCGTCCCCCAACGCTTTCCCGCATGCCCTACGCGTGGCTGTCAACCTTCCACAACACGCTCTTTCGGGTCTCAACCCATGACTGACGGTTCCCTGCTGCTGGTCGACGGTTCGAGCTACCTCTACCGGGCGTTTCACGCACTGCCCGATCTGCGCAACCGTGAAGGTGAGCCCACCGGCGCCATCTACGGCATGGTGGCCATGCTCAGAAGGTTGCGGACTGACGCCCGGCTGAACCTCGGGGCCTCGCACGGCGCGGTGGTATTCGATGCGCCGGGCCCCACCTTTCGCGACGCGATCTATCCAGAATACAAGGCGCAGCGAAGCGCCATGCCCGCCGACCTGGCGAGGCAGATTCCGATGATCCATGAGCTGGTGCGCGCGATGGGCTGGCCGCTCATCATGGTGGAAGGTATTGAAGCCGACGATGTGATCGGAACGCTCGCCCGGCGCGCCCACGACGAAGCCCGGCGCCTGCCGCTGCTGCTGGCAGACCTGGCCCAGGCTCCGGCCGGCCTGGTGAGGGAGCTGGTGGTGGTGGACGCTGGC